>JAYUUT010000337.1:0-21652 GCA_043754455.1 Myxococcales bacterium
ACGACCAATAGCCGTAGCTATTGCGAGGAGGAGCAACGCTGCGCTCGGCCCGGATCGTCGGCCGGACTTGACGCTATTTCGAAGACGGTGCACTAGTCCTTTGGCGACAGGCCGAATTTCTTCATCCAGCGCCACACCGCTGCCCGTTGCCGACCCAAGGTGCGGGCAACTTCGGCCACGTTGCCTTGATGCTGCGAAAGCAGGGTTTGCAGTTCCTGGGCCGACGGTCCGGCTTCGGGCGCCTTACGTCCCGTGGCCAGCGGGGGCGGTACCTTCCGCGCCCGCGAAAAAACATTCGGAAGATCGTTCAGGGTGATGGCGGACGTGGGTGCCGCCAGGGCCCGGGCGCTTGTCAGCAGTTTTTCCAGTTCGCGTACATTCAGGGGCCACGGGTGCAGGAACAATGATCGAAAGGCGGGGACGTCGAATCGAAACGGGATTCCGTCGCGTCCCAGATAGGTGATAAGCGACCCCAGATCCTCGGGGCGCTGCCGCAAAGGTGGCAGGATAAGGGGTGCTGAGCCCAGGCGGGCCAGCAGATCCGAACGCAGGGCAGGGGGGATGTCGGGGCCGTCTTGCACGATGCGATTCGTGGCGGCCAGAATGCGGACATCAATTTTGCGTGAACGCGTCTCCCCCAGGGGCAAAAGTTCCCGATCTTGGACAAACCGCAACAGCTTGCTTTGCGCATCTAAAGGCAGTTCGCCTATTTCATCCAGGAACAGGGTGCCGCCCTCTGCTTCTTCGACCAGGCCACGTTTGGCGCTGTGGGCGGTTGAATGGGCGCCCGCGCGGTACCCGTACAGCTCGCTTTCTATTAGGTCGCGGGGCAGGGCCGCGCAGTTCACGGAAACAAACCGACCTGTGCGGCCGCTGTTGTTGTGAATCGCCCGTGCGTAGATTTCCTTGCCGACGCCGGTTTCGCCGCCCAGAAGAATTTCGGTAGGCGTGGCGGCCAGACGCCGCAGCCGCGACAACAGCAGGGCCAGGGCCGGCGATTGGGTTGCGACAGGACCTAGAGGGTTGGCGCGTTCATCGTCTAGGGCCCGCAACATCAGCGCGGACACGCGCCGGTACACGAAGGCCTGGTGGCCAATGAAGATACAATCACCGTCGGTCAAGGGGTGCGGGCGGGAAATTCTGTCCCCGTTCACAAACGTTCCGTTTTTGCTGTCTAGATCCGTCAGCGTCGGATCGGCGGCGCCTGCGGCCAGATGCGCGTGCCGACCGGACACCAGCGCGTCGTCCAGTGGTAACGTTCCCGCGCCGTGGTTGTCCGGGCCCGCGCGGCCGATCTGAAGCGGCCCCGTCAGCAGCAAGGGCAGCATTTCCCCCGGTTTTTCTAGGCGATCGGCGCGTCCTGCGCGCAGCAGCAGGGGAATCACCGGCGCGTCTTCGTCGCGGATCTGCGCCACCATCGCCGTCAGGGTGCGATCCTTGGTTCGCGCGGGATCTTCAGTCATGAGACAAACTCATCATACCGACGTCAGGCGGCTTGGCTATAGTGGGCTTCTTTCTTTTGGGAGGAACTCATGGTCATGTTCACACGCCGCCACCTGCTGGGGACTGCCAGCGCCACCACGTTGGGGGTCGTTGCGGGGCCCCGATCCCTGTCTGCCGCCCGGGCCCCTGTGGCGGCCGCCAAACCGCTGAAAATTGGTCTGGCCTCGTATTCGCTGCGGAAACTGTCGTTGGTCGATGCGCTGGCAGCGTGCAAGTCGCTGGACGTTCGATATCTGACGGTCAAGGACATGCACCTGCCGCGTACGGACGCCCCCGACGTACTGAAGGCGTCGGTGGCGAAGATCCAGGCGGCGGGTATCACCATCACCGGGGGCGGGGTCATCAACTGGAAGCCCGACCCGAAGAAGAGCGAGGCCATCAACGACGCGTTCGAGGCCCAGGTTCGCAAAGATTTTGAATACGCACGCATCTGTGGCTTCCCGATGATTGTGGCCTCCCCTGCCCACGAGGCGCTGGATCTGGTCGAAAAGCTGGTCAAAGAATTCAACATGCCCGTCGCGATTCACAACCACGGCCCCGAGGACAAACTGTATCCCACGCCCAAGGATGTGTACGGTCACATCAAGAAGCGGGATAAACGCATTGGCCTGTGCATGGACATCGGGCACACGGTGCGGGCCGGCGGGGATCCGGTGAAAACTGCCGTGGAATGTGCGGATCGGCTGATGGACATGCACATCAAAGATCTTCGCAAAGAAGGCGACAAATGGAACCAGGTCGAGGTCGGACGTGGCCAGATTGATATTGTGGGCCTGTTTCGATCGATCGTGAAGATTCGGTTCGAAGGCCATGTGGCGCTGGAATATGAAATCCAGGTCGAGACCCCCCTGCCCGGGATCAGGGAATCTTTGGGGTATTTGCGTGGTATTGCGGCGGTGATGGGGGTGCTGGAAAAATCGGCGTAGGGGCCAAGGACTGCCAGAAAAATCGACGATCACCGCAAACCGGTCCTTAATCAGGGTATGGCGTCCCGAACCCTGCCCCTGATGGCGGCCTTCATGCTGCTCGGCCTGCGCGGGGCCGGTGCGGCGGGGGAACGCGGCGAACCTATCCGCGAAATCCGTGTTCGCGAAAATGTGCGGACGTCGTCGGACACGGTCCGCGCCCTGGCCGAAGTCAAAATTGGCGATCCGCTGGGCACAACGACGCTGGAATCCCTGCGGCGTCGTTTGCTTGATTCGTACCTGTTTTCGGACGTGTATGCGTTTTGGGAGCCGGTGGGGGGGGGCGCCCGGATCACGGTTGTGGCCCGGGACCGGCTGCCGTGGGTGCCCACCCCGACCTTCGTTTCTTACCCAGGCGAAAGGGTGGGCGGGCTGCGCCTGACCCATGAAAATCTATTCGATCGCGGGGCGCAGGGATTTGCGCAGGGCCGGTTGTCCACGGTCGATTCAGGCGGGGCGGCGGGTGTTGTGGGCGCGCATGGTTTTTTTGAACCAGCCCTACAGGTTGATGGCGCGCGAACGTGGATTCCCGAATATGGCAACGACGGGAACGACAGCCCGGCGCCCGTGCGTTCGTCCACCGTCACCGTGGGTGGCGTCGGGATCCGGGTAGGACTGCGGCTGTGGGATCGTTTTTTCGTCGCCGGTCGCTACCGTCTTGAATACGCCCGCGTGGGCAGATCGGGCGCAGATCCCGACAACGCCGATGCGCCGTCTGACCTAGATCCTGCGGCCCGAACGGGTCGTCGGGGTCAGGTGGGTCTTGGCGCGGGGCTTGATGATCTGTCTATGATTGGGCCTCTTCGCCTGGGCGTCTTGGCCCTGGCTGAACTTTCGTTTTCTTCTCGACAACTGGGATCGGGCCGTGGGTTTTCTGACTGGCGTTTGGATTTACGCAGCGAATACGCAATGCGTGTTCTGTCCCGGCACAACTTCATCGTCACCGGTGATGTGTTGGTCAGCCGCGATCTACCTTTGTGGGCTGAACCCACTGTCGGGGGCCTTGACGTCCGGGGCATTCGATACCGGCGCTATCAGGGCGATACCCGCATCGGGACCCAAATTGCCCACCACCTGCCGCTTCTCGATCCCGGGCCTTTTGAACTGCGTGCGGTTGGGTTTGTGGACGCCGCTGCCCTATGGTTCCGAAGCCTTCCCGGGCGGGACATCACGGGCGCCGTGTACGATCCCCGATCTGATGGCCGCCAGTTTTTACCGAACCGGTTCCAAAAACCGGGCTTCGATATCACCCGAGATCTGCATGCGTCCATCGGGGCTGGCCTGCGTGGGTATTTGCGGCATGTGACATCGGCGGCGGTCGGGATCGATGTTGCCTATGCCGTACCCGATCGAAGCTGGGGGGTCATTATCGTGGTCGGGCGGTGATGCGCGATCCAGCCAAAACCACGGGTTCGACATAATGGGGATCTTCGAGGCCTGCCTTCCAATTCAGATCAGGTTTTTCGTGTTTCAGATCGTCGGCGTGCAAATGTGTGCCTAGGCGGGTGAACCGATACTGTGTTCCCAGTTCGGCCATCACCAGATCGGAAAAGTTTTTTTTGGATCGGAAGTATTTGTCGTTGCACATCAGCACGATGTGGCGCGGGGACATCACCCGCAGGCTGTCAAAAATCTGTGGCCACAAAAGCCGCAAGATCCGTTCGTTGCCACGCCCCGCACCAAACGCAGGGGGATCGACGATGATCAGATCGAAGGGTGGTGTGTGTGGAGATCGTTCCAGACGGCGTCGATATTTTTTCAGAAAATCCTGGGCCGTATCCGGCAGCACACGCAGGTTAACCCCGTTGAGCCGTGCGTTTCTTAGGGCCCAGGCGTGATAGTCCCTGTTCGGATCGACGTTGGTGATGGACGTGGCGCCCCCGGCAGCGGCCGCGATGCCAAAAGCCCCCGTATAGGAAAATAGATTCAGAACATTCTGGCCGGTGGCGACCGTGCGCACGTGTTGACGTGCCTTGGCCGCGTCCAGATAGATTCCAAAATCGTGATTTGGATCTGTCCCGATCTCGAAACGCAACCCCTGTTCGGTGCCGACAATGGGTGTTGTCCGGGGCGATAGATAAGTTTGCAGCGCGAACGACGGGTTCGTGCCGGACGGGGCACGCGTTTTGACGATGACATCTGACGAAGGCAGCCAGGTTCGCAGGTCCGAAAGCAGGGCTGCCCCTGCATCAGCATCAACGGGGGCGTAATTTGTGGCGACGACCAAAGATCCGAAGCGATCAACGATCAACCCTTCGCAGCCATCCGCCGCCCCGGCGCACAGGCGCAGGCAATCGGTGGCACCTAGCGATCCCGACAATAGGTTGCGCTTGGCGCGCAGGACTTTCTGAAGGCCAATCACAACGCTGGACACAACCGTTGCTATCGCCCTTGGGCCTGTTCGCCCCGTAACGTCATGCAAGTGCTGGAGGCCCGGGCCACCAGTTTTCCGTCGGCATCAAGGACGTCCGCTTCGGTCAGGCCCAGGGTACGCCCGCCCTTGACCAGTTTTCCAAACACGCGAATTTCGCCTTTTCGGAACGGACGCAGATAGTTGATCTTCAATTCGACGGTCGTGAAGGTTTCACCTTCGGCCAAGGCCGTGGCGTAGGCCAGCCCCATGGCCGCGTCGGCGATATCGCACAAGATCCCGCCGTGCAAGGTGCCGACGGCGTTGTGATGACGTTCCTGCACGTCCATGCAGAGGGTGACGTGGCCCAAACGGGCCTCTGTCACGCTGAAACCGACAAGTCGCGCGACGGGCGGCAACTGTGCGGGATCGGTCATCATGGCCTTGATGCGGTCGAAGAAGGTGGGCATTGGCAAAGATTCCCGCAGGCCGGGCGGGTGCGCAAGCGACGAGATGTTTTGAGGTCGAAAAACGGGACGTGACGGACGAGGAAAATTTCCGCGTCCGCCCACCCGGACAGGCTCAGACGATTTTTACGCCGCTGGCCTGGGGGCCCTTCTTACCTTCGACAACGTCGAACTCGACCTTAGAGCCCTCCTGAAGGACGGCCCCGCCTGTGTCATTGGCATGGACGAACAGGTCCTTGCCGCCGCTGTCAGGCGTGATGAAGCCGAAACCCTTAGCCGTGTTGAAGAACTTAACAGTACCTTTTTGCATTTACCTTTTCCTTTTACCAGCGGTCGAAACCGGCAACACTGCGCTGCCTATCACGCCCGCCACGCCTGGGCGCGAACGCCCCTGCAGGGCTGTAGTGTACACGGTGAAGGCAAAAAACGTACAACAGCGTTTTTTCGGGAGGATTGACGCGGTTCGCGGGGTGTCTAAAGCGGGTGTTGTTTCATCAGCGCAATCAGGTCGTTGCCGAACCGTTCGATGCGGGAAACGCCTAGGCCCGCAATGCGCGCCAAGGCCTCGTGCGTGGTCGGGCGGTGTTGATCTAGGGCCACGATGACACGCTGTTGAAACACCATATAGGGCTTCCATTTCAACTGCCGGGCCATGCGCCGCCGGTAATTTTCCAGCACGCGGATGCAGTCATTGTATTTGGGGAAACGCCCCCGGGGTTTGGGTGGGTGTTGCGCGTCTGAACTGTTTTTTTCGGCCGCCACCGTGCGAACGGGCCGTCCGGGAAGCCATACCGTTGGGTACTTCATTCCCTTTTTAACCAACACGCCCTGTTCCAGCAGCCCTTCAATGGCCGCCACGATGGAACGTTCGTCGAATTGTTTGAGGTGGCCGTGCTGGGGCAATTGCAGCAGCGACAGCCGGGCCAACGGGCGCGCGCGGCTGCCACGCAAGGCGCGGGCAAGATTGGTCTTGCCCACGGGTTTTCGTAGAAGCCCCACCGCTTCTACTATGACGGCGCAGGAATCGGCAGGTAGGGTGACCGCCGGGGCGCGATCGAAAAGAGAGTCCACACGGTTTGATGCGGGGATGGACACGGTACCCAGGCAAACGTCACATCGTCCGCAGCCGGGGACATCGTCGTTGCCAGTGAAATGTGCCGACAAACGCACCTGTCGGCACGTACCACCGCGTGCGTAGTTGTCGACAAGACCTAGCGCCGCCTCGCCTAGAAAAGAAACGTCCTTGCCGGTCTTAGCGCCGCCCTGCAGACGACGCTGGGTCATCAGGTCACCTTGCCCGAAGAACATCACGCAAACAGAATCGTCGCCATCGCGCCCCGCACGTCCCGCCTCTTGGTAATAGGCCTCCAGGCTTCCGGGCGCCTGAAAATGGACGATCAACCGCACGTCTGGATAGTCGATGCCCATACCAAAGGCGTTGGTTGCCACCAACACCCGCGTGCGACCCGCCCCGAATGATGATTGTGCGCGTTCCCGGGCACCTTTTGTGCGCCCCGCGTGGTAGTGACCACACGAGAAACCAGCGTGCTTCAACGCCTTGCTGACGGTCTCGGCCTTCTTGCGTGTGCTGCAATAAACGATGGTTCGTCCGCGTCCCATGTGGGCGCGCACCAGGTCCACCAAGGCCGCCAGCCGCAGAACATCGGTGCGCAGGTGTTGAACCGAAAACGATAGATTGGGGCGGGCAAAATCGCCCCGCACCACCAAGGGGTCGGTCATTAACAAATGGGCGACGATTTCATCCATGACACGTCCGGTGGCGGTGGCGGTTAGCGCAATCACGGGGGCCTGAACCAGGCCACGCAATTCACCCAGACGCAGATATTCAGGACGAAAATCGTGCCCCCACTGGCTTAAACAATGGGCTTCGTCGATGGCCAATAGCGCGATCGGGATGCGGCCCAGCAGCCGACGAAAACTGTCCAGCGCTGCCCGTTCAGGCGAGACGTATAGAAGATCAAGATCCCCCGCCAGAAACTGGGCGATGACATCACGGCGTTGATCATCATCCTGATGGCTGTTCAGCGCGGCGGCAGTGACGCCGACCCCGCGCAGGCCCGCCACCTGGTCCTGCATCAGGGCAATCAGCGGTGAAATGACAATCGTGGTTCCACGTCCCAGTTTCCGCAGGACCATCGCTGGCACCTGGTAACACAACGATTTGCCGCCCCCCGTGGGCAGCAAGACCGCCACGTCACGCCCGCTAAGCACGGCGGCAACGGCGGCTTCCTGCCCGTAACGAAACCCGGGCAGACCGAATACGGAAAGGAGGATGTTGCGGGTCAGTTCGGCGGTGGGATCAGGCATGGGTAAGACGTGGGCAGTGTAGCGCCCGGTTGAACATGGGCTTCGCTGGTTGCCTTTGGGCGGTGAATTTGTTCAATTACGTCCATGAACAGCCAGGGATCCCGTCCACGTCGCAACGTTAGTGCCTATGTAAACCGGCGTCGTTTTTTGCACGCTGCATCTGCGGCCAGCGCCTTGGCGGCGTTGCCATCGTGGGGCGCTGATGCGGCCGATTTGGTGAATGGAAAGCCCAAACGGGTGGGGCTTATCGGCTGCGGCTGGTATGGCAAAAGTGATCTTTGGCGTCTGATACAGGTCGCGCCGGTTGACGTTGTTTCGTTGTGCGACACCGATACCAAAATGTTGGCCGAGGCGGTCACCATCGCCAGCCAGCGGCAGACGTCGCACAAAGAGCCGCGCACGTTTCGGGATTATCGAGACATGCTGAAGGAAAAGGATCTGGACATCGTTCTGGTCGGATCCCCCGATCACTGGCACGCCCTGCATATGATCGCGGCGGTCGAATCCGGTGCGGATGTCTATTGCCAAAAACCAATCAGCCGTGACGTGCGCGAAGGGCAGGCGATGGTGGATGCCGCCCGCAAACACAAACGTGTGGTTCAAGTCGGGACGCAGCGGAAAAGCACCCCCCACCTGGTCGAGGCCAAAAAACAAATCATCGACGGGGGATTGCTGGGCAAAATTGGGCATGTCGATCTGTGTTGCTACTTTAACATGCGTGCCAATGGCAATCCGCCGCTAGAACCGGTGCCGTCACATCTTGACTACGAAATGTGGACGGGGCCGGCGCCGCTGCGGCCCTACGACGGACTGCCGCATCTGCGTTGGTGGCGTACCTTCAAGGAATACGGCAACGGCATCGTGGGCGATATGTGCGTGCATATGTTGGATACGGCGCGCTGGATGTTGGGCATCGGTTGGCCGAAGCGAATCTCATCGGCGGGCGGCATCTTCAACGACAAAACCGGCAAGTCGAATATCACCGACACGCAGACCGCCACCTTCGAATACGACAACTTCAATGCCGTCTGGCAGCACCGCACGTGGGGGGCCCCCCCTGATGCCGACTACCCGTGGGCGCTGGTTATCCACGGTGAAAAAGGCGTACTGAAGGCCAGTACCATGCGTGCGGATTTCATTCCTTACGATAAGAAGGCCAAAACGGTTCACTTTGACTGCGTGTTTGAACGCGAAAAATTCCCCGAGGATGTGACGGAAAAGGCCATCGAACTGAACGCGGCGCCAGCGACCCGTCGGCATATGTTGAATTTTCTTGCTGCTGTCGAAACCCGCGGACGGCCTATTGCCGATATCGAAGAAGGCCATATTTCCACAGCCAGTTGCATTCTTGCGAACCTTGCGATGGATGTGGGGCGAACGATTTCCTACGATCCGAAGGCCAAAATTGTCACAGGCGATGCCGACGCCACCCGTCGCCTGCTGCGCGCGTATCGAAAACCTTGGAAACATCCAGGGGCGTAACGGCAACGAAACATTGTTCACCCGTTTGTCACCAACGACTTCTGTATATTCGCTTATCGTGCCCAGAACCGCTTGACTTGGGGTGGATTCTACGGAGGATCGCCTTGGGTTGTGGGCAAGGCGAAAAACAAGGGTGATGACTATGAAATTAAACAAGATGCGTAACTTCTTGATATCGGCGGCACTTTCGGCGCTGGCCGTGGGTGGCTGCAAAAGCGACGACACTAAACCGGGCCCCGCGGGAAGCCCCGACAGTGGCACCATTGCAGCGGGGGGCACCGGCGGCGCGAATGCGGGCGGAGCGGACGCAGGACCCCGGCCTGACGCCGGTGTGCTGTCTACGGATACAGCGGGCCGTTCCGATGTGGGCACAACCACAACAGATGGCAGTGTCGTTGTCGCGATGGCTCCGCCCGCCAGCACCTGCCAGATCGCGACTGACAAGAAGGTCGCTGTGTCAGCAGCGGCCGGGCGCAGCATCTATTGTGGCATTGACATCGGATCGAACAGCGTGAAGCTGATTGTTCTCTCGATCGAAAAGATGGGCACCACGCTGAAACCCGAATCGACCCGGGACGAACGTCAGTGCCGCCGCACGCTGGGACTAGGCGCCAAGTCTTACGACCAGGCCACCATGAAGGGCAAGACCCTGGGCGCGACGGATATTGCTTATCTGATCGAGACCATCAAAGAGTTCCAGGACATCTGCAAGCTAGACAAAGGAGCGATGGGGGCAGCGGACGCGACCCAGTGGGCCCGGGATGCCGTCAACATCGACGAGGTCAAGACCCAGGTCAAGGCGGAGACCAGCCTTGAGGTGGACGTGTTCTCTCCGGAAAAAGAGGGCTACTACGGCTACATTTCGGCCACGCGCAACAAGCCCAAGTTCTTCTCCATCGATCCGGGGTCAAACAGTTTCCAGTTGGCCTTCTGGGCCGACGGGGATAAAGAGCCGAAGAGTGTCAGCGTTCCTTTTGGTTACGTCCGCGGCGCGGCCATGTTTTTCGCCAATGACCTGATCAAGGACTACAAAACCGCCCGCGACATGTACGCCACCTATGTAAAGAAGGAGCTGGACACTGCCCTGGGCAAGCTGACGCCGGCCACGTCTCTGGCCATGCTGAAGGCGTCTGTCGGCACCAAACTAAACGACGTGATTTTCGGCGTGGGCCAGGATGGCGCCGTCCATTTGGCTGTTGGCGGGCAATTGAATGCGGGCGGTGTATGGATTCCGAACAAGGCGATGTACGACGCGCGGGTTGCCATGGAAAAACCCATGGACGACGCGACCTACGTTCAGATCACCAAGATTTTGAAGCCGATGGAAATCACGACGTTCAACGACGGGGTCAAGGCGACCGATTTTGCGACCCTGCGTACGGGCGATGTCCGGGTGGCCTATGGTGAAAAAGTGCTGTGTAACACAGTGCTGCTGGAAACCCTGGCGAACGAACTGGGCGTCAAATCGGTGGTGCTGGTTCCGGCGGAAATGCCCAACGGGTACATTATCGCCAACGCAAAATAGGCGCCCTACGTTCGCGTCGAGACGGGGGTGCATTGGAGGCCGTATACTTTGGTAACGGTCTTTCGTGGCGCCCCCCAGCACCATTGCTTCTTCGGAAACATCGCCCGATCCGGGTGGGTACCATCTGCTGGTGCTGGGGGAGACAACGTTTACGCGCCTCCCGTTGCCCATGGTCGGGCAGGTTGTCATTGGTCGGGCCGATGACGTCGACGTGCCCGTCCTTGACCTAAAGGCCTCCCGCTGCCACGCCCGCCTTTATCTGCAGTCCGGGCAATTCGAGATCGAAGATTTGGGAAGTGCCAACGGAACCTATGTCCGTGAGGTACGAATCGAAGCCGGACGCCGGGTGCCCATCATCGCAGGGGAAAGCGTTGCTGTGGGTGATCTCGTCCTCATGGTTAGGCCCATGGCCACAACGGCCGCCCCTGGGCCATCTCCCATGGCGCATGTGTTGGGCCTTGCCGAACGCGCGGCGGCTGGCACCATCAACGTGTTGTTGCTGGGGGAAACCGGGGTTGGCAAGGACGTGATGGCACGGCTAATCCATAACAAGTCCCCACGAAATACCGGGCCGTTTGTGGTGGTACATGGAGCGGCCTTGGCAGATCCTTTGGTTGAAAGCGAACTGTTCGGTCACGAAAAGGGAGCGTTTACGGGCGCACTATCAACCAAACCGGGACTATTTGAATCAGCCGAAGGTGGCACGGTGTTCTTGGACGAGGTGGGCGAACTGTCGCCGTCTTTGCAGGCAAAACTGCTGCGCGTGATCGAGCAAAAGGAAGTCACGCGTATAGGGGCGCTGCGGCCCCGGCCTATGGACGTCAGGTTTGTGGCCGCGACCAACCGAGATCTAGAGGCCGAGGTCGTCGCGGGCAGATTTCGCAAGGATCTGTTCTTTCGGCTTTCGGGTGTATGCCTGACCATTCCGCCCTTGCGACAGCGGCGTAGCGAGATCAACGGGTTTATTGATAGATTTTTGGGCGAGGCCTGCCGGGCCTTGGGACGCACGACGGTACCGATCCTCGACGACGACGCACGCATGGCCTTAAGGGATCACGATTTCCCAGGCAACATCCGCGAACTGCGCCAATGTATCGAACGCGCGTGTCTGTTGGGCGAACCAGGCGGCCCCCTTTTGCGCGCCGATCTACATTTGTTGCCACCCCCTGTTAGACCTGATGACGAACGGGGACGGATCATTGAGGCCTTGAAATCCTGTGGCGGTCACCAGGGACGGACCGCACGTGCCCTGGGAATGTCGCGCAAGGTGCTGATGTGCCGGCTTGATGAATATGGCCTACCTCGCCCCCGCAAGGGGCAGCCGTCGTGACCGATCGCCCGTCCGCCTTAACCACGACGGCGGAAACAGTCCGAGGGTCGACCCGCAATCAAAACCAGCCGGAAAATGCGCAGCGTCCCCCCCGTTATGTCCTTGGCCGAGAGCTGGCCCAAGGTGGCATGGGCCGCATTCACGAGGGAAAAGATCTTCACCTGGGCCGGGACGTCGCCATCAAAGTGGTGACGTCGGCGGATCCTGAGCGCTGGCAGCTTTTCGAACGTGAGGCCCGCATCGCCGCCCAACTGGCCCACCCGGGTATCGTGGCGGTCCATGATTTGGGGCATTTCCCGACTGGGGAACCATTTTTGGTCATGAACCTGGTCCGGGGACGGCCCTTCGATCGGGTCATCGCTGACGCTGACAGTTTGGACGATCGGCTGGGTTTGTTGCCTATCTGTGGTGCGGTCGCCGATGCCATTGCATTCGCACATGATCGGGGGTTCGTCCATCGCGACCTAAAACCCAACAATGTTTTGGTGGGCGCCTTCGGAGAGGTGGCGGTGGTCGACTGGGGACTGGCAAAGTCAATGGCGGACCCTTCGCAGGAAGGGGACATTATGGGGACCCCGGCCTATATGCCCCCGGAACAGGCACGGGGCGCCCCGGTTGGCTATACGGCGGATGTCTACGCCATAGGGGCCATCGTCTATCACGCACTAACGGGCGTGCCCCCTCATGGCGTGACCCAGGCGTCGCGGGCCCTGCACGATGCACGCGATAGACCGCCACCTTTGCTGGGGGTACTGGAGCCACGCTTGCCCCAGGATTTGACCGCCATCATCGACAAGGCCATGGCCTGGAACGCCGCCGATCGATACCCCACCGCGTTTGAACTGGCCGAAGATCTACGGCGGTTTCACACCGGCCACCTGGTCGCGGCACGTCGATATTCACCCGTTGGCCGGGCCTGGCGACAGCTGCGACGCCTGGGATGGATGGGGGCTTTGGTGCTAGCAACTGTGATGGGGATGGCCTTGGGTCGGTTGCTGTCGCGGTAGGTTCATTGGCCTGATTGAAAGATAAAGGGAAAAGAGATTTCGATAGCACCCTTCGAAGGCGCGGTGAATCGCCAATGCGAGACAGCCTTCATCAGACAATCGCGAAAGGCAGGGTCGGCAATGGAGGCTTCATCGATCGACACATCCGCGACGGTTCCCGCAGCGGTCACGGTGAAACGCAGAACCACCCGCCCCGCAAGGCTTGCATCGCGTCTCAACGCCCGTTCGTAACAAACCCGCAGTGCCGATAGATGCGCGTTCACTTCGCGCGAAAACGTCGCGGGATCTCCCGCTCCGTCGAGAACGGGCGGGTCATGCCGGATGACCGTCACCACTTTTCTTTCTACTGGGCCCGATAGGACGGTCGGCCCTTCAATTGACGTCATGCCTCGCAAATCTGTTATCCGCGATATGCGCCCTTGTGCCACGGGGCCGCCGATCAGCGTTCGCAATCCGGCCGAATCGCCTGGCACCGAAAGACCGCCAATTTCCCGAAGGGCCGCGGCCTGATCTCTGTCAGATCCGCCCGCTGACAGAAGGTCGGCCAGCTGCCCGTTATCGCCCATCGATGTCAAGACAGCCACCAATCCGGTTCGGCGCATCTGCGTGGCGATCGCGACCCGCCGATCAATCTGTGGGACATCGCGCACAACACGCCTGGGCGACCGTGTCGCCGGGGTCTTGGGCAGCGACGAGGCCACAGAAGGCATTATGGGCACCTGGACCCGACGCAATACCGTCCGTACGACCCTGTCAGGAACATCTTCGATCGAAGGGCGCCGGGGCCAGTCGACACCCCGCAGATACAGCACGAAGCCCAGATGCGAAAGGAATACCAGCGCCAAAATCACCGTGAAGTCAGGGTCGAAACGCTGCCCTAGGGTCAGCCGCAACGAAACGGGCAACACGGGCCTGAGGCGAACCAAGGAAGTCGGCATGGCACCAACTTCTGCACCAATGGGGCCATGACCAAGACTAGACCGTGCCTAAAACTCTGTTGTCCGAAGGGAGCAGGTTGTGCCCTAGGCGGGGACAAGTTGTTACTTATGCGATGGTGCGCCTACGCCCAGATTGAGTGCACGGTCCACGGGCTGCCGTCCATGGCCCAGAACCCACCATTGACAAATCGGAAATTCCGATCGAGTTCGGCGATGCGTTTGAGATCCTCCGAACCAAGATGAATGTCGGCGGCGGCAAAATTTTCGCGCAAGCGAGCGGGTTTCGTCGACTTCGGAATCGCGGCCACGCCACGGGCCACGTGCCACGCCAGTAGAACCTGGGCCGCCGTGCAGCCGCGCGCGCTCGCAATAGCGTTAATCACCGGATTGTCGAGCAGCGAGGGCTCGTCGTCCACCTTGAGAAAGGCGGGCCGATCCGAGGATCCGAGTGAGGCAAATGAAGTCACGGCGACGCCGCGCGACGCACAGTACGCGAGCAGATCTGTCTGCTGCAAGAAGGGATGGAGCTCGACCTGATTCATTTCGGGCTTGATGGAGCAGGTCGCAAACACGTCACCGAGTTTCTTTGCCGAAAAATTCGACACACCGATGTGACGAACGAGCCCGGCCTTGACCGTCTCTTCCATCGCAGCCCAGGTCGCGGCCATTGGCGCTTCTGCGGGCCCCAGCACATCGGAGCCCTTAGATGGCAAGATCACGTCCGCCCTGAGCGCGATCGGCCAGTGCACCAGGTAAAGGTCCAAGTACCCGAGGCCAAGATCCGTAAGTGTCTTCACCAGCGCGGGCATCACCGCACGGGGCTCGTGCGCGTTGCTCCACAGCTTCGAACAGATCCACAGGTCTTTGCGCGATACTTCGCCGGCCGCGATGGCGTCTCGTACAGCCGCGCCGACCTCCACTTCGTTGCCGTACAGCGGCGCGCAATCGATGTGCCGGTAGCCGATGCGGATGGCTTCGCGAACCGTCTGATAGGTCTCGCCCGGGGCCGTCTTCCAGGTGCCGAGCCCGACGATGGGCATCGCGTCGCCATTTGCAAACGTGATCATGTTCATGGTGTCTCCTCTAGGGGTGGTTGCCCCTAAGGGCGTTCGTTCCCGGTCCGCACCGGTTCGTTTAGAACGAACCACGCGCACCGTTCAGGTTTTCCAGGAAACGTTGACGCGGGGCTCGTAAGAACACGACACACCGGTCAAAAGCGATTCGTCCAGATGCGTGGCAAGCTCGGGCACCGCCGTGGCGAGAAACGTGATGGCGTGGCGGATGGTGCGCGTGACATTGAGGCGCGCTTTTTCGCCAGGGGAGCCTGTCCGGCGCGGTTTACCGCCGAGTCCCGTGGCTCTCGAAAGCTCCGCCAGCAGTGCATCACGGTCCGTCATGCACGTGTCATAACGCGAAACGTTGTGCCGCGTCTCCGCCTCGGCCAGCGCCTCGTCCAAGGCCGCGAGCCGCTTTCGATACTGTTTGAGTGCCTCGCGATCGAGCTGCGGACCGGCGTCTCCGATTGGAAGCGGAGCATCGCTCTGCGCGGCAACGAGCGACAGCGCGGGCATCGGCGCGCGCGGTCGAGCCAACAGCTCACGAATGTGCCAGAATCCTTTGAAGTCCGGCACGTGGACACTGGTTCCGTTGAATTCGATGTGCCAAACCCCCGCCTGGGGCCGGAAAGTTCCGTCGTTCGGCGGGCCCGCACCCGTGGTCTGATGGAGGAGATCGCGGATCTCTGCAATGGTGTCCGTGTCCCGCATCTCTTCGGCAATGGGCAGTGCCTCGCGCAGGAGCGTCGAGGCTAAGACCGGGTCGCCTTGCTTGGCGGCCACGCGCGCAACCGCGAGCAGCGCCGTCGGCATCGAACCGTGCACGTAGCCGATGCGAGACGCGCCGAGATCCTGCCGCAACAGAAGCGAACGTTCCCAAAACTTGCGAGAGGCCTCCAGATTACCGCGTTTTTCCCAGATTTCGCCCATCACGTTGCAACCGCACAGTTCGGCGATGCCGTAACCGTGCCTGCGCGAGATCTCCATTTCTTCGTTGAAGATATTTATGGCGGCTTCTTCATCGCCTGCACACAGCCGGGCATAGGCTGCGTTCCATAAGCAGAACGCCTGGCCCCACGAGTCCGGGAACCCGGACATCATCGCGAGACCGGTTTGCGTCCGAAACACGCCAGACTTCGCATCACCATTGAAGACGTCGCATTCGCCACGCAGGCACCAGAGCATTCCAAGAATTGCAGGGGGCTCGGTGGGGCTTCCAATGGTCTCAATTCCAACGTCCAGAAGTTTCGCGGCTGCCGTCCAATCGCTCGTATCGTGCGCAATCAGAAAAGCTTCCGAAAATAGCCCGGCTGCGCGCAACGAAGGCGGCGCGTTTGTCGCTGCCTCGCGGGCTTGACGGAGCCAGCCAATCCCTTCGCGCAGCTTGCCTTGCGTCCACCAGAAGATCGTAAGTCCCGCGGCAAGTTCCAAAGCCGCCACGGGTGCAATCTGGATCAGGCGGGCCAGGGCGACACGCAGGTTGTCCTCGATACGGCTAAGTACCTCAATGTGAGGCCGCTCTGGGCCCGTCGTCAGTCCTACGCACTCTGAAAGCGCGGCGTGAAGATAAAAACGTGCGTGGCGGTCGCGGGCCAGGTCCGCTTCACCGGCTGTGCTGAGCTTGTCGATGGCGTGCTGGCGAATCGTCTCGAGCATTTGGTACCGACCGGCGCCGACCTTCATGAGCAGCGACTTTTCTACCAGCCGCGCCGTAAGATCCGCGATTTGGGCAGGGGTGTGCCCTTCGGTCGCGCAAATGCCGTTGACAGCCGCGAGGTCGAAGCCTCCGGCGAACACAGCCATCCGATGCAGCAAGCGGCGCTCCTCATTGCTGAGCAAAGCATCACTCCACTCCACCGTGTCACGCAGCGATCGCTGGCCACCGTCCGCACGTCGCGCCGGTCGCGGCAACAGATTGAAAAGGTCATCGAGATGAGACGTGATATCTTTCAAATCAAGCCCGGCGGCGCGCGCTGCCGCAAGCTCAATGGCCAGCGGCAGCCCATCCACGCGGCGACAAATCTCTGCGATGATCCGATTGGCGTGTTCGGTCTTCAGCGCATCGCCTTGTCGCGAGCCCGCGCGCTCACGAAATAACTGCACAGCCGGACTGGCACAAATCTGCTCAGAGCTTGCATTTGGCACTGCCAGCGGCAGCGGCGACAGTCGATGGCTCAGTTCACCATCGACCCACAGCGGCTCGCGGCTGGTGGCAAGAATTCGAAGACGCGGAAGCCGCGTTGTCAGAGAATCGACGAGATCAGCAACGGCGGACACCACGTGTTCGCAATTGTCGAGCACGAGCAGCACGTCTTTGTCGGCCAACCAGCCAATGATCGCGTCTTCATTGGACAGACCTCCCGATCTGGTCAATCCGATCGCGGCCGCCAGCTCCGCAGCCACGAGATCGGCGGACCGCAAAGGTGCCAGCCAAACGACCGCCACACCGTCGGGAAAATCTTCGCGACTGAATTTTGCCGCCACGGCCATTGCCAGCGCCGTCTTGCCCACGCCGCCTGGCCCGACAAGCGTCGTCACCTGTGACGACAGCACGTGCTCCATCACGGCGCCCTGGTCTTGCTCACGCCCGACAAGCGTCGGGCGCTTGGCAGAAATCGAAGAACGTCCGTGCCAGACGGCAGCGGATCCGACGTCGGTCGTGTTGTTCATTGTCATGAGATCAGCTGGCCGCCTAGATAGCCGAAAATCGCGCCAATTTTCGTGCAAAATCTAATCCTCATGATTTTCGTTCCCGAAACTCCTAGCAATACTGCGCAATTGTTCAGTCGAACATTTTCCAGGATTCGAGCGGCGGAAGGTTCGACCTACGGGGCTTCGTGGCTAATCGTGACGATCCTTTTGGGAACGGCGTGCCAATCAATGGATTCGACGGGGGCTGCCGACGCTTCATCCGCCCCACCGTCGGCCAACGGTCCCTGCGCCCCAGCCTTCTCCGTCCAGATCCTGGATGAGGACGACCAGCACATTCGTGAGGTGACGGTGTCTGGCCCCTGCACTCTTTCGCCCTGCCTAGACCCCAAGGGGTGCACCACCCTATACGGCGCCGTGAAAGGCCCCGGTCGCTGTCATGTTCGGGCTGTCTCGACGACCGGATCGGTCGAAGAGCACGACGTCGACATTGGCGCGCCTAAACAAGATCTTTCTTGCGGGGTGAGCTACGCCGCGGATGGACCGGTCTTTGTTACCGTATTCTCCCAAAGAAAGCCCCAGTTTGATGCCAATGGCGCCTGTGTGTGCCCCGTCCAAAGATACTGTAGCGCTCCCGTTTCGGGATGCGGGGGTGGGCGAGACACGCTTTCGTGCTACCTGCGGCCGAAGACCTGCGCCGGGGTCGCATCCAAGCCGGTTTGCGGGTGCGACGGAAAAGTCTACGACAACCTTTGCGAGGCGGGGCGCGCGGGCACCAATACCGGTCCCGCCGTCGGGTGCACGTTGCCGCCTGATAAATTTCCTTGTGTTCAGACCCTCTGTGATCGAAAGACCGAGGCGTGTCGCGTTCTGTTCAGCCCCGGATACGAATCCAGTAGCTGCGTCCCTCTTCGTTGTTTCAAGATGACGAATCCGCCGCCGAACTGCGAATGTGGCGACCAAAAGGCATGCACTTGCGAAATAGATTTGCAGGGCAGCCAAACCTGTCGGGTGGCTGTTCCCTAGTGTTCGGCCCCAACGCGGGCTTATACTGCCCAATGAAATTTTTCTTGCCTCTGCTGCTGTTCGGATTGGCTGAGGCCTGCTCCAAGGATGCAGGGTCGGAGAATCATTCCTGTGTGCCGCTTTCGACTGTTAGTGATCAGTGCCCGCCAACTTGGACCTCCGCGCAGATTGCGCGGGCTACATTTTGTAGCAAGAACGCACCTTTCTTTGACTCATTTCTGTCCACATCGACGTGCCGGGGTACTTTGCATTACTCGACGTATCTGTTCGACGGGGGCCCGCGGTATTGCGTGTACGACGCTGCGACCGAGAAGCTGATTCGGTACGGGGCGTTTGATCCGAAGGCTATGTTCGAACAAATGAGCTGCGGCAGCGCCAAGACTGACTTTAATACCGAGGGTTGCGCCGGGGTCGGATGCCCGCGTCGTCCGGACGCTTCTACCGGCCCCTAAGCCCCGTGGCTCCCTGCCGACCTCCCTTTGCTCTTAGTCCGACAACACTGTGGTCTCAGGCCCCAACCAAATCACCGCGGCTCCGACGAAATAAACCAGGGTGATGGTGGCGCCGGCGGCGGCATAGTCACCGCCAAAGTGTGCGACAAGCTGACTTTGCAGCAGCGCGCCCCCGGCGGCGAGGACACGCCCGGCGTTGTAACAAACCCCCTGGCCGGTGGCGCGCACCCGCGTGGGGAACAGTTCGGGCAGATAGAGCGGAAACCACCCAAAGAACGAGGCCGTGGCCAAGCCGGTGAGAAATATCGCCGCGCCCAGGGTCGGGCCCCAGACGGGCGGCAACGCCCGGAAGATCGCCGCGCACGCCCCCGCCGACGCCAGACACAAGGCCGCGTAGGCGCCGCGGCGTCCGAGGCGGACGGTGACGAACGGCGCAACGAACGACCCCACCACAGCACCTGCAGACGACAGGATCTGGGCGATGGCCTTGGCCCGGGGTTGGGCGCCGCCCGTCAGCTTGTCCACCCACAGCGGGATCCACTGAATAGAACCCCAGGTCCCAATCAACACCACCGAGGCGACCGCGATGCCGATGACGGTGCGCCCGCGCAACCCCGCCCCGAAGACCTCGCGCAGCGGACGCGTGGGCCGGGCTTCGACCGCGTGCTTCCATCGTTGCGACTCGGGGACGAATCGACGAATGAAGAACACCAGCAACGACGGCACCGCGCCCAGCACCATCATCCGGCGCCACGTGAGGGAGGTGATTGGCAGGAGGGTGCCCACGGCCGCCACGAGGAGATAGCCCAGATTCGCGGCGGCGCCGATCGCGCTGGCGAGCCACGGCCGCAGGCGCTCGGGCCAGGTTTCCATCACCAGCGCCACACCCAGCGCCCACTCGCCTCCCATGCCCAGGGCGGCCAGTCCCCGACAGATCCCCAGGTGCCAAGGCGTATTTGCGAAATAGCCAAAGCCCGTAAACAACGAGTACGCCAGGATGCTGAGCGACAGCGCGCGCACCCGTCCCAGCTTGTCGCCAATCCAGCCGAACAGAGCGCCGCCCGCGGCCGCACCCAGCAGGAACAGCGCCGTGATGGTGCCCATCCAGTGCCCGACTGCGGCCTCACCCTGCCCGGGCAACATGCCCTGCAAGGCCGGGCGAGCGATGACAGGAAAAAGTCCCATCTCGAAGCCATCGAACAGCCATCCCAGGAAGGCCGCCCAAAGAGCCATCCAGCCAGCTCTCACCTCGGCTGGGGATCGCGCTTGATCAACAATCGCCATCCGATCACTCCACCTGGGATCCACGATGCGGCCGCAGCGCCTTGATCCGGGCCGCATCGGGACGGATCTTGTAGAAAGAATCCAGTGGATAGCACCCGGACACCGTTCCATGGCGGGGGCCGGTCGTGCAGTCAGAGAAGGTGCGGCAGATCTTGTGGCGATCGAGGGGACGCCCCTGGAGGACATCCGTCGGCAGATCCGGATACGACAGCGCTATCCGTCCGAGGCCAACCGCATCGGCACCGCCCGCGCGCACGACCGCCTGGGCCACGTGGGGAAGGAATTCCTGCAGGTAACTCCAGCCCGACCCGACGATGAATAGGCCCGGGAAGGCCTGTTTGCACGCCGCCGTGATGGCCAGGTGTTGCGCGACATCGCTGAGCGGATCGCGCGGAGGATCGTAGCCATCCGACGGCGGATAGAGCGCCGGCCGCTGTAGATGCGGGTTGTAATAGGGGCTGCCGAGAGACAGGTTCACGAGCTGTATGCCCAGATCCTCTAGGAAATGCAAAAAGGCAAAGGTCTCGTCCAGTGACCAGCTGGTGGGATCATCCGGGCGGGCGCCGAAGGCGTGGCGATAGGGCAGGTCGACAGCCTCGGGTACGCCGCGGCCATCGGGGCCCCGAAGGAAGGGCACCAGGTCGATCGCGCTCAGCCGCACCCCGATGCCGAGGCCAGGCGCCCGGTTCCGGATGCCCTCGACGACGAGGCCAAGAAACCGCGTGCGGTTGGCCAGCGAGCCGCCAAAACGACCCGGGCGCGTATGCGCGCCCAGCAGCTCGTGCCCCAGATAACCATGGCAGTGCTTCACGTCGACGAAGGCGAATCCCGCCGCCTGCGCATAGACGGCGGCGGTGACAAAATCACCCGCCAGCGTCTCAAGGCCGTCATCGTCAAGCACCGGAGCGTCCGCCGCGAGGCCCACGCGGCGGTCGAGGATCGGATGCCGCTGCACAGTGATCGGCCGCAGGACGCGATCCGGCAGCGGGCGCGCGTAACGTCCCGAATGGGTGAGCTGAAGGCCAACCAGCAGGTCGTCGCTGCGCCCAAACCGCGCCGCGTGCGCCTTCACCAGCGCCTCGCGCAGCCGCCCCAAATCGCCCACAGTCGCGTCGTTGATGAGCAGTTGGTTGGCATTGGCGCGGCCATCGGCCCGCACGGCCACCGCCTCGCCTCCCCAGATCAGCTTGGCACCGCCTGTGCCAAACCGGGTCCAGCGCCGCGCGGTCAGGTCGGTCGGGTGGCCGTCCGTCGTTCCATCCCAGCCCTCCATGGGATGAATGCAGAAGCG
>JAYUUT010000338.1:0-48537 GCA_043754455.1 Myxococcales bacterium
ACTAGCTCACCCGCGGGGTCCTCGCCAAAAGACGACAGCCCCGACAGGCCTAGGCCCAGATGGGCCGGAATATGCGCCCGCATTAGACCGGAATCCTGCCCAGATACGTCTAGAATACGCGTTTTCAAGAGTTTCCGGTTGTTTCCTGGCGCTGCCCCGGTCGGTTAAAGTGGGCATCGAGAACGAAACCCATGGCCAATTCTTTGGACAAAAACACCGTCCCGCCGATGACACGGACGACCGCGCTGCACGATGAACACCCGGATCCCGGCATGTCCGCGGGCACGATCCTCGGGAAATATCGCATTGTGCGTCGGCTGGGAGCGGGCGGCATGGGAGCGGTCTACGAGGCTGTACATGTCGTGTTGGGCAAGGGCGTTGCGCTGAAGACGGTGGGGGTCCACCTGGCCAGCAACCCGCAGGCCCAAGCGCGGTTTCTGCGCGAAGCCGAGGCTGCGTCCCGACTGGATCATCCGCATGTCGTTGGGGTAACGGACTTCGGCACGGATGGTGGCGTGACGTACTTGGTTATGGAACTGATGCGGGGCGAGGATCTTTCGGCCTTCTTGTCCCGGCATGCGCAAATGCCGCATCCGGTCGATGTGATCGTAGACATCATGTTGCCGGTATGCGCAGCTATCTCGGCTGCCCATGAGGTCGGCGTGGTGCACCGGGATCTTAAGCCCTCCAATATCTTCCTGGCGCGACTTTCGACCGGGGGCACTGTTCCCAAAGTCTTGGACTTCGGGATCTCGAAGCTACTGGACGCACGTCCCGTCAATGATCCCCTGACTAACACGGGGGCCGTGATTGGAACGACCGCCTATATGTCGCCGGAACAAGTCGTCGGCGGGCCGACATTGGCCACAAGCGACCAGTACACATTGGGTGTGATTCTGTACGAGTGTTTAACGGGACAGAGGCCGCATCAGGGCGAGACTTTCTATTTGATAATGCGCAGTATCACTGAGGGCCTGTTTCGTTCGCCCCGCCTACTGCGCCCCGACCTTCCGGTGGCTATGGAAGCGGCCATTGCGAAGGCCATGCAGAGCCATCCTCACAATCGCTTCGGATCGGTTTATGCGTTAGGCAGGGCCTTGTTGCCTTTTGCATCCCCCAAAGGTCAAGTCATGTGGTCGGACTATTTCGCCCGACCGCCTGCGAACAAGCCATACACCGACGCAGAGCCGGTGGCGGCTACCTCCCCCATGCCAGCCCCCATGCCTGCGGCAGCTTTGTCGCCCACTGTGACCCGTCAGCTGGCGCAAACGCCCGGGCAGGCGTCGGCGACCCCGCCCGGGGTCGCTGAGGGCGACCCACTAAATACAGCTGACGTACGAGCCCTGAATCCAGTACGCGCTGGTGGGAAAAAACTGTGGATTGTTGTCGCCGTGGGACTGCTATTGGCAACCGCCGTAGCGATCGGCGTGATACGTGGGCAGAGCCGCCCGCGGGCGGTTGCGCCGCCGGTCGTGGTCGTAAAACCACCTGCAGCGCCGGTGGCGGGGTTCCCGGTGAAATTGGACAGGCCAGTGGTTCCCCCGTCGTACCAAGAAGCTGTGAAGCCTGCCGCGTCGAGTCGGTCGCGCAAGGCACGCGCGCGGCCTTCCGGGGGCAACATTCCGATTTTGGAATAGGACGCGCCTCTCCTGCGGTTTTTTTTCCTGCGCCTGGGTTAGAACCGGGGCCGTTCCGATGAAGTCGTCATTTTTTGCAGGGGTTTTGGCGTTGGCCCTGGCGCTCGCAGCGGCGGCTCCCGCACGGGCCGAGGAGGATCCTGAGGCGTTGATCAAGCAAGGCAACGTGCTGCGCAAGTCGGGCGACGACGCCAAGGCCCATGGCTATTTTCAGCGCGCCTATGACATTGCCCATACCGCGCGCAGCAGCGCACAGTTGGGGTTGGTCGAGCTGGCGCTGAAACAGTGGGCCGAATCAGCGAACCATTTTCAAGAGGCGCTGGCGGCTCGCACAGATCCCTGGATTCGCAGCAACCGCAAGATCTTGGAACAGTCACTGACCAGAGCCAAAACACAAGCAGCGGGTATTCAAATCGCCGGTACGCCGGCCGGTGCTGAAGTTTCGGTCAATGGAAAGGTCGTGGGTCAACTGCCACTGCCGGCTATTCAGTTCGTCAGTCCCGGGGCGGTCGAACTGGGTTTCACTGCCCCTGGTCACAGGTATATCGCACGCTCGGTCGAGGTGCCTGCGGGGCAGGTGTTCAAGATGGAACTGAAGCTTGATCCGTTACCCGTGGCTACGGCTTCCCCAGCGCTGTCCCCTACGGTAACTCCGAAAGCAGCGCCTTTGGCGCGGGCTGTGCGCCAGACTACGTTCGCGCCATCGCTTGGACCTGTTGCAGTTCACGAAGGACCAAGCGGAACCTGGATGCGTCCCGCGGCCTGGGGCGCAGGCGCGGTGGCTGTGGTGTTCGCGGGTGTTGGCACTTATTTGGCCCTGCGCAGTGACAGTCTGCTGACAAAATTCAATGATTACAAAGCGCCGAACCCCGACGGAAGCTGCGCCAGTGCGTTGCCAGACGCCGGTGGCGGCGACTGTGCGCGTCTACTGAATGACGGAAACACTGCGAGGCAGTCAGCGATTGTCTCGTTCGTCGGCGCCGGGATCAGTGCAGGCGCCTCGGCGTTCCTGTTCGTGCTAGCCCCGTCCGCCGGAGATTCGGCAGGGAAGGCAAAAGTTGCAGCGTGTCTGCCGGCAGTGAACGTGGCAGGGGGACTGGGGCTGGGGTGTGTGGGTAGGTTTTAGGGGGCAGCGGATCGGACTGAATTGGTACTAGCGCGCCTCTGCGGTGTTAGGCTTACCGCCCATGCCGTTTCCAAGGTCCCGAATGAACCAATTTTTCGGGCTTGCCGGATTCTCAGGACTGTTGGTGCTTGCGTGCTCGTCCCGCGCGAACACTTCACACGGCCCAACTATGAGCCCGACTGCGACAGGAGCTGACGCAAATGCGAGTCCGCCACGCGCGGATGGCGCGGCGGCACCAAGCAACATGCCTGTCGACGCCACGCCTCGTGCTGACGCGACACCAGCCGATGTCGCCGCGCGCGCTGACGCGGGCCCCAGTCCTGACCAGGCCCCGCGAACCGACGCAGCAACCGCAGACGCAGCCCGCGCCACGGTAGACGCAGCCGGGCCCGACGCCAGTTCCCCTGCGATTGGCCTTGCCGCGCGCCCGGCCAATCCACGCTGCCTTGCCCCGGCGCGCCCAACCAACACGCCCACTGATCCATTTCCCAAGACCCTGCGTGCTACCGGTTGTTTCGATCCGGTGGACGCCCGCAAAGTTGCCCCTGGCGCGATCCCCTATTCACTCAATGCACCGCTATGGTCCGATGGCTCGGAGAAAGAGCGTTTTATGGCCATTCCCGACGGCAGCAAGATCCGGGTCGGCAGCGACGGTGACTTCGATTTGCCGAAGGGCACCGTGCTGATCAAAAATTTCCGCCTGGAAAATAAATTGGTCGAGACACGGCTGTTCGTGCGTCACAGCGACGACAAGTGGGCCGGGTATTCTTACGAGTGGAACAAAGACGGCACCGACGCCGATCTGGTACCGATGGCCGGTCGAAGCAAAGTGATCGGGATTTGGGATTGGTATTACCCAAGTCGCATGGACTGCGGCAAATGCCACACCCAAGTGGCTGGCGACAGTCTGGGTCTTGAGATCGCGCAATTGAACCGTGACCTTGACTATCCCGGTGGCAAGCGCGCCAATCAGCTGCGCACGTTGGCCGCCATTGGGCTATTCGATGCGCCGCTTTACGCCGAGCCCGAGAAGCTCCCCCGTCTGGAAGAACCCTTCGGCACAGAAGGCACATTGAACGATCGCGCACGCGCATACCTGCATGGCAATTGCGCCGGTTGCCACCGCCCGATGGGCGCAATGCCGATGGGCGCGTCAGACTTCCTAGATTTGGATCTCCGGTTCCAAAAAAAGCTGACGGAAACGAAGGCCTGCGACCAAAAGCCGGGACGCATTGACTTCGGCCTGCGCGACGCGGCCCGCATTGTGGCGCCAGGATTGCCCGACAATTCAGTGATGTTACTGCGGGTTGAAGCGCTCAACGCGAACCGAATGCCGCCGCTGGCCTCGAGTGTTGTAGACCCAAAGGGCTTGATGTTGCTGACGGATTGGATCAAGTCGCTGAAGAACTGCACGCCGAATTGAGGCGCGACAAATCTCTCTCGGCGTCTCACTTTGCCCACAACCTCCCACAACACGATGGGCCGAAGCGAAGGATTCGCGGTTGCTCAAGTCCCAGTCGGGGATAACATCCTTGCTTCCCTTTGCTTTGGAGGAATTCCATGACGCTTCATGCCGGTCGGTTGGTATCAGTGGCGGCTTTGGCCTTGGCCATTGGCTCGTGCGGGAGCAGCAGCAACAGCAATCCGGGACCTGGCAGCGGCGGTGAACCCGCCACCGGCATGACCGGCGGACAAGGCGGCGGCAGCAAGCCCACCTCCAATACGGGTTCAGGCGGCACAGCACAGAACGCGCAGGGCAGCGGCGGCACAGCAGCCACCGGCAATGGTGGCAGCACACAGCCAGGCACTGGCGGCGCGCGGCCCGGGACAGGTGGAATGGCGGCAGGTGCGGGCGGAATGGCTTCGGGTGGCGCGTCGGGCATGGGTGGGGCGTCCGGCATGGGCGGGGCGAGACCTCCGATGGGAACGCCCGACATGGGCCGTGCGCCGGACGCGCCTTCGGCAATGGCCTGCAACGGCATGCCACTGAAGTTGAAATTCACGGAAATGGCACGGGCAAGCGCGCCGCTGCTTCTGACCCAGCCGAAGGGCGATCCGCGAATGTATGTTCTTGAGCAGGCCGGGCGAATTCGGATCTTGCGCAACGGCATGCTGGAGACGAAGCCCTTCCTTGATGTGGCAACGAAAAACGTCACAGCCGATGGCGGCGAACGCGGGCTGCTTGGCCTCGCCTTCCATCCCGACTACATGACCAATGGACGCTTCTTCGTACACTACACCCGCCGAGACAACGATCCAGACTCGACGGGAAAGCAGGGCGACATCGTCATTGCAGAAGGCAGGCGCAGCGGCAATCCCGATGTTGCCGATCCGACATTGAAGGCGATTACAACCATCGAACACCCACAGGGAAACCACAACGGAGGCATGACCGCCTTCGGGCCGGACGGGATGCTTTATGTCAGCGTGGGCGACGGTGGCGGGCAAGGCGACCCCAACAAAACGGGACAGAATCAGAAGTCGAAGCTGGGCAAGATGCTGCGCTTCGATGTCAGCAAGGCGAACTACACGCCGGACACGGGAAACGCCGCTGGCGCCGATCCCTTCGTCTGGGCCTGGGGCCTGCGCAATCCGTGGCGATGGAGTTTTGACCGCGACACTGGCGATTTATATGTCGGCGACGTGGGACAAGACGACTGGGAAGAGGTGAATTTCGCCCCCAAGAACACCGGTGGCAAGAACTACGGCTGGAGCGTCGTCGAAGGCACACATTGTTACGGCAACCAGAACTGCACCAAGGTCGGCGAAACGCCGGTGCATGAATACCAGCATCAGGTCAATGGTGCGGGAATGCGACAAGGGAGCATCACGGGCGGTTTTGTATACCGGGGACAGGCAATCCCCTGTTTGCGGGGCCGATATCTCTACGGCGATCACAATTTTTCACGCATCTACATGTTCACGATGGCGGGCGGCAAAGCTACAGACCACGCCGAGTTGACAAACGATCTGTCGGTTGCGCCGAACACGCTAGCCGGGCTGTCGTCTTTCGGCGAAGACGCCGCCGGCGAGCTGTACGTGATGTCTTACGACAACAACCGCATCTATCGCATCGACGCTGAGTAGGCAGGGCCGGGCCTATTGGCAGCACAGGGTCTGCTGTCCCGTCAGAGTAAGCGAACTCGCTGGGGAGACCGTGCTGCCGGAGGTACAGGTGCCGTTGTAGGGAGCGGCGCCTGAAACTCCAAGCACCGGGCCGTAGGTGTACCCACACCGGCGATCACCCGGCCGCACTTCAAAAGCGTAAGGAGACTCACAAGTATAGTCGTACCCCACCTTCAGAGTCGCACCGAGGCAGGAAGCCCCGGACATTGAGCATGAACAAACAGAACAGGTACGAGCGTCACTAAGTCCCGTGTACCACGAAGAGTTTCCGCTGGGATAGGAAGGGGCGCAGGCATTTGCCCCCGCCGCGAGGACGCATCGAGCAGCCGGCGCGGCCGCCTTGGGAAGGCAAGCACTTCCCGACGCACAGCCGACACCCTTCGCGCCAGCTGGACAAAATTTGTAGGAGCTCGCCCAGGTGGGAGTCGGGGGCACACCCGCTCCCGCGTTTTGGCAGGTTGCGACCACGTCGAACGACCCAACGCGCACGCCTTCTATGGCCCCATTGGTCTGACCACCCGGATAGTTTGGTTCGCTGCACGTCCTGTCGGGCTGGCGTTGTTCGACGGTAAACCCTCCCGTTAACGAGACATCTGCTTCGCACTCGGCGGCTGTCCCGTAAAAGGCCGCCTTGGGCTTGCAGACGGTCGGAGAAGCCGTGCAACTGCATCCAGTGCATGCCGTCCCGGTTGAAAGGCCAGAGTTCAGTCGAACCGACGTTCCCGCATAGCCAACCGGGCAGGGATCATTGATGCCGACCCTCATTCCGGGCATAAACTCCCCTGGTGCCGATGGGACGCAAATAGCCTGTGGCTGACAGTCGCTGTCGGCACAATCCGACGCATTGTCGCAATCATCGTCCAACCCATTAAAACAGTTTTCGGGCATCGGGCAACATGCCGTAGCGGCGATACATTTTGTCCCGCACGGCTTGAAACCCTGCCCACATTGATTGGTCAAACAAGCGTTGTTCACGCAGGAAAAACCATTGCAGTCTGCGTCCGAACAACAAGCGCTGTCCGCAATGCACAACGATCCACAAAGCTTGAAGCCGGTGCGGCATTGCATGCCCTGGCATCGATTGGAAGTGCACGCGAAGTTCCCCATACATTGCGTGTCGTCGCAACAACCACCCAGCACCGGCACGCACGTTTTTCCGCATAGTTTGAATCCCGCCTGACATGCCGTCACTGAGCAGCGTTTGTCGGTTCCGCACGAAAAATCAGCGGCACAATCAGCGTCCGCACAACACCCACCCGGAGCCTCCGCAATACACCCCCCATTGCACGGTTTCATTCCAGAAGAACAGGCGTAACCACATTGCCGGGTCGCCGTATCGCACCGACCAACCTTAGATGCCATAGGTGGACAGTCAGCGTCAGTGCAGCAACCCGTTACACATTCGTTGCCACATTTGCGGGCCGAGCCGGTGCACGAGATGCCACAAGCGAGCCCATCACACATTGCCATGCCCTGTGCTGGAGTAGCACACGGCATGCAGGCGGAAGCTCCACAGGAGTTGACGCTTTTGTCATCAGCGCAGACACCTCCACAATTGTGCGATCCAACCGGACAAGAGCCGTTACAGGACTGCGTCTCGGGCACACATTCACCAAGGCATAGCTTCTGCCCACGGGGGCAAGTACCGCCACATTTCGCCTCGTTGCAAAGCGCTTGCCCACCTTTGATTGAGGGACAAGGCGCACACGACGAACCACAGGAACCAACGGCAGTGTCGTCAAGGCAAGCGCCACTACATCGATGAGTCGCTGGCGGGCAACTAACCAGGCTCGCGTCACTTTTCAACGACGGGTCGTCCACTTCGGGAATATTCGCAGCTACATCGGTGGCTATCCCACCGTCAAAGTTCGTTCCGAAAGCCTCACCGATCGCATCAGGCGTTCTGGCCTGGGACAACCTAGCCGCCGCGTCTTGGGGAACTCTTGGCAAGTCACTCCGTGGCGACACACAGCCAATCGCAACGAGGCCCGTGAGCAGAGCAATCCGCCAAACCACCCGGGATGACCCCAAGCAGGAAAATGACGCGCCGTCAGGTCTTAGCAGAGGTAACGAAACGCCCGAGGCTGCGGGAGGCAATCATCGACATGGCCGCCGATCCTAGCACCAGCGGGCGATGGGCCCAGCCCGTAGCTCACGGTGAACGCCCTACTTCTTAATTTCCATCAGCTCGACGTCGAAGACCAACATGCCGGCAGGGGCTCCGGGGCGGGTGGGCGTGTCGCCGTAGGCCATTTTTCCCGGGATCCAAAACCGGGTCTTCTCACCGACCACCATCAACTGAACGCCTTCGGTCCAGCCGGGGATGACGCCGTTCAACGGAAACACTGCGGGTTCGCCGCGCGCGACCGAGCTGTCGAACATTTTGCCATCCGTGGTCCAGCCGGAATAATGGACGGACACGACGCTTTCGGGTTTCGGATGGTCACTGCCCTTGCCCTTGGTCAGGACCCGGTAGGCGAGGCCGCTTTTGGTTTTGGTCGCCGACTTTGGCACGGCCTTGACGTCTTCGGGCGCCTTGGGGGGCTTGACGATGCTCAGCAGTTCAACGTCGAACACCAACGTGCCGGACGGTCCGCCGGGACGCATGGGGGTTTCACCGTAGGCCAGCCCTGCGGGGATCCAGAAACGACGTTTTTCGCCCTCGACCATCAACTGAACCCCTTCGGTCCAGCCTTTGATGACCTGGTTCAGGGGGAAGCTGGCGGGTTCACCGCGCACAACCGAGCTGTCGAACATTTTGCCGTTGGTCATCCAGCCTGTGTAGTGGACCTTGACGGTGTCCTCGGCCGCGGGGTGAACAGTCCCCTTGCCTTTTTCGGTGACCTTGGAGGCCAGGCCGCTGGCGGTTTTTTCGGCATCGGCCGGTGCCGCGGCCACATCAGCCGGGGCGGGAAGGCCCTTAGGCTCTTCGGGCGCAGGCGGTGTGGGGGCCGCTTTGGCGACCTCAGCCGGTTTGGGCGGTGCTGGAGGCTCCGCCTTCTTCTGGTTACAGGAAGCCGTCGCCAGTGACGCGGCCAGGGTTAGTGAGCACAACGCTGTTGTCTTGCGCATGGGGTGACGACTTATCATGTTTCTTCGTCAAGGGGGAATGTCACAGGCAATCCGGTCCGGGCCGACCGGTAGACCCCCAAAACCACTTCCAAGGCATGGCAGCCCTCGTCCCCGTCAACCGCGGGCGGGCGGCCTTCGGAAATCGCGGCCACAAAATCGCCCAATTGTTCCAAATGCCCGGCAATATCCAGGTTCATCGGATCCCGCGCGCCATCCGATCCATCCCGCACCAGCAGCCGCAACCGTTCAAATTCGGCGTCCTCGGGACCGGGATCCGTCATGCGCCAGGTGGTTAGATCGTTGCCTTCCAAAATCATGCTGCCTTTTTCGCCATGCAGCGACACCCGCCGCGAAAACCCCGGCCAAATCGACGTGCTGGCGTGGATCGTTCCCAGCGCCCCGTTGGCGTATTTGATCACCGCCGCCGACGTGTCTTCGGTTTCAATAGCGGCATGAACCAATCGTTCGGCAAAGCCAAACACCGAGGCCACGGGCCCCCCCAAATACCGAATCAGATCGACGGTGTGAATGGCCTGGTTTATCATTGCCCCCCCACCATCCAGCGCCCGCGTTCCGCGCCAGGCGGCTGCCTGGTAGTACGCCTTTTCGCGAAACCATTTCACTTCGGCATCGATCATCAGCAAACGCCCCAGGCGCCCCGCGTCCACCGCGCGCTTCATCAATTTAACCGCCGGCAAGAACCGGGACTGAAAGATGACCCCCAGGTGAACGTGGTGCTTCTGACAGGCCGCAACCAAGGCGCGGGCCTTGGGCAACGTGACCTCGATGGGTTTTTCGACCATGACATGTTTGCCCGCAGCGGCCGCCCGCGCCCCCAGTTCACCGTGGGTGCCGCTGGGGGTGCAGATCGTCACCACCTGCAAAGCAGGGTGTGACAAGAACGCATCGATTGACGTCGTCGCCATGGCGCCGTAAGGGGCTGCCAAGGCATTTGCCCGCCCGGCGCTGGTGGCCAGAACAGCCACCAGTTTGGCCCCAGGGATCTGCGCGATTGCCGCCGCATGTAACCGCGCGATGTTGCCCGCGCCCATGATTCCGAAGCCAAATTTGGGTGCCATTTAGGGGAATATGGCATCACTGCCCGGTTTTGATATTGTCGGCGCCATGCTGACCCGCCGCGGTTTCGTCACGACCTGTGCCACCACCTTCGTTGCCCGGCGCGCCGGGGCGGCGGTGGGTTTAGAACCTGCGGCGCCCCCGTCGATAAAATCGTTTGCGGCCCCCTACCCTGTCATCGGGTCCATCGACAGGATCGATGCCGCGGTCGATAAACTACTGCCCCCGGACGCCAAGATTGAATTGCTGGCCGAAGGGTTCGATTGGGCTGAAGGGCCCGTGTGGCTGAAAAAAGACCACGCGCTGCTGTTTACGGACGTGCCCCGCAACACCATCTATAGATGGCGCGAGGGCAAGGGCGTGACCGTGTTCATGACAAAATCGGGGTACGACGGTGATCGGAAGGATCTAAAGGAACCGGGTGCCAATGGGCTGGCGCTGGACCCGCAAGGCAACCTGGTGCTGTGCCAGCAGGGCCTGCGCCGTATCGGCCGGTTGAAATCTTGGGCCGATCCGCAGGGGCCCAAAATCGGGCTGGCTGACAAATACGAAGGCAAACGGTTCAATTCGCCCAACGACGTGATCGTTCACAAAACCGGCAATATCTTCTTCACGGACCCGCCCTACGGCCTCAACAAACTGCTGGACGATCCGGAAAAAGAACTGAAATTCCAGGGTATTTTCCGCCTCTCACCAAAAGGGCAGGTGACCCTTGTGTCAGCGGACGTAGAACGGCCCAATGGCATTGCCTTCGATCCCACGGGCAAGATCCTGTACATCGGAAATTCCCACGGGGAACGTCCGGTGGTCATGGCCTTTGATCTAAACCCTGATCTGTCGGTCAAGGGCAGCCGTGTATTTTTCGACGCCACACCCCTTGGCAAACAGCCGGGCCGCGGGGGCGCCTTCGACGGCCTGACCGTGGATCGGGCTGGGAACCTATGGGCTACCGGCCCCGGGGGCGTGGTGATTCTGTCCCCCGCGGGCAAACACCTAGGAACCCTGGTCACGGGGCAGGCGACCGCCAACTGTGAATTGGGAGACGACGGCGCCCTTTACATCACGGCAGATCCCTACCTGCTGCGCGTGAAAACAAAGGCGCGTCCGATTTAGGGACCCGCAGGTCCCAGGTCAGCCGGCGGCCAGCTTCGTCAGCTCTTCTTCGACGATGCGTTTGACGGCGGCGGGATCGAAGACGCCTTTTTTGGTCTTCAGGATCTCGCCCATCACACGACCGGTCTGTTTTGGATCCTTGGCACCGTTTGTGGCCAGGGTTTCCTTGACGAACGCACGCACTTCGTCGTCGCCCGCCAGCGCTGGCAGGAATTTGGCACAAAACGCGATTTCAAAATCAAGGGGGCCCAGGTGGGCCTGTCCCGGGGCGCCCAGGGATGCGTATTCATCGCGCGATTTCTTTAGCTGTTTCTGATAGGCGCCGATCACATCGATCCACAGGGCGTCGTCCAGGGGGGCCGTGAACCCCGCCGATGTGCGACGTTCCATGTGTTTGGTCTTGATCATCGCGATGCAGTCCTTGGTGGGCTGATCCCGATCTCGCATCGCTTGCTTCAAAAGGTCGGTGATCTGGACGTCGATGGCCATCGGGTGTCTCCGGGGAAAAAGGGGGCCGATCCTAGCACGCGGAAAACCAACGCCGGGGGGCGCGAAGGATTGCTAAACTGTGTTCGTGGTCAAGAAGCTGCTGTCCCTGACGCCGAAAAATACTGAGGAAGTCGAAACCCAGTTGGAAAGTCTGGATCGCAAGCTGGATCGCCTGAAATCGCTGTACGAATCGTTCTTCTTGGGGGTGGAACGGCAGCCGCCTAACGTACCCCGGCGCGAACTGAACCGGCTGATACTGGAAATGCAGCAGCAAAAAATCAACAACGCGTCGATGCGGTTCCGGTTTCAATCCCTGCTGCAAAAATGGGTCACCCACACAAGTTATTGGAACCGCACCCTGCGCGAGATCGAAATGGGGACCTACCGCCGCGATCTGGCCAAGGCGCAGCGGCACCTGGCCGACAAGGGCGGCGTTTTATCCGAGGCCGATGCCATTGCGCTGGGCATTCCGGCCACCCGAGCCAAGGCCTTTGCGGAACGCCAAAACCAGATGGTCGCGTGGCGCGCGGGACGTGCCCCAACTGCCACAGATCCCACAGCCCCAGCCCCAGCCGCCCCAGCCGCCCCCGTCGCGCCGGCGCCCGAACCTGCGGCGGTCCCCGGGGTATCTGACGTTCAGGTGCGGCTATTTTTCGATAAGTTTGTCGCGGCCCATTTGCAAGCCCAAGGCGCCCCCCCCAAAATGACCCTGGATCAAATGAAGGACCGCCTACGCCGCGAACTTCCGAAAATCCTAGAAGCGAAAAAATGCGAGACCATTAATCTGGACGTCGAGATCGCCGACGGCAAGGTGCGGATGAAGGCCCGCCCGGTTCGATAGCGTCTTCACTCTTCGGGTCGGTTAGTATCGCGCGCATGCAACGAAACCAGCAGCCGGGGACAAGGGGCCCCGGGATCTCCCGCGGCGTGACCTTGGCCGTGCTGGTCGCCGCCTTGGGATACTTCGTCGATATCTATGACCTGATTCTGTTTAGCGTCGTGCGGGTCCGCAGCCTTCAGGCGCTGGGCGTGGCGGGGGACGACGTTATGAAACAGGGCATGGCCATCCTGGACAAACAGATGATTGGGATGTTGTTAGGCGGGGTTCTTTGGGGGGTTTTGGGCGACCGCCGGGGGCGGCTGTCGGTGTTATTCGGGTCAATTCTGCTTTATTCTGTTGGCAACATAGCCAATGGTTTTGTCGATCGGTTGCCAGCCTTGCTAGGAGGCGGGGTTTCCAGCGTGCAGCTTTACGGGTGGATTCGGTTCGTGTCGGGCATTGGTCTGGCTGGCGAATTGGGTGCGGGGATCACGTTGGTCAGTGAAAGCATGAAGAAGGAAACCCGCGGTTACGGCACGACGGTCGTCGCGTCGGTCGGTATCTGCGGTGCTATTGCGGCCGTACTGGTGGCCAAGGTGGTTGACTGGCGGACCGCCTATCTGATCGGAGGGGGGATGGGCATTGGGCTGCTGCTGTTGCGCATCGGGGTGATGGAATCGGGAATGTTCACAACCGCGAAAAAAACCACGGTTTCACGGGGGAATTTCTTCAAACTGTTCGCCCGCTGGGATCGCCTGCGGCGGTATTTGTGCGTGATCTTGGTGGGCGTCCCGATCTGGTACGTGATCGGCATCCTTGTCACGTTGGCCCCTGAACTGGGGCGCGCGATGGGCATGAATCCCTTGCCCACAGGCCCCAATGCCGTGCTGGCATCGTATTCGGGGCTGGCCCTTGGCGATTTTGGCAGTGGATTTCTCAGCCAAATCTTTCAGTCTCGAAAACGCATCTTAACCGCTTTCATTTTGGCAACAGCTGCGGGCGTGGCGCTGTATTTCACGATCGGGCGATCGTCCACGACCGTCCTATATCTGGTCATCGGATTTTTGGGCGTCGCCACGGGGTACTGGGCTGTGTTCGTCACCACCGCCAGTGAACAATTCGGAACCAACCTGCGCGCCACCGTCACAACCACGGCGCCTAACCTGGTGCGCGGGGCGCTGGTCCCCATCAACGCGGCCTTTTTGGCCTGCAAGGGCCCCCTAGGAATCACCGGCGCCGCCATCGCCATCGGGGCCGCCACCCTGGTCATCGCGCTTATCGCCGTGACGGGGCTGGACGAAAGTTTTGGAAAAGATCTGGATTTCGTCGAAGACTAAAAACGCTATAGGAGACAGCATCGTGATCCCCACCCAGACCCGTTCGTGGCAGGCCCTCACCCAGCACCACCAGATGATGGCGCCGCAGCATATGCGCGATCTATTCACCCAAGATCCGGGACGATTCGACAGGTTTTCCCATCGACTGGGCGACCTGCTACTGGACTATTCCAAGAACCGGATCACGGAACAGACCATGACGTTGCTGCGGGATCTGGCCCGCGACATGGGGGTCGAATCCATGCGCGACCGCATGTTCGCAGGTGATCCCATCAACCTGACCGAAGGGCGTGCCGTGTTGCATACGGCGCTGCGAAACCGCAGCGGGCGCCCCATCCTGGTCGACGGCAAGGACGTCATGCCGGATGTACGCGCGGCCCTTGCGCACATGAAATCTTTCTGCGAATCGGTACGCAGCGGGTCCTGGACAGGGTACAGCGGCAAACCCATTCGCAGCGTCGTCAACATTGGCATCGGGGGATCTGACCTGGGTCCCGTGATGGTCACGGAAGCCTTGCGGCCCTATCTGCATGCCGATCTGAAGATCCATTTCGTGTCGAACGTGGATGGATCACATATTGCCGAAGTTTTGCAACGGGTTGATCCCGAAACCACCCTATTTCTGGTGGCCTCCAAAACCTTCACCACACAGGAAACCATGGCCAACGCGCACAGCGCCCGGCGGTGGTTTTTGCAACACGCCCAGCAGGAAGGCCACATTGCCAAACATTTTGCCGCGCTGTCGACCAACGCCCGCGAAGTGACGAGGTTCGGAATTGATCCGGCGAACATGTTTGTTTTCTGGGACTGGGTGGGGGGGCGGTATTCGTTGTGGTCGTCTATCGGGATGCCCATCGCGCTGGGCATCGGATTCGAAAATTTCGAACAGTTGCTGACCGGCGCGTTCGATATGGACGAACATTTCCGCACAGCGCCTCTTGATCAAAACCTACCGGTAACCCTGGCGCTGCTGGGCATCTGGTACACGAATTTCTTTGGCGCCGACACACACGCCATCCTGCCCTATGACCAGTACCTGCATCGGTTTCCCGCCTATTTTCAACAGGGCGATATGGAATCAAACGGCAAACGCGTGACCCGCGACGGACAGCCGATAACCGATTATGAAACCGGTCCCGTGATCTGGGGGGAACCCGGCACCAACGGACAACACGCGTTTTATCAATTGATCCACCAAGGCACAAAATTGATCCCTTGTGATTTCCTGGCGGCGGTCACCACCCACAACCCGATTGGCGATCATCATCAGTTGTTGTTGGCGAACTATTTTGCCCAGACCGAGGCCCTGATGAAGGGCCGAACCGAGGCCGAGGCGCGCACCGAGGTTGCCGCCCAAGGTCTGACCGGGGAGGCCTTGGCCGCGCTGTGGCCCCACAAGGTGTTCCCGGGCAACCGACCCACCAATTCTCTGCTGTACCAGAAACTGGATCCCCACACCCTGGGTCGGTTGGTTGCGCTTTACGAACACAAGATTTTCGTTCAGGGCGTGATCTGGAACGTCAATTCGTACGATCAATGGGGCGTCGAACTGGGCAAAAAACTGGCCAGCGCCATCCTGCCCGAACTGACCAGCACCGGATCTGTCAGCACCCACGACGCGTCGACCAACGGGCTTATCAACGAATGGAAACGCCGACGCTGAATCGACCTGTAGCGGCAACCGTGACAAGATGGGGGACCATGACTGAACCCGTCGGCAAACGGCCCCCGCCTCCACCCCCCAGCAACAATCGTCGCATCGCCCCGCGTTTCGACGTTGTCGCCCAGGCCAGCATCACGTCCGAAAACGAAGTCTGCGTTCTGTCCGTGCGCAATCTGTCGTCGTCGGGCCTATTTTTAGAGGGCGATCCCGCTGACCATCCCAGCCTCAAGCTGGGCACCGACGTGGACATCATCCTGTCCTGTTCTGATCCCGAAACCCGTGACGAGGACATCGTAAACATTCCCTGCCGCGCACGCATCGTTCGCCTGGTGACCCGTGACAAGGACATCGCCATGGTGCAACCCGCAGGCTTCGGAGCCACCATCACCCCCGTCGATCCTGATGCAAACGGCCGTCTGATGCGCATCATCGCCGCCCTGACCAGTCGCGAAGCCCCACGTCCGTAGGCCTAAGGTGGCGGAGCGTCCAAGACTTCGCGCAGGCGCAGCAACAGCCCCGTGACAGAAAACGGCTTTGCCAGGAAGGGATACTTGCCCTCGGATAACTGGCCTTGATGGACCGGATCTTCTACATGTCCCGACATCACCAAGACGGGCACCGCAGGCCGGGACTTGCGCAATTGGGCGACCAGTTCAAGGCCGCTTTGCCCTGGTAACCGCAGGTCGGTCAGCACCGCGTGCACAGCCTGCAGCACCGCACCCAACGCCAATGCCTCCTCGGTCGATGCGACCGCCGTTACCTTGTAGCCACGATCCACCAGAATGCGTTCTGCAATGGCCCGAACCGACGCATCGTCTTCCACCAACAAAATATGTTCGTGACCGCCAATCAGAATTCGGGGTGGCCTTGGCGCGGCCGTCGATAGGGGCATCGCGGACACGGGTAGCAGGATCTCGAAGACGCTTCCCTTAGAGGATGTTTCACGAAGGCTCAAGGCCCCCCCGTAGCGCTGGACGATGCCAAGACAGGTGGGAAGACCCAGCCCCGTGCCACCATGTCCCTTGGTGGTGAAATAGGGTTCAAAAATCTTTCCCGCCACGTCAGCCGCGATACCTGCCCCCCCGTCACAGACACATAGCTGCGCGTAAACGCCAGGCGGAAGTTCAGACGGGCGTAAAGGAGAAGTCGCCGTCAGCGACACGGATTTCACTGACACCAGCACGCGCCCCCCTTGCGGCATAGCGTCGCGCGCGTTCAGCGTCAGATTCAAAAGCACCAGATGGATCTCGTTGGGATCCGCCAGCACATTGATCTGCGCTGAATCGACCGCGGTCTCAATCACGATCCTCTCACCGGCAGCCCGCACCAGCATCGAACGTGAATTTTGCACGGCTTGGCAAAGATCGATCACCAGCGCTGGCGTTACGTTCTTGCGCCCGAAGGCCAGCAGGGATGACGTCAGGTTTTTTGCCCGTTCTAAGGCGGCGTCGATCCCGGTCAGACTTTTTTCGCGAGCCTGTGGCGTCGCATCGTGTATGCGAAGGAACGATGATTCGGCCATCAACACCGTCAGCAAGTTGTTAAAGTCGTGTGCCACGCCGGCCGCCAGCCGTGCCAGGGCCTCCATCCGCTGGGATTCCACCAGCCGTTCCTCCAAGGCCCGTTGTTCGGTGATGTCGGTGACCCCGCCGACCAAACGACACAACACGCCCTCATCATTCAAAATGGGCACGATACGATCACGCAACCAGCGCGTCCGCCCGGCGGCATCAATGATTCGGTATTCGTTCGATACGCTTCGGGCCTGGGCCAATTCGGATATCAAGCCAATACTGCGATCCCGATCGTCGGGATGGACCACCGCCATCCAACCGCCCCGATCGGTCACCTCCTGGGGGGTCATTCCGGTGGTTCTTTCAAACGAACCCGCCACGATCTCAGGGAGCGCAACCTCGCCTGAAATGGTGGCGTCGTACACATAGTCGGTCGCATGGGTCGTAAACAGGCGCAGCCGCTCTTCTCCCTTGCGCAGTCTTTCTTCGGCGGTCTTCCTCAAGGTGGTATCCAGCGCCGTGCCGATCATGCGATCCGCCGTACCATCGGCAGCCGCCACCACCCGTCCACGGCCCTCCAGCCATTTCACGCGCCCATCGGGCAGCAGCAGGCGATGCTCGATCAAAAAATCTTGGGTCATGTTGCTGACCGCGTCCCCAATCACCGTTTGGACCTGCTTTCGATCGTCGGGGTGGACCCGTGACATGAACGACTCGAAATCCCCACGAAACTCGTCGGGGCGCAGTTCGAAGATAGACAGCGTCATGTCAGACCAGCGCAGGGCACCGGTCGCGATCTTCCAGGTCCAGATCCCGACCCCGGCACTTCGCAAGGCTTCCTTTAGATCCTCGACCGGAAAATCATCATCGGGGCGACTCATGCAGCGAATGAATTGTCATCCAGAATTGCTGAGCGCCCAAGTTCAATATCGAGAATCGGTACGGACTGTGCGGGGATTGTGCAGGAAGTTGCACAGTTTGTGCAGGTTTGGACGATCTTGTCGTTTAGGTAGAAAACCCAGACGAAAGGTCACCAATATCCAATAAATCCACGTGGTTTGCGCGATCTCATGGTTTGCGTTTCGCGGGTCGTGCCCCGTGGTGCCGGCCCTGCGGGATTGGCCCTTTCCTTGCTGAACCAGGGCCTGTCCAGAAAGGCAGGTCGCGTTCCATGCTCAGCGTTGTTAGAAATCTTGCACCATCATTCCCACCGGGGGAATTTGAAGATCCGGGTCCCTCCTTTGCACCCCGGGTGCTGATCCACCGGCCCCGGGGCTTGAACAGCGTCGTCGAACTTTGGTCGGGGCGACAGGTCGAACGCCCGTGGGTTTTTTTTCCCAACTCTTTCGCGTTTTGTCACCTTCCTGGTGCTGCGCGGCCTTCGTTTTGGACCCACTGCAAGGCCCGTTACGACGCTGACCCCACATCGATAGCCGTCCTGGCGCCCACCGAGCTGATACGCACAGCGACCACCGATCGGATGGATTTTGACATGGTCCTGGTCGAGGCCAACCACGTCGACAAATTTCTTGGCCGCGCGTCCGAATGTGGGGAACGCCGTCATTTCCGGCCCGCGTTGGTCAAGGACCCTATGGCCACCCTGGCGATGCTGGAACTGGTCGGGGCCCTACGCGCCCCGGTTTCGGATGCCGTCCGTACAGACGATTTGCTAGCCACGTTTCTGACACGTATCTTCCGCCGGGCCCAGGACGCGCCCAGCGAAAATCCACCGTCCGCTATTGACCGGGTCGTCGAACGGGCGCGCGTGTTCGTCAACACACATTTCGCCGAAAAAATCGGCCTAGACCAGGTCGCCAAAGCTGCCGGGATGTCCAAGTTTCATCTGGAACGAACCTTCCATTCCAAACTGGGCCTGCCCATCCACCAATACCTAAAACGTGTCCGCATCGGCCGGGCTCTTGAACTGCTGCGCACGGGGAGGCGACCTATCCATGTGGCGCAGTTGGTGGGATTTGCCGATCAGCCACACATGACACGGAGCTTCCGCTGCGACCTCGGGTTCACACCGTCGCAGTACCTGCGCGGCCGCGGTGCCCAGGATTCGCGCGCATCCGGCTATTCTGTGTCTTCGTCCTTATCTGGCGATGGACGCGGATTGTCGTCATCTTTGGCGGATTCTTTTTGCGGTCGTGGAATCCCGTAGTCATCCAACCGCGTGATCAGGGTGCGCCGGGATATGCCCAGGAATTTGGCGGCCCGGCTTTGGTTGCCCGCACAGCGGGCCAGCGCATCTACCACCTGAGCCTTTTCTGACGCCAGTCGTTCTGCCGGGGTTTTGACCGCCTCGGGAACAGGCGGCACGGGCGTCGCGGGCGTCGACATGAACGTCACGGAGGCCACCCGCTGCGGCCGCATGCGATCCAGCGGCAGGTGTCGCGGCGACAGTTCATCGCCGTCGCACAAGATCAACGCCCGTTCCATCATGTTCCGCAGTTCACGCACGTTCCCCGGCCACGCATACGATCGCAGGATCTCCAGCGTCTGGGACGACAGGCCCGGCGAAGACCGCTTCAGCTCGCGCGAAAACTGGTCCAAAAACAGCCTGGCCAGGGCTTCGATTTCATCCTGCCGTTCGCGCAGGGGCGGCAAGGTGAGGCTGATCCCGTTCAAACGGAAGAACAGATCTTGCCTGAACTTTCCGGTTTGGCTTTCTGCCTCTAGGTTGCGGTTGGTTGCCGCTAGGAAACGCACGTCGATGCTGCGGGTCTTCACCGACCCCACCCGCATCACCTCCTTGGTTTCCAGCACCCGCAAAAGCCGCGCCTGAACCGCCATCGACAATTCGCCGATCTCGTCCAGAAAGACCGTTCCTTCGTTGGCCGATTCCAGAAGGCCAGGTTTGGTCGCATGCGCGCCCGTGAATGCCCCCTTTTCGTACCCGAACAGTTCGCTTTCGATCAGATGTTCCGGCAGACACGCGCAGTTGATCGCTAAAAACGCCTTCTTCGCCCGCGGCGACAGATTGTGAATCTCGCGCGCCAGGACTTCCTTGCCCGCGCCGGTCTCGCCCAGGATCAGCACGTTGATGTTGCTGGCCGCAGCCCGCGCCGCCTGCGCATACACGTTTTGCACAGCCGCGCTGCGTGTGGCCCCTGCTGCCGGCGCCGCCACGTCGTCCCCCGCCGAACGAAGCTGGGCGTTCGCGTGCGCCATCAACAGATCGGGCCGCCGCCCATGGTCAGGAAATCGTGCGATCCCCACCCGTACAACGCCGCCAACGGGCGCCAGCCCTTCGGTAACCGCCGACAGCAGCGCCGCCTGGGTCGCCAGGACCCCGCTGGGCACCAAAATCTCATAGTCCCGGGGACCATAGGCCGCAAACACGCAGGGGCTAAGCACATGTTCAGCTAGCACCGGCACCACCCGCGCCCAGGGAACCGTGTTTGAAAGCCGCAACCGCACAAGCGCGAATTCCGGCCCGCGCCCTTCCCCCTGGCCACATTCCGCCTCAAGCCTACTTTCGAAATAGGAATGCGACCACATACGCCGCGGCCCCATCCCCGCCCGGGCCCGCTGCACCATCAACACCGTCGATCCAATGGCGATGGCGTCCCCCGGTTGCAGAGGCACCTGGATTTTGGGCGCGATGGTCTCGGCCCGCAATTTCGTCCCGTTGGCACTGTCCAAATCTTCAATCGTGATCGGATCCCCAGCCCGCAGCACCGCGTGGTTTCGCGACGCCATCGGATCCTCAATCTGCAGATCCGCCCGGCTGGACCGCCCAATCGTCACCTCCCCCTCCGGTGGCATCGGGTACGTCCCGTATGATTCCAGGGACATCACCACAATACGAAGCCCCGGCGTCCCGTCACCCGGATCGTCGTCGTCGACAACAGTGCTTTCAGTGATCAAGTGTGCAGTGCCCCCCGGCAGGACGCAGACTATCGGGCAAGGGGGGGTGGGGCAAGCGGGTTCCCTTCCTAGTCGTCGGGAGCTGGTGGCTCAGAAGTTGGGGCCGCGTATTCCAGCGCACTGAGCCACGCGTTGGTTTTCTCAAACCGAAACTTTACGGGGGGCAAGCTCCAGTTGTCGCGCATACACGTTCGCATGACCTCTAGAAGATCCAGGGCGTCGCGCTCTTTCTGATTCACCATCCCCTTGGCCAACCAGCGTTCTAGATTGTCCAGCTCCTTTGCAGCGGAATTTCCACCGAACGCCTGTCGTCCCCAGCTAAGCAGGCCCGGAAAGGTTCTTTCGGGAAAAAACGTCTTCTTCCCCTCTGCGCACAAGGCCGCCGCTGTCGTCCGCCGAATGATCTTTTCTCTCACCGCGGCCTTAAGTGTCGCCCGAATATTGACCATTGCCTCCGATACGGCTGCAAAATGCCGACGCTCGTCTAGGTGTGCAATCGCGACCTCGTCATCATCAGTGAGTCGCCCTGAAAGATAATCGCTGAATATTTGGCCAACGCCGATCATTCCAAAATCAGAAAGCTCCGCAGCCCGAAGCGCTCCCATGCTCGCAGCGCCAAAAACATAAACCCCTCGTGTCATGGCCCACAAAATCTCTTTATGCCAGGGGGCGGGGACATGATTGAAGTAGCCATCAATCAGCCCAATCAGCGAAAATCCTTCGTGGCAGGCCCGGATGATGTCCCCTTGTGCCGCCGGGGGTCGCACTGTAGCCCGGATCAGGCTTTTCACTTGAATTCGGGAAACAGTCGGTCCACAGAAAACCACTGCTTTTTTTCTCATCGCCCGATGCTCCGCCGCGCAATTTTCGACGCCCGCAACCCCGGCGTGTAGCCCGGCGCCTCGCTCATCGCCTCAAGACCTGGGACGACCACACGAACAACCGGAACAGCGAAATCATCACGTGTCAGATCTATGACAACGATGTCTTTCAGCCCGGCTGCACCCAAACGCATCTGCAGCCAGCGCAGATCTTGGGTTGTTGTGGGGTTGTTCCGGGTTGGAATTTGTTCGAACGAACTCCACTTCCCCTTGGCATTCAGCGCGACCTCCGAGGCCTCGCTAAGCCGCTCCGCGCGCTCCGGATTGTAAAGCCAGTAGCTCAAATCATCTCTGGCGCCAGAAACCAAGATAGCCCGTCCTTGGGCAGCCTCTGTGATCGCCCGAATCATTGCAATTTCTCGACGTGGGTGGCATCCAAACCCTACGATCGGCGTTTTGCGATGGAGCATAGATTCTTCGCCGTCCCAGAGACAGCACCTGATGGCCGCCACCCCTACGTCCGACGTCATATCATCCAGAAGGAATTTGGTCCCCGCATCCACCAGAATCTTTAGAAGCGCCATGCAAGAGGGGTCCCTAATCGTGCCGGGGTCAATCCTCGCAAGGCTGTTTTCATAGGAGTTCCGAAATTTAGAAAGGGTTATGGCATCACGTTCTATGAGCTCACAAAGGCCGTGGATGATAGCCTCCGAAACAGTATTTCCGGACGCCAGCCCGTTTGAGCTCATGAAGAAGAAACCCGAGGCAGGCAACGCGAACGTATAGTCCGTGTGCACCACGTCGTAAGGCACCCAAACGGACCGCCGGTCAGACATCCGCCAGCCTTCAATCCAGTAGAGCCGTTGACTGGGATCCAAGATTCGATCTTTGAGGCGAGAAAGTCCCTGCCAGGCAATAAGGTCAAAGCGCTTTCTCATTACATCTGCGGACTCAAACAGCAGAGGACCGGCGATTGTCTCAGCGTGAAAGTTTTCAACAGCCTCCATCAATGCCGAAACCTGAGCAGCCCTATCGGTCATGCCCTTTCCCATAGATACCGCGACGGACCGGGACAAAGGTCGCGTCGCCGACCACACAGGCAAACCAATGCAGTCCAGCCCCGTAAGACTTCCCAGCCGCGAAACGCCGCATCGTTTCGCGACTGGTTGAACCCGGGAGAAGGTGACTTCGGGATCGACAATGCGGTCAACGCCGTCCCGACACAACTTCTGTTCTGCAACGCGTAGATTCAAGGCATGCACCCCAGAGCGAATGATTGATTTCACAGCATTCGCTTTGGGGCGCATTTGATCCGTCAAATACTTTTCGAATTCTACTTCTTTGTCGGCGTTAATACTTTTTCAAGATTAAGAACTGTTGAGTATCCACCTATCCCCATAACCCCCGGTGCGTACTTAACATCAGTGCCGCTATCAACCACGGCCCTGGCTGCGGCAGGCGGAGCCGCCATCTCTGTTGACGCTTTCTTCCACTCCGCTTCCGCTAAGTAGTAATATTTTCCACCAAAAAAGACCGTAATATCTCTATCCTTGTCTTCGGGCATTTCTTTTCTCCTGGTTATGGTTTTTTTGTCTTGTCGAAAGAAGTGGGAACAAGGATCTGCGCCGGGTAAGGGCGAAACCTCAGACTATGGAAGGAGACATGTGCCAGTTTTTCGTCTAACCATAAACTTGACGTATCGAGCGCTGTGCGACCTCGAATCCGATCCTGACCCTCTGCCTCAATCCATAGAAACACTGAAAAAACGTTCAATTTTCCCGTGTTTGCCAATCCGCAGGACACAAGCTGAATGTCCTGATTTTGTCCCCAATCTCTCGATGCTTCCGCAACATGGTCCTTGAAGATTATGAGGTCTTCTGTCTGAACGTGATAGCGAAGCCGGACATAGTAGCCGCCGTAGCCCTGCCGGACGGGCCTTTGATTACCGCTAAACAGCACGCGCTGTTGCAAGTTCTGGTCTTCTAGCAGAACCATATTATTTAGTTCTGCGTAATCCTTCTGAAGAGGTCCGTGTCCTCCAAGCAGCGACCACGCATCGTGGACTGCCTGCAACCCCTGCGTCTCCCAAACATTAACGTACGTTTCAGTTCCAACGATCCGGCCCGAAAGAACGAGGCCAAACTTTGTTTCTTTTTCGAAATCGTCACGAATTTTGAGGCCGATCTTCTCAAAGCTCGCCATGTCGACTGGTTGATCGTCGACTGTTCGTGTCTTCAAAATTAGCTCATCTTCCAAAAGATATGCGGCATCCTGTCGTTCAAGAAAATTCATCGGCAGACTCCTATTGCGAGAAGGTTTAAGAAACGTTTCGAAGGCTGTCTTGAACAAATCTGCGGATCGACATCATCCGCACAGGACCTCTGGCAATTCGATCAGACCTTACCTCCTGGTGACCACGGGCAAAGTCCAAGGTCAGTGCCAGGAAAGATTTTTCGAGCAAATCCGTCGCCTCATCAAAGCGAGCTCTCAAAACTTCGACAGGCACTTTGTCAACGACGAAGGCATCCCCCGAGAGTTCCTCGAACATCTTGACGATTTCCAACGGGGTCAACATTTCGCTGCCAGGCACATCAACGACCCCGCTGACCTCGCCTGCTGCTGCAGCACCAATGAATGCGGCAACATCGACAATCGAAACCCATGAGACTGGATTTTCCCCTGAACCGTAAATCCTAGCTCGCCGGGCGGCGGCCTCGAAACCAAGTGCTTGGCTTAACCAGACCTCCATAAAGAGAGGGGCTCTAACCACAACCTCGTTTATGCGACTTTGCGCAAGAGCAGTTTCGACTGTTCGTTTTGCGGTCTGCAGAGGGAACGTCTCGGCTACCTCGTTAAATGATACAAAGACAAACCTCTTAACGTCGGCATCCTCTGCTGCCCTTAGAAGATTCAAATTCCCGGCCAAATCGACCGTTTCGATGGAATCTCCGGGCTGCCGGGACATCGTAGCAGTTGCCGTCGAGACAACAACATCAACCCCTGAGCACGCATTAGGAAGGCATTCTGAATGCTTAAGGTCTCCTCGCATGAGCTCAACCCCCGATCCTAAGTCTGACAACTCAACCCCTTTTTTTTCGGACGACTGTCGCACCAGTCCCCGAACCTCAAAACCACGCGCCAACAAAACCTTGACCGCTTCCCGACCGAGGAGGCCAGTAGCGCCGACGACCAGGGCTTTTTGTTTTTTCATGGATACACCACTTACTCTTTCTGATGAATTCCCGAGCCTAGCTACGAGCATTGTTTGATGCCATCGATACCGACAGTAACCCTAGCAAGGGTGCCCGCAAGTAAAACGAAATCTTTTCCCTTCACGGCAGACTTAAGAGCCTCAGAGAGATCCGGAGGGAGGCGCATCTGGTCATCGTTCAATAGAGACTGAGAAAACTCCATAGCCTCTGATGTTTCCTGCTTCAACAGGAGCAGAACCCCTAGAGGCGCAATAGCCAAATAGCGAAATGGATATGTCGAGGGCGCCTTTGACCATGAGTGCATAGCATCCCTTAGGTAGGATTCCGCAGTGGTCATGTCTCGGTTATTCAACGCCACCCATCCAAGACACGCTTGCATTGCGCCAACATAGTGCCACAGGTCACGCTGAATCGCGGCCTTGAGCGTAGCTTCGGCCGTGATTCTGACTGGATCAATTTCGCCTAAGGTTCTACGGGCGATAGTCAGGTAGGTCATGGAACGAAGTTTCAGGAGCATGTCGCCAGTTCGCTCAGCCAGAACGACCGCCTTCTCGAGTTCGGCGGGGGCATCTCTAGATCGACTCGAAAGGAGCAACGAAAACGCGTAAATGAATTGAATCGTCGCCATTCCCGATGAAAGCGGAGCATCCCCGGACATTCGGTGTGCTCTCTCGATCACCGAAAGCGTTTCATCGCTAACGCGGTATCTATCATTTCTCAGACGGGCCAGGCAAGATGCTTGAAAAAAATTTGCCTTTTGGGCGGGCGACCCCGACTTCGTTACAAGGGGCTCGATCTTCACCACCAGATTGTTGAGGCCTTCAACATCAGCCATCCAATACAGGGCCCACGCCTTAGACAGCATGATGTCGATTCGCTCGCTTGTCCGTAATCGTTCAGAAGCCGCTCGGAATGGCTCTGGAGATTCCGCGCTTGTGACAACCAAAGACTTTTCTGCAAGCTCGAATTGTGAGAGGGCCTCACGAAACAAACCTCGCGCCGTGAAAGCATCCCCGATTTTTCGCTCCAGCCGCGCGATGACATCGTTGGGCATTGACTGGCTGTCGGAAGGCAGTCCCGTCTGAAATGACCGGCCCGCAGGTTCGAACTGACCGCTAAGCAGGAGCATGTCGCCCCGTTCTTCGTAAAGTTCGGAAAGCGATTTCTGGAACTGGGGGCCCCGGATCTGGTCGGGATCTCCGATTTTTTCAAGCGAATCCAAAGCCGACTGAAAAAATTCTATCGCATCAAGTACCGCATGATGATCTCGGGCGTTGCGCGCGGCAAGAGCGAAATAGTGCGCAGCTTTGGTGGGCTGTGCGCCCAGAGCAAGGTGACGCGCAAGACGAGGGTAACTGGACGCCGGATCCATCGTCCAGCCGTTGCTAAGATCCAGCCAGCGCGCGACCTGGCCATGATAGCTACGCCTTCGGTCGATGGGAATCAGAAGATATAGCTCTTCTCGGACCTTGTCGTGTCTGAAGCGAACACGACCAGGCCCGTCGTAGTCGACGATGTCTCTCATCCGCAAGTCGTCCAAGAGTCTGTCGATGGCCTCGGCGGGACGCTGCGCTAGCGAGACAAGCAGGCCGACTTCGATCTCCCTGCCAATCACGGCGGCGATCTCGGCCAACCAGAGGGATTCCTCGGGCAACGAACGCAGCCGCTGCTCTATGAGTTCCCGGATCGACGATGGCGTGGACAGAGACTTAATCGGTGACTGGGGGTCCGGATCTCCGATGGAGCCAGGGGTGACAGGATGCCATTCCCAGACCCCATGGTCGCGTCTCAAAAGTCCATCGTGGCAGGCGCCCCGAAGATATTCGGTCACGAACAGCGGGTTCCCCTCCGACGCGCCGAGAATTAACTGAGCTATCGACTGTGGGGCCGACGCTACAGAAAGCATATCGCCAACCATGTCTGCAACCGCTGACTCTGAAAGCCGAGAGAGGCACAACGACAATGCGGCTGATGCGGGACAAAGAAAACGCGAGAGCACCGCAGGTTCATCGTCTGTGCGGCACCCAACCAGGATCACCAAATTTCCTATGGGTATTTTTTCTGTAGCGAGAAGTTCAAGAAACTTTATTGAAAATGAGTCTGCCCATTGCAGATCGTCAAGGAGCCAAACAAGGGACTGGTGAGCACAGAACCTCGTAAGGGTTTCAATCAGTGCACGGTACACCCTATCTGCAGCGGCCTGAGGCGTGGTGGCCTCCGGCGAAGGAAAGGATGATTGCCCCGGAGCGAACGCAAGCGTCGGTTCGTAGGCGGCCAGAATCGGCCCACGGTCACCGAGAACCGAATCAGTGAAGTCTTTTCCCCTTTCCTGACAGACATCCGCCAAAAACTGAAAGAGGGTGCGCAGCGGATAGAAGGGTTTGTCTGTGAGCTGGCGCACGTGCTGGCCAGTTTCGCCAACGGAACGACGGTCAAATGGATGCGCCGGCGGGTTGCATTCGCCCGTCACGACGGAAAAGCGACGATGGGCAGCCCGCTGAGCGACTTCCATTAGAAACGCTGTTTTTCCAATTCCGCTTTCGCCGCTGACCACGACGACCTTCGTGATCTGCCGTCGCGGATCATCAAGAACGCCTTCTATTTGGGAAAGCATCGCTTGACGGCCCGCCAACCGTGGCGGATGGAGATGAACAGGCGTGCCGTGGGGGCTTGAATTCATATACGCCGTCTGCTTGCGTGTCCCCAGTTCCGACAGGACGTCGGCGACGTCTTCGGCGTATCCAGGGCGATTTTGGCTGGTTTTTGCCAACAACCGTTCGACCAGTTGCTCAAATTCGCGGGGAACGTCTGGGCGAAGATCTCTAAGCGGAGCTACCGGGTAGAATTGATGGCCTGCCAACACCTGCTCTCTGGAACCAACGAACGGAGGCTGCCCGGTCGCAGCCTCGTAAAGCATGCAACCCAACGCATAAAGGTCAGATCGCGAATCAGCCGTTCCACCCCTGATCAGCTCTGGTGCCAGATAGGCCGTTGTTCCCGCAAGGCGTGTTCGGGTCTGGAGCCCAAGGCTATCGCGAGCGGTCATGGCGTTGTTGAAGGTCGAGAGTCCAAAATCGACCAGGATGGGTTCTTTTCCACGTTTCAGAAAGATGTTGGATGGCTTGAGATCCCGGTGGACCAACCCCGCGCGGTGCGCCGCTGCCAAAGCAGCGCAGACATCTCTGAAGATGTCGATGTTCGTCTTAAGGGTTTCCCATGACTGAAATCGCGGACGTTTCGGTGCGCCACCTTGCGCCCCGACCTCCGGCTGGTCCTGCGAGGACCGGTCGTCTGGCGAGCCGATGGTAGATGGTGAGGTTCGTGAAGCATGCAGGGTCGAACTAGGACCCAAGCAGGCTGCAAAAGTGTTGCCATCTAACAACTCCATCGCGAACCAGGGGAGGCCGTCGGCAACGCCTTCATCGAGGATGAGAATGATGCCCGGGTGGCGAACCTTCCGAAGAGCGAAAATTTCCGTTCGAATCGCGTTTAGGAGGCGTTGGGTCGTTACCCGAGCCATCTTCAGGGCCACGTGTTGCCCGGTGTCCGAGTGCTGCGCTTCATAGACGACGCCCATTCCCCCCTCCCCGAGAAGGCGACCGAGCACGTAAGACCCAACAGGACGCCGGGACAATGGCCCCAAAGATGAAGGATCTGAGTTTATGGAAGCCACGATGAGCGTCACAGGAATATTGAGGCGTGTGGACGGGTCGTTCCCGGCTGCGATTCGCTGGACATTCTGATTTGCTAGCGAACAGATTGTGCAATGCCCAGAGCACAATCTGCGCCCAGTTGCACAGACTGCGCACGATAGTCGCATTGCCGGATCGATAGCAAGGATGACTTCGCGCCGCGCCAGCGGGGTAGTCCCTTAGTTATTTGTACGAACTTGCGGGTCGCCCCCTATCGCGCCCATATCTACGTGGGCGCGACATATCGAACGACGCGGTCCTTCTACATTCTATGGAAGGTGACGAACATCACAGCCCCCCCCATTCCTTTCAGCAAAATTTCGAACCTTTCGTGCCCATCCGTGATTAGATCCCCCCCGCCGTGCGTCTGCACAACGGCATGCCAGCACGGCAGGCCTTCACAAAAACCTTTCGGAGCAAACAAAAACATGCGCTTGAAAATGTCATTAGGTTTGATGGTTGGGTTGTCCCTCGCGGCCTGCGGGGGCGACGACAGCAGCGGCGGCGGCGGATCCTTCTCGCCGGGGGTGGATTCATCCAAAGTCCTGGGAACTTTGACCAAGGCAGAATCCGACAACCTGTGCAAGGCCAGCGAATCTTTCGTCAATCAGATTTTTCCCGAAGCAAAGGCGAAGGATTTTTCCTGCCGGTTCACTGGCATCTTCTCAGCCCTCGCCGCCAAAAACGACACAGAGCTTCAGGCTATGTGCAAGAAAGCCTACGAGGCCTGTTTGAAGGCGCCTGCGCCCAAGGAAGACCCAAAAGGCGCCGATTCCTGCGACAAGCCCAGTGCCAGCTGCAAGGCCACTGTGGGCGAACTGACCGCCTGTTACAACGACATCAAGCCTAATTTCGACAAACTCTTGAACAGCATTCCCGCCTGCGACAAGGCCACCATGGCAAGCCTGAGTGCCGTCGGTGACATGAAGGACAGCACCCCGGCTTCTTGCAAGACCCTGAAAATGAAGTGCCCGAATGACGACCTCGCGCCAGATATAGACGTCATGATGGACAAGATGTCGCCCAAACCCTAAGCAGCACCCAGGCCCACAACGCCCCCAATCACGATAATGCCTGGAAGATCCGCCGCAATCACTGCGGGAGGAATGTCCAGCGCCCCGAGGGAGTCAAGGGTACCCGTCCACGTCCAGGCCGCAGGGGTCGAGGCCCCAAACAGCAGCGCGGCCGGCGTGGACCCTGGCCAGCCGCGGTCCACCAGCAGGGCCGCTATATCAGCCCGCGCGCTGATGCCCATCAGCACAACGATGGTGGCAGACAAGGGTTCTAGTGATGCCAGCGCGGGTCGATAGGCGGATTCGGCATAACCCGCAACGATCGTGATAGCGGTGGACACACCCCTGTGGGTTAGGGAAATCCCCGCCAGCGCGGGTGCGGCCAGGGCGCTCGAGACGCCCGGTACGATTTCGCAGGGGATCCCGGCTCCCGCCAGGGCCAGGGCTTCTTCGCCCCCACGCCCGAAAATGAAGGGATCGCCTCCCTTCAGCCGGACAACGACGTGGCCGCGCCCTGCCTCGCGCACCAAAATCCGGTTGATGGTTTCCTGGGGCATGGATTCGCGGCGCGCGCGTTTGCCGACGAAAAACCAGCGGGCCTCGGGGGCCAGGGCCTTCATTTCGGGGGCGACCAAGGCGTCGTACAGCACCAGATCGGCCTCGACCAACCGGCGCTGGGCCTGCACCGTCAACAATCCCGGATCGCCAGGTCCCGCCCCCACCAGTGACACGCGCCCCTGCGCCCCCGCCACAGCGGGTTTCGCCTTCGGTCCGCCACCGGTTGCTGGCAAAACCGCTCGATAGGCAACCCCCGGATCCGGTAGGGGCACGCCCCGGGCGGCGTACAAACGGTTCAACGCTTCCAGCAACAGGGGTCGGCGCGCCGCAAGCGGGATTCCTGCCGATTTCCACAGCTCTCGCAAATGGGCACCCAGATCGGCCCATTGGGGCAATTCGTCGGGCAACAGTGATTCCAGGGCTTCCCGCAACAGCCCCGCCAGCGCAGGGGCGCCCCCACCCGTCGAAATCGCAACCGTCACCGGCCCCCGCCGCACCACCGCGCCCGCATAGACCGTGGCTGTGGCCGGATCGTCAACAGCGTTGACGAACAAACAGCGTGACTCGGCGGCGGCGGTCACCGCCCGGTTGACATCGGGTGGTGCCGCCGCCACCACAAACCAGACGCCGTCTAAATCAGCCGGTTCAAAACCACGTTCGTGCACGATGATGCCGGGCCGACGCAATTCGCTGCGGATCTGTGGCGCCACCACCGTGATCACGGCGCCCGCGTCGCACAACGATTCAATTTTGGACAGCGCAACGGGGCCACCGCCCACAACCAAAACCTTGCGACCGAAAAGTTTCAGAAACGCGGGATGTAGGGGTTCGCGCGGTGCCTCGGCCACGGCGAATCAGCCCCCGGTCAGATCGCGGTGGGTATACCGGCGTGCCCCCGGACCGTAATCCGTCGTGGCCTGTCCTGTGCCCGCCAAATGCCATCGATAGGTCAAAAGGCCTTCAACCCCGACGGGACCTCGCGCATGCAGTTTGTCGGTGCTGATGCCGACCTCAGCCCCCAGCCCAAATCGATAGCCGTCGGCAAACCGGGTGCTGGCGTTATGAAAAACGCACGCAGCATCAACCAAGTCACAAAACTGGGCCGCTGCCACGGCGTCATCAGTCAGGACAGCTTCTGTGTGCCGCGATCCGTGCGCGGCGATATGCGCAAGGGCGCCGTCTAGATCGGGCACCTGTTTGATGGACAAAACCAAGGCGCCGTATTCTGTGTCCCAGTCCACGTCCGTTGCGGGCAGCAGATCGGGATGACGGCGGCAGGTTTCGGCACAGCCCCGCAATTCGACCCCGGCCCGTTTCAGGGCGTCCACGCACGCATCCAGCGCAGCCCCGGCCTGCGGGTTCCACAGCAGGGTTTCGACCGCATTGCAGGCGGCCGGATAACTGCATTTCGCATCGACCACCACCCGCGCGGCCATGACGGGGTCAACCGGGGCGTGCAGGTAGGTGTGACAGATCCCATCGGCGTGGGCCATCACCGGAATTTTTGTGTTGGCACGGACATGGCGAATGAAATCCGAAGATCCCCGGGCGATCATCAGTTCCAACAGATCATGCATCCCCAGAACCTCGTCAACCGCGGCGCGATCTTCCAGCAGCACCAACGCGCGGGCATCGACGCCGTGTCGCCCCAATACCTGGTGGATCACGGCCGCCAGGGCCTGGTTCGACAGCCGCGCCTCGCGTCCCCCCTTTAACACCAGGGCATTGCCGCTTTTCAGTCCCAGGCCCGCAATCTGCACAAAGGCGTCGGGGCGCGCTTCGAACACAACCCCCAACACGCCCAGGGGACAGGTCACGCGGGTTAGGACAAGGCCTGTATCCAATTCGCGGTTTGTGGTTATCCGACCGGTCAACTCGGGCATGCGGGCCAGTTGGCGCAGGCCATCGGTGCACGCATCCAGCTTGGCCGCATCCAGCCCCAATCGTTTCGCCAGCGCCGCACCTAGGCGGCCTTCGGTGACGTCTTTCTTGGCCGCCGCAACATCTTTTTCATTGGCAGCCAAGACCGCCGTGCGAATCCCTGGGGCGTCTAGGGCGTCGGCCAGATCATTCAGCAACCCGGCACGCGCAGATCCCGAAAGCCCCGCCAGGGTGCGGGCGGCAAGGCGGGCAGCAACAATGGTGTCTCGCAGGCTCATGACAGCACGAACTATACCCGGTCCCCCGCACGTGTCGCTCAGATGGGGGGTGGCAGGGGCGCCACCGCCGCCGACCCGCAGCGCGCCCACGGGCGATCAAACGCGTCCGCCGTTCTTCGATCGGGCGATCGAGCGTTCCGTCTGCGCTCTCCCCGGCGGTGAGCGAGAGACTGACCTCAGCGCGAAAGGTCGGCTTTTCCTCGGGCGACCAATTGGGACCGCGTGGGCGTCCCAAGCTTCACGCACGCACGGGCCATCAGCACCCGCACCGTCGAATGCGCCAGCCCCAGCTCGTAGGCGATGAGCTTGTTCGAACGCCCGAGCGCTGCCAACGCCACCACCTGACGCTCACGCTCCGAAAGCAGGGCGGGTCCGGGAGGTTTGGGCGCGTTTTCGCGCGCCAAAACATAGCGCTTGCCTCCGGTTTCATAGTGGTCAACCAGGGTCCAGCGCGCGGTCACCAGTCCCCGGAGGCCCCTCACCACGCCGGTGCCGTCTTCCGAATCGGAGGACGTGTCTCGGATCCGTTCCCTCCGCCGAACCGCAAGACTTAGATCCTTCAGCGTCTCCACCGATTTAGCCGCGTCCTCGGCATGGTCAATCTGGCCACTGGGTGTCAGCACGGCTTCCACGCCGACCGCAGTTCCCGATTTGCTACCGGCAAGCTGCCGCTGCAGTCGGTACGCCGTCGTCAGGTGGGTCGCAAGTCGGCTGAACAGGTCCCGCTGCGCTTCGGATAGTGTCAGGGGACCGGCAGAAAACAGAAACAGACAGCATCCCTTCCCGGAACTGTCATAACCATTGATCGTGATTTGGTCTGTGACTCCGTGCGGGTCGTATTGCTCCCTCCGGATGGTGCGAATGGGTCCAGCCGTTCGCCGCTCTGTCGCCAGGTCCGACAAGGTCGCACAAAGCGAAGTTCGGAACATATTCACTACCAAAGGAATGTATCGAAGGTCACTATAACCACGACGCCCTACTTCGAGCCACCCATCCGGCATATTGAGACCCTTCATGGTGTCGACGTGCAAACCGTTATCCGCTGAGATTTCGTAAAGCACCCCACCGACGCCCAGTCCCTGGTCCAGGGTCGCCCCGGCGGCCCGAAGGAGGCCATCGAACCAACCGGCTTTCGGCTGCTCGACGTCGTACGCGGCCTCAAAGAGCCTCATCATCTCGACGGCCGTCGGGGCGGGTCTCACCGCCACCTCCCCATTTGCGGCGTTACCGGATTATAGTCGTTTGAAGACTCCACACGCGGACCGTAACATGTTTTGGCGCAGTCGAGCCAAAGCCGAAGGGACGGGGATTATGCGGCTCGCACTTCAATGAACCGTGGCTTGCTGGCCGCGCCCTTCGGGAGGTGAACGTTCAGAACGCCCGCGGAAAGATCGGCCTTGACCTGTTCGGCATCAATCCCCCGCGGGATGACGAAGCTTCGCTGGTATTCAAAGGCCGGGCCACCTTCGATAGGTCCGGGGGCGGCTTCGCGACGGGCTGACAGCAGCAGGTGATCCTTTTCGAAGCGCACGGTCACGCCATCGACGCGCACGCCCGGAACGTCCGCGCGGATCAGAATTTCCTCATCATTTTCGTAGATGTCAACCGCTGGGGTCAGGACCCGCGACGACGCCACGCTGGTGGCGGCGGATGTTTGGGGACGCGGCTGCAATTTGTTGTTAAACATGATGTGGCTCCTTCTGTGTATTGGTTACGTGTGATGCCGATTCAAGAAGACTTGACGGTGATCTGGCGCGGCTGGCTTTCCGGGGTCTTCGGCATGGTCACGGTCAGCACGCCGTCCTTCAGCCGGGCGGCCACGGTTTCCGCGTTCACCTTGACGGGCAGGGTGAAGCTACGGGCAAATGTAAAACCGCCTCGTTCCTGCCGGTGGGTTGCGTATTTCGCTGGGGCCTCCACGTGGCGTTCACCCTTGATGGTCAACACATCTTCCGTGATGGATAGTTGAACGTCTTTTTCGGCCAGCCCCGGGACATCCATTACCAAACAAAGGGCGTTGCCTGTATCGCTAAGCACGCCCAAGGGCCATGCCACGTCTTCGGGCTCATCACGGGAAACCAGAGCGTTTTCGAAGCGGCGACGAAACTCATCAAGCGCGGCAAAGCTGCGGTCAAAATCGGAGAATGGCTGTCGAAGCAACATGGTGACTTCCTCCTGGTTGGGGCCGATCCATTTCGGCCACGCACTATCGGTAGGCACCAAAACGAAAGCGTCCAGATCTTGACGACTGATTGACTGTGGTTACGGCCGGCCCCGGGATCGCAGCGTCCCGCCACCGCCGTAAGCCTCCTTCCCGCCACCCTGCGGTACGTTCTACTTGGGATGTGGAGGCTCTTATCTATGCGCGTTACAAAACTTCCGCTAGCCTCCTTGATTGCCGGGGCGTCCTTAATCGCCTGTTCGGGCACCATTGAACCCGTCGACGCCCCCCCCAGCGCCCCCACGTCCCGCCCGGCCGCTGGCCCTGTCGGCCTCCGCGAGCCCCGGAACACCGAAAAGGGCCCCGGGCCCCTGCCCCCAGCGTCAGTCGGCGGCAATGTCCCGGTCGGCACGTGTCGCGTCGCTGCCACGGGCCTTCGGGCGGCCCGTTTCGGACGGCAATTCCTTGTCAATGTGTTCGGAAACATCGATCCGGGTTTCACGTTCCCTGCCTTGCCAGCGGATATCGAGGTAGACGGATATTCCGGTTCGCAAGAGACGCTGAGGTCATCGGAGACGTTCGTCAGGGGCTTCCGAGACGGTGTCTTGGATGGCACCAAGGCCTGGTTCGCGCGCCGCAATTTCGAGGCCATGTGCTCAGGCACCCCTCAGAAAAAAGCCCAGTGTTTCGTCCAAACGATGAAGGGCGCAGCCGAAACGATCACATCACTTCCCGTCCCGTCGGCCAGGTTCGCTTCGGCCGCGGCATTGGCCCAGGATGCGCTAGAAAATGGCCTCTCCTCTGACGAGGCTTTCGGCCTCGCCTTCTTGTCGCTGGCGCTGGAACCCATCGTGATTTTCGGCGAGGCCAGCCAGTCCGCTGCAGATCTGGCGAAGGAAAGAAACCTGGACGTTGCCAGCGTCGACAGGATTTTGATGGCGAGGCGGGTGGCGCGTGCGTTCTGGAACGACGTTCCCACCGACGCACTCATCGCAAGCCTCAAGCGCAGCGACATAACGGTAGACGCACTTTTGTCCGTCCTGAAGGCCGATAGTCGGTTCAACCGACGGCTCGATGAATTTGTCGTTGAGTGGCTTGGAATGAATGCTCTTGGGCAATCGAGTAAGAGCCAAGAATTCGGACCAGAGGGGTCCGCGGCCGCTGCCACTGAGGCGCGGCTTGAAGCCTTGACATTCATTCGGGAGATCCTGTCCTTGCCGCGCCCGCTGTCCGCTCTCCTCACGACTCAAAGGCCCAAAGCGCCAAAGAGCCTTGAACGTCTTTACGCAGACACGTCGCCCGGTTTCATGCGCCGAGGAATCCTCGGCATGGCGGCCATCTACATGACCTATACTTTTCCCGAGAAGTCTGCCCCCTTCAAGCGCGCCAGTTTCGTTCTCAATCGTTTCATGTGCATCAACATGAAGGTCCCGGACGACGTCACCTCGGTGAAACTTGCGCCCGAAAGCCCCACCGTACACCCACACGAAAGATTCAAGGTGTTGCTTACCGCGCCGTCGTGCGCCGAGTGCCATTCCATACTCAATCCACTCGGTTTCGCTCTTGATGTTTTCGACCCTGCTGGTCGGTATAGATCAACCTTGAACGGGTTCCCGCTGGCCATGGCCGGCTCGATTCCTATCGACGGCACCACCAGGCCCTTCGCCAATACCGATGAACTGGCGACCCTTCTTGCGGCGGCGGCGGATTACTCACCGTGCGTGGTCTCCCATCTTGCTAGCAAGCTTCTGGACGCCCGTGTCGAGGCGCCCGCCTGCTTGTCAGGTTTGCCGGACCCGTCCACCACGGGTGAAGGTGCCTTCAAGGGAATTCTCGCCAGCATCCTGCAGGAGGCACGATGACCACCATCGGACGAAGACGGCTGCTTTCGACAATTGGGACACTCGGATCCTTGTGGCCGCTGCAGAGGCTTCTGCTCAATGCCTCCGGAATCGAAGTTGGCGACGCCAGGGCCGCAAGTCGGTCCAAGAAGCGGATCATTTTGTGTTCAAGTTTTTACGGATATTGTCTGCAAGACTTCAATCCGTCCCTCAAACCTGACGGAACGCTTGATGTGGGCACCATGCTTTCGCCGCTGCAGCCGCACGCCAAAGACATTCTCATTACCCTGGGCGTAACCCACAAAGCGGTGTCCGAGCATGGCGCGACCCAGGGCATCTTCACGGGCGCCAACATGTGGGACCCCAAGGCCAGCAACAACTTTGCCGGGCGCGGCATCGCCCTGAACAGCCTTGATCAGGCCTTCGCGGCGGGCCAGGACACGCCGCTAAAGTCAGTTGCCCTTGGGATTCGGAGCGCCCAAGAGGGAGGGTCGGACGCGGGCATGAAGTATCAGAGCTGGTCGAACTTCCGTGCGCCGATCCCCCCCATCAACAACCCTATTGATGTCCTAAAGGCCGTTCAAGGATCAGCGTCGGCGATGAATCCTGAAGCAGACAGACGAGCCGCAACCGCGCGCCGGATCCAGGGGAGCATCTTGGATGCGCACGCCAAGAATGTCTCGCTCCTTCGACCCAAACTTCCCAAAGCGGCCCAGGTAGCGATGGATGAACATCTGGCGGCCATCCGCGAGATCGAAAGGCAGGCGCAGAACGTCCCCTCATGCGTTTTTAGCCCGCCCACCGCCGAAATTCTGAATGTGTCAAAAAGCGTGAATTGGCTTTCCTACAACGACTACAAGGCCGAGATATTCAAATACACGCCTGTGCTGACGCAGGCGCAGATCGGAATCGCGGTCGAGGCCTTGGCATGCGATGTCACCCGCTGTGTCGTGCTTCAGTTCGGCCATGAAGCGACGGACATGGCATTTCCCTGGCTCGTCCCCGATGGGCTTCGGCTGTTTCGCGCCCACGACGGCGTTCAGCACAATGCCAATGAATACCTGCCGGGCAAGGGCATCACGTTGATACAGCGTTGGTTCGCTCAACAATTATCGAATCTCATAACCGATCTGAAGAAAAAATATGATGCTGACGGCGAGAGCATCTTCGACAACACACTTCTTGTTTGGGGAAATTCTATGGGACGCGATGGATTCCTTCACGGTTGCACCGATGTTCCGTACATCATGGTCGCGGGCAAAAAATGGAACCTGGGAGGCGGAAGAATCCTTGACACCCGCGGTCGGCCGACCAACGACCTCATCGTGACCCTTGGACAGATCATGGGAGTGGATACCGCGGCCTACCAAGCCCATCCGAATTTCAAGTCTGCAATTTCCGGATTCGCCAATGGATAGCGGCGGCACTTGTGGGACGGCTAGACGGTGCCCCGCCTGGATACACCTCTTCCTAACCGTGGCCGCGTGCGCCACCCCTGACTCCCCTTCCTCCCCTGCCCCTGATAATCCGGTGCGTGCGGACCGTCGGGGCCCTTTTGCCCACGACGGTGGTGGCGACGACGCGTCTGCGGCGGGCACCGGGACGGACGCCAGCAGGGCGGCGGCCGACCCGAAGGACATGGCGGCCTACCCCAAGGACGTGGCTGCCGCCGATGCTGTAGCCCTGGCACACGTCGACGCACAGGCGGCGGTGCCCGAGCCGCCACAGACGCGCGTTGCCGTGCTGTTGATCGATATCAACGGCGCGGCGGTCAAGCAGGGCGTCAAGACCACCGGGCGCTTGCGCGTCATCGAGGATCACGACGGAACGCTGAAGAACCTCGCTGCGCGGCCGGTGGCGCTAGACACGCCCATCGGTATTTCGCTGCACGGCAACTCGTCGATTCGCGCGCCCAAGAAATCGTACGCGCTCGAGCTGCGTGACACAGCGGGTGCAGATCGGGACATGCGAATGCTCGGCCTGCCGCCAGAGAGCGACTTCGTCCTTTACCATTGCTTTCTCGACGCCACCTACGTGCGCAACGCTTTAACCTACGCGCTTGGGCGCGCGACAGGCAACTGGGCCCCGCGCACCCGTTTCGTCGAGATCCTGATCGACGGCCAGTACGTGGGCCTGTACCTCGCGGTCGAGAAGATCAAGCGCGGCCGAGACCGCGTCCCGATCCCCAAGGTGGCCAGTGATGCGGCCACCGGCGACGTGACCGGGGGCTACATCCTGTCGCGCGAAGGGCCCGAGAGTCCTGCCACCAACCCACTGGGCGTCACAAGGGTGTTCAAGAGCATGTCGGGACAGCAATGGACCTATCGGTATCCCAACGAGACCGACGTCACCCCCGAGCAGAAGGCCTATCTGCAGAAATTCATGGACGGCATCGAGAGTCGCTTCAAGGCGGCCGACTTCGCCGACCCGGCCACCGGCTACCGAAAGTATCTGGATGCGGGAAGCTGGGTCGATCTGGCGCTCTTGCAGGAGTTCAGCAACAACGTCGATGCCTATCGCAAGAGCGCCTATTTTTACAAGGATTCCGACACCGCCGGCGGCCGTTTGCACGCCGGTCCCCTATGGGACTTCGATCTTGCGTACGGCAACCCGGACGTGAACTGGGAGAATCAGCTTCGCACAGACATCTGGGACTGGAAGCGCAGCGGCGTGCCCGGTTTCTGGCCAGCGTTGTGGGGCGATCGGGGATTTCAACGGGACGTGAAGTGCCGCTGGACGGAATTGCGCAACGGCGCGCTGGCGATGCCCGCCTTGCGGGCCCGCGTCGATGACTGGGTAAAGTTGCTGACGGCGGCCGAAGCGCGCGACCATGCTCTGTGGAAACCTAAGCGGTCCTGGGCGATGGAGCTCGCCATCATGTGGACCTGGATCGAGCAGCGCCTTTCATGGTTGGATACCAACATGCCGGGGCAGTGCCCCGTGGGGCCCCTGGCCACACAAATGCGCCCCGTGCAGACGTTCAGTCGCTTGTCGCCCAGTTCTCGATTCGTAGCCCTGGGACCCGACTGAATTCGTCGTCATTGGCCGTCACCAAGATCCCGCCATGAGCCATAACGGTCGCGGCAATCACGTAATCGTTGGGCCCAATCGGCTTGCCCTTGACCTCAAGGGCGCCACGAATCGTGGCATAGTGAACCGCAGCAGCCGAATCAAAAGGCACAATGGCAAGCGGCGCCAAAAAAGCACGCACAACTTTCATGGTCTTCGCAGCGGTCTGCGACTTGGCCGCCCCCAACCGAAGCTCGGCCTCTACCATCGCAGGAACGGCTAGCTGTGCGGGAGGCAATGCCAAAAGCCGACGCTGAATTCCTGGGAATTTTCCCTTCAGGACATAGATGCAGATGTTCGTATCGAGAAAAAACGTCAAAGCACATCTCTCTTGCCCTTTGCCGTAGACCGGGGCTGCGCGGGACGTTCCAGGTTGGTTTTCGCAAGTTGCCCAAACAGCCGTGTGTAACCCGGTGGCCATTGCGCGTCTAGGGTAGAATCTAGCCGCGTGCGAATCCAACGCGAAACCGACAGACCTTCTTTCCGCGCCTGCCGTTCGACGCGCATGGCAATTTGATCGTCCAAATAGATGGTCACCTGTGCCATAGACAAAGTATACGTGCCAACATACTTGCCTACAAGGAACCTAAACCAGGGGTCCGGGGAGATTGAAGAGGTGGAAATTGCGTGGGCGTAGAATTCTCCACAGGGCGTATCCTTTGGCGGGCTGATTCGTACGTATGGGAACCATGTCCACGATTAAACAGCCCCCTTCATATTATTCAGATCGCGTCACTGCAGGCCTTCTTGCCTTGGCCTTTGTCGCCTGCGGCGGCGGTAACGACGATGACGGCACACCTGTGTCCCACTCGGCGCCGGTGGGCATCAATCTGAAGATCAAACCTGACGATGCGGCCAAGACAGGAACCGCGCAGGCCGAAAAAAACATCAACACAGAAAGCGGCAATCCATACGCGAAATTCATCGCCGACGCCCGCACCCGTTTAGCGCGCGATCCGGGCCGCATCGAAGTGGCCTCCGTCAAACTGCAACTGGGCGCCGGGTCCAAGGGGCTGACCGCCTTGGATCAAGCCGTGATCGGCAATGTCGAGCTGTTGTTCCTGATGAACGACACCAACAACAGCTTCAAGGTGGCCGAGACCAAGGATCCCAAAGGTGCCGGGCCCGTGAACATGACGGTCAGCTTTGATCCCAAGGCCACGCAAGGCGCGGATTTCGCGAAATTGGTAAGCGGCAACTTCAAGGTCGTGCTGCGCGCCCCCGCAGCGCCGGGCTTCACCGGCAAGAAAGATCTCGACGCGGATCTACAGGTCACCTTCGAGTTCGTGGCATTTCCGTAGGGGGGATTCGCGGGGTCAGACGACCCGACCCCGCCTATTGTGGCGACGCGGAGACTTTGTCCACGGGCTGCTAGGGTTTGGTTCCCCTGATGACCGCCCCGTCCCCGACCACCTTGTCCCCTTTGCGCCTGGACGGTGTGGGCAAAACCTATGGGCGCCACCGGGCCCTGATCGATGTGTCGACACAGTTTCAGCCGGGCCGGGTGGCCGCGATCCTGGGCCCCAATGGCGCCGGGAAAACCACCCTGCTTCAGATCCTGTCCACGCTGGTCGGCCCCACCAAGGGCGGCGTGATCTGGGGCACCCAGGCTCTGTCTCGCGGCAGCACGCTGCGGGCCCGGATCGGCTACGTTGCCCACGACCCGGGATTGTACGGCGATCTGTCAGCCCGGCAGAACCTGGAATTGTTTGGTCGGCTGTATGGCCTGGACGATCCGGCGGCCCGGGCGCAGGAACTTCTTTCGCGCGTGGGCCTAGGCGAGGCCCGGCGGGATGCCCCTGTGCGGGCATTTTCGCGCGGCATGCAACAGCGGCTGTCGCTGGCGCGCGCGCTGCTGCCAACCCCCGACCTCTTGTTGTTCGATGAACCCGCGTCCGCGCTCGATCCGGCAGGCGCCGCGTGGCTAAAGGGGGCGATCGAAATCGAACGTGAGGCGGGTCGCCTGGTGGTGCTTGTCACCCATGACCTGGCGGCAGCCGCGATGGTGGCCGATCAAATCGTCATTCTGCGGCGGGGACGTGTCGCCCATGACGAATGTCGCGATGCCCGATTCACCCCGGCCGAACTGACAACCATCTACGCCGAGAAAACCCGTGGCTGACGCGCAAACTTCCAAGCCCCGAAGCCTGTTGTCACAAACCTGGATGGTGGCGTCCAAGGATCTCGCGATCGAATGGCGCAGTCGGGAAATCATCTACACGATGGCCTTCATGGCGGCGTTGATCGTGCTGATTTTCGCCTTTGCGTTCATCAGTGGTGCCGAATCGGGTCTAGAAGACGCCACGCGCGAGTCCTTGAAAAACAATCAGGTGACCATCCTTGTGACCTTTGGGCCGGGCGTAACGGCGGGCGTGCTGTGGGTGGCAATTTTGTTTTCGGGAACCGTGGCCCTGGGCCGAACCTTTGATCGCGAACGCGACGGCGAAGCCATCCGATCCCTTTTGATGTCGCCTCTGCCCCGCAGCGCGATTTATCTGGGGAAATTGCTCGCGGTGGTGGTGCTGATGGTGCTGGTGGAATCTTTGACAGTGGCCCTGTGCGCGCTGTTTTTCGATGCCGCGCCTTTGCTTCGACACCCGGGACGATTGGCCGCGATGTTGGCCTTGGGGGCCGTCGGGTTCGCCGCCGTCGGGGTAATTCTGTCAGGCGCCCTTTTACGTTCGCGCAGCCGGGACGTATTGGTATCAGCCCTGCTGTTCCCCATCGTCATCCCTGTGTTCCTCGCGGGCGCCAAAGGCACAAGCCAACTTCTAGATCCCTCGCAGCCCGACCTTGCGGGCGCCACCTTTTGGTTGCAGTTCCTAGCGGTCAGCGACCTGCTGTACATCCTGGCGGGGATCTGGGCCTTTGAACCCGTGGTCACCGGGGAATAACGACCGCGCCCCCCCTCAAACCGCGTCAAGGAATAGACGTCACCGCCTTCGGGTTGTAGAAAACAGCCCTCAATGCCCGCCGCCCAAAAGCGCCTCTCCCCGTCCTGGCTTGCCTGCATCGCGGTCTGCGCTCTGGGATTTTTGGGGGTGCCGCAACTGATCGCCAGCGCGCCTACTGAAATGTCGATGGGCGTGGTGCAGAAGATTTTCTATTTCCACGTTCCGTGCGCCTGGGTGTTGTTGTTCGCGACCTTGTTGTCCGGGGGCGCCAGCATCGCGTATCTGTTCAAAGGATCGGAACGCGGTGACCGGCTGGCGGTGGCGGCGGCAGAAGTCGGGGTCGTATTCGGGCTTTGTGTTTTGGTGACGGGACCTCTGTGGGGCCGGGTCGCGTGGGGGGTTTACTGGCGCTGGGATGCACGCCTGACCAGTTCACTGCTGCTGTGGCTGGTGCTGCTGGCGTATTTGCTGGCGCGTCGCTACGGGGGCTCGGCCGCCAAAAGGCTGTCAGCCGCCCTGGCCCTATTTGCGGCAGCAGACGTGCCCCTAGTCTATCTCAGTGTGAAGTTCTGGCGCACCATCCATCCCAAGGCCGAAGTGGTCAGCACCCTAGACGCGGGCATGCGCCCCGCGTTTTGGACAGCCACATTTTTGTTCTTGTTGCTGGGCGGAATTTTGATCGCGCTGCGGTACCGATTGGAATCGGCGCGTGCCCAATTGGGCGAATTAGAAATGGCCATCGAGGATGCCGAGGACGCACGATGAAGAAACTGCTGACAACGCTGGCCGGGGTCGCGACCTTTTGCGTCGGAACCGCCCAAGCGGCCGATGGATTCGAAAAGGTCGAAGGCCAGGTGCGCGAAAACATCCCGGCGGCGCCATTCCTGGCCGGGGCCTACGGGTTCATCTGGGTCGCCGTGCTGGTCTACGTCGTGGTTCTGGCCCGGGGCCTGACCCGGGTACAAAACGAGATCGAAGAACTACGCCGCCGGGTCCAACCCGGGCGATAATGGGGCGGTCGGCGCCCGCGCGTCCTTCGCCATGAACCTGCCACCGTCATCACATTTCATCTACATCCCGATCATTTTGATCCTTGGGGTGGTGATGGGATTCGTGTTCGGCGCCCGCGCCACGCGCGAGGCGTTTGTGCTGGAACAGCGGCGCCTGGATGAACGGGCGAAAAAACGCGCCGACCGCAAGGCCGCCGCTGACAGCAACCAAGGAGACGCCCCATGATCGGTTTCGATCTGACCGAAGAACAGCAACAGTTGGTCGATACCGCCCGCGAATTCGCGAAAACCGAGATCGCACCGGCCGCCGGACAACTGGACGAAGACGCCAAGTTTCCCACCGACATTTGCCAAAAAGCCTGGGAAACCGGCCTCATGAACTGCGAGATCCCCGAAGCCGACGGGGGATTGGGTCTATCGTGTCTGTCCCATTGTTTGATCCTCGAAGAACTGTCCTGGGGCTGCCTGGGGATCAACACGACGATTGCTGGAAATTCGCTGGGATCGATGCCGCTGATTCTGGCGGGCACGGCGGAACAGAAAAAGACGTACCTGGGGCGGTTGCTGGCAAAACCTATTTTTGCGGCCTACTGCTGTTCCGAACCAGACGCCGGATCTGACGTCGCCGGCATGAAATCGCGATACCGCAAGGTGGGCGACGAATTTGTGCTAACCGGCCAAAAACGCTGGATCACGAACGGCGGCGTCGCCGATTTCTACACCGTATTTGCGCGCGCCGAAGGCACGGATCGCCACAAGGGCATCACCTGTTTCGTGGTCGACCGCAACACCCCCGGGGTGTCGGTGGGCAAAAAAGAAAACAAAATGGGCCAGCGCGCTTCGAACACCACCGACGTGATCTTTGAGGACGTCAAGCTAGGGCGATCCCAGGTCATTGGGGGCGAAGGTGACGGATTCAAATTGGCCATGCGCACCTTCGATCGCACACGGCCCTGGATTGCCGCAGGGGCCGCAGGGGCCATGCGAAGGTGCCTGGAAGAATCGCGGGCCTATGCCCTGGAACGCAAGACCTTTGGCGTGCCAATAGCCCAGCACCAGGCCATACAATTCATGCTGGCGGATATGGCCGTCGCGCACGAATCCACCCAACTTCTGTACCAAAAGGCCGCCTGGTCAATTGACAACGGACGCATCGACAGCATCGTTTCCAGTTATGCCAAGGCCCACGGCGCCGACGCCGCCATGCAGGTGGCGACGAACGCGGTCCAGATTTTTGGGGGCTACGGCTACACCAAGGACTACCCTGTCGAAAAAATCATGCGAGACGTGAAACTGCTGCAGATCTACGAAGGCACCAGCCAAATTCAACGCATGGTCATCGCCCGCCACGTGCTGGGCGGAAAATAATCCAGGGGCGACAGGTTTTGTCATAACAAGGTCCTACCGTGGCCGGATGCAAATTCGGCCCTCCTATCACGTGCAAAAAGCTGACGCCGTCGACTGGCTGCGCGGGCTGCCGTCCGGATCGGTCGATTTGGTGATTACGGATCCCCCGTATGAATCGTTGGAAAAACACCGGGCCATCGGAACCACCACCCGCCTGTCCCGCAGCCAATCGTCCAGCAACGATTGGTTTACCGTGTTCCCGAACGCCCGGTTTGGCGACCTGTTCGCAGGGCTTTATCGGGTGATGCGGAAACACGCACATCTGTATCTGTTCTGCGACGCCGAAACTATGTTCATGGCCAAACCCGCCGGGGAGGCCGCAGGGTTTCGTTTTTGGAAACCTCTTGTCTGGGACAAGGAACGAATCGGCATGGGGTACCATTACCGGGCGCGCTGCGAATTCATTTTGTTCTTCGAAAAAGGCAAACGCCGCCTGCATGACCTGGGAATTGCTGACGTCCTGCGCGCCCCCCGCATTGTCGGCGGCTACCCCACCGAAAAACCCGTTGCCCTGGCTTCGGTCCTGGTCGCCCAATCCAGCGATCCGGGCCAAACCGTGATCGATCCCTTCGTGGGATCGGGGGCTTTCGGTGTGGCAGCGCTTACAGCCGGGCGAAGGTTCTGTGGCGTTGACACCAGCGACACGGCGATTTCGTTGGCGCAGGCACGGCTTTGTGCGATCGGGGACGCCGAAATGCCGCTAAAGTCGGATCCCATAGCGCCATGTCCATCCTGACCGGCAAACAATACGCGGATTTCATCGCCAGTTATATCCTTCGCAATTTTGGCGCACGAGGGCTGCATGTCTATCGGGAAGTGCCCCTGGGCAAATCCATCATTGGCAAAGATCGCCAGGTGGACATCCTAGTCCTGGAACAAACGACCAACCGGGCCTTGGCGATCGAATGCAAGTACCAGGATCAACGCGGCACCACGGACGAAAAAATCCCCTACGCCCTGGCGGATCTGGCGGCGCTGCGCCTTTCGGGCTGTCTGATCTACGCGGGGGAAGGCTGGTCCCCGGGCATTCGGCATATGTTGGAAGGATCACATCTAGCCGCATACGCCATGCCCAAACCCGACTTGAGTCCCGGATCGGGCACCCGAGAACTTGATCACATTCTAGCGATGTCGTTCCAGTTCTGGGACGTGGTGCTGCGCGGACGGACCCGGTTCGTTCCAGGGGCACCCCCTAGCGAAACACTCCCAGAAGCGGAAAATTCACCTCCGGAAAATCCGGACAACTAAGCGTCGAGGCCCGGTCGAATCGCGCACGAAAATGAAGATTCAGCGCGAATCCGCTGGTCCCTAGCAGAATTCAACTGCCCCGGATTCCGCAGGGCTACGCCTCGCAAACAGCCAGCACTCCCAGCAACGCTTCGCGTCTAAGACTATGGACTATGGCCGTCCTTTTTTTGCCAGACTACACATGCTGCAGGCAGAAGATGGAGCTGTACTTCGCGGCATTCATCCACGCCAGCACACAAACTCTGGAGGAATAAAATGAGAGTGAGACTTATCGTACTCGTATCCCTTGTCTTCGCAGGAGGCGGGATCTTTATTGTAAGATCCAGCGCCTCGGCAGACCCATTCAATGCCTGCGGTTCCATAGGGGGCTGTGAACCGGACAACAAGACGCATTCGGGCTGCTTTCGGTCTGGTGGATCAATTTCGTCGATGCGCAGTGAAATCCAGGAGTTCTTTTGGAATACGCTCGATTTGCGGACAAGCCTTGTCACAACGTGGGACAATACTTGTTCTTCCATTACGGATGTAAAATTTGACGACGACCTCATGAATCCAGGTTTTCTGGGCTTTTATCAATGTCAGGGCTTTACGAGTGGTGAATGTGAAAAGGCAGATATTACGATGAATGCAGGACTTTTAACTACTGTGCCGCTCTATCGCGCCACCCTTTGCCACGAGCTTGGTCATTCATTGGGTCTCTCGCATACAACTGATGATTGCATGGCAAGCGGGTTTCAGAACGGCTGGGTTGCACCATGGGACTGGTACTCACCGCATCACGCAACGCACATAGAAAACGACATAAACTAGCTAGGATTTTCGATGACCAACCGAAGGGCAGATACACCATGACAAACACAAATCGACGGCAAGACAACGTCTGCAAGATATTTTTGGAGCGCGTTGGGGTTCCAATTTTGGCATTCCTAGCTTGTGCGGTCACCGGATGTCGATCGGAAGCACCGTCTCTGGCTGAACAAGATCCTCCGGTCAATCGATTGAATCCGGAAGCGGATTTTTATGGAATGCTCCGACGAACTCACTACTCATATATTCCACATAGAAACGAAAGTGAGTTGGCGGGAAAATCCGAAACAATCGTCGTCGGAAGGCCTGCTGGAATTGATCAAGGAAGAACATTTGGTTCACCTGCCAATGGCGATGGACATCACACCTTTGTGATGAAATTCCTGGTGGAGAAAGTCATAAAAGGGGAAGCGGATAAGATTATTTACGTCGAGTTCATGCGGAGTCGGCCCACTGAAATTGACGAGCTCAGGACACGCATGCCGTCAGACAGGATGCGGCTATATCTTATCGACTACGATCGACACCCTCCGTTTAAGGGAGAGAAGTTCGATGACCGCGCAGGGTTGCCGGATCCCGCCACGAGGCGGTTTGGTTTGACGGGAGTACAAGGCATGATGGTCCAGACATCGGACGGCATTGTTCAGCCTCTGGCTGACCGCATCCACTGGATCACCGACGGAGTGACTTTGTGATTTCCGGGCGGTCACAGCGTGCCGTTTGGGTGCTATCTGCGGCCGCCTTTCTTCTCATAGATTGCGAATCACACTCAGATCACAGAGTCGAACGCGACGGTTCTGCTCCCGAGTATCGACCGTCTAGACCACACAACTATGATTCTTTAGATTTTTTTGACCTTATTAACCTGGGCTCGTTTTACGAATACTTTCAACCGCAAGGCTTGGGAGCACTGGCGTCAAACAGCCAGCTCGTTGTGACAGGAAAGCTTTTATCGATAGCGGAAGGGCGGACTTTAGGAGGTCCCAAGGGCACTCCGAGCATAAGGATATCGACCTCCGTTGCTGAGGTTCAAGTGGAAAGTGGTGTCAAAGGGACAGATGGGCGAAATCGAATTTTCGTAGAATTTTGGCATTCTCAAGTCGTGGCAAGCACTGACCTGATGGCGAAACTTCCGAAGACTCGCATGATTTTTTTTCTATTCGACGCGACCAACTTCATGGGCAAGGACTATTCCGAACGTGATGTTTTTGACAAGGGCAAAGGGCTCCCCAAGGGGGAAACTCTCTGGAATCACTGGACGCCCCTTGGTCTCATCGTTGAAACGGACACAGGTCTAGTCTTTCCATTAGAACCCGACAAATCTCGGTGGCTGAATCTGAATGGAAACGATTTTGACGGCGTCGTCTCCACCTTGTCTAAGCAGTTGAGTCCGTAGCGCTTTTTTTCGGCATTGGGTTAGCGGGAGGGAGGTCCTGCTGCGGCCAGCCATTTCCGGATGAGCCCCAAGACCGTTTTGTCCTCGATACAGTTGCTCGTTGCTCGAAAAACTTTCACCATCCATCCACGGTCGATGGCATCAAAAAATCCGACGGATATCGCAATATCGCTACGGATTGGCAGAAGCCAAGGGCAGGTCCACAACTGCAAAATTGCCGAGCAGAAAATCACCGACGGTAACGGCTAGCGCACCGAGCATTACGTCCGCTGCGGATCTCAAGGCTCGGATGCCAGATGCCAGATGCCAAATGCCAAATGCCAAATGCCAAATGCCAAATGCCAAATGCCAAATGCCAAATGCCAAATGCCAAATGCCAAATGCCAAATGCCAAATGCCAAA
>JAYUUT010000339.1:0-1931 GCA_043754455.1 Myxococcales bacterium
GCCCCCGGATCAATGTTGATCTTTACGTCCGCGCGGGCAGGGCCCGCTACGACCACACCCACAGCCGCCGACACCAGGGCAACGCGATCAATAAAACGCATGCTGACGATTATATCCTCTATTTGCCCCCAACCATCACCGTAAACACCACCCCCGCATGATCACTGGGCCACAGCCCCGCTGCCGTCCGTTTCGCCGGGTCCAGCCCTACCACCTGGGCTGATGTTGGCTTCACAGCGCCCTTATGAAACAGCAAGTCGATCCTTTCCTTTGGCGTGAACGTTTCTTCCTTCAGCTCGCCACAACAGGTGAACCCAGCCAAGCCCGGGTTCACCTGGGGCCACGCCTCGGTCAGCTTCTCCGCGACCAGTTTGTAGGTTTTCGTGTTGTTCGCATCCATCGTGTTAGGCGAACTGTTGAAATCTCCCGCTACCAACAAGGGCCCGTCGATGGCTGCCACCAGATCCAGAAAATCCAAGGCTTGCCCCTCCTGGAACGTCCGCGCGGGCCCCCCTCCCACCTCTAGGTGCGTGTTCCCGAACGTGAACGTGACACCCTCCATCTGCACCTGCACGACCGACAGGCCCCGGCGCATCGGCACGATCACCCCGCCTATCCCCCCCAGAGGCAGCGGAATATACGTTTTGAAGGTTTTTTGCGCGGCCTTGGAAAACTTGATCCCCTCACGCGCCAGAATCACATCCCGATCCAAAAGCCGCAGATCACGCGCGGGCAGCTCGGCATCTTCGGCCACGGGCAACTCTGCATCGGTATACGGCGCTGCTATGACCACCTGGTACCGTTCGCCCCGCTTCGTCAGGGCGTTCATTAAAATCTCCAAAAAATCCTGCTCGACTTTGTCGGCATTGGCCGTGTACATCGCCCACGAAAAATCTCCCGGCGTCTGGCTTCGGTACAGCTCCACTTCCTGCAGCGCCACCAGATCCGGCTTCGCAGCCCCGATCTCGTCGGCCAGCAATTCGGCGCGCGCAGCGAAATCGCTTTTCACGATGGTTCGCCACAATTTTGCGGCATTCCCCGGAATCGCGTCTTTGGACGACGCCAGCGCCGCCTCCGTCAGATCCGATCCCAAAAACAGATTTCGGGTCATCACCGTGACCTTCACCCCCGGGCCTGCGTCGCCGCCGCCCCCGCATCCGATCAGGCCCCACAGGCCCAGCGCAAAACTGATTCGACAAAAAATGCGTGTCATCCCCCCAGCATGACATCAGTTCCTATCAAACCGCCACGTCAGTCCTACCGCCAGCACATGCGCCCGCGTGTTGTACGTCCCCTGCGGCGGGCACCGCGACCCCGACAGGGGATCCGGTGTGCCTCCCGTTGATTTCACGCAGCCCGCAGCCGTTGACGGTAAAAACCGCAAAAACATATAGCCCACGTCCACCATCACCCGCCCCCACGCCATTCCCGCCCCCAACGTCAGGCCCAGCCGGTTCGCGTCCGGGGTTGCTGGATTCAACGTGTCGGGCGGTGTCGCCCGCTGATCGAATAAAGCACCCGCCCGCGCCATCCAGCGTTGTCCCGGCACGGCCCATTGCCCCCCCAACCGGAACGTCCAGGGGTTTCCCGTCCGCCGATCGATGATGGTGGCGGGTGTGCTGCCATTTTCAAACCGCACCACCAAACGATCGAAGGTGCTCCAGCGGGTTTTTTGCACGTCCGCTGTCAACGTTAGGTTCGGATGAACCCGGGCCATCAGACCGATGGTCAGCACATCGGGCAAAACAATCGCGCTGTTGGCACCCTGATCCTGGAAGATTTCTGCGGGGACCGCCGTGGTTCCTGCCGTCGCAGGCGAAAAATCCGCATGACCCGCGAACGACAACCGACACCGGCTTCGGTACGTCGCGCCCACCTGAAACACACCCGGTCGTATCTGCCACAGCACAGCCGCGTTCCACATCCCGCCC
>JAYUUT010000340.1:0-13376 GCA_043754455.1 Myxococcales bacterium
GCGCCTTGCGCTCGGCCCGGCTTGTCGGCCTCCGCTTTGACGTTATTTCGAAGACGGTGCACTAGATTCTGCGAACAGACCGCGCCGGTCCGATTTTCCAACCCAGCGCCCGTCGTCCACCGTAAGGCCCTCACAAGATGCCGACCATCCGTGTGAGGCCCCCACAGTTCAAGTTTTTTATGACGTGCGTCATCGCTATCGTTCTAGCTGGCTGCACCGGAACAATTGGTTCCACAGATCGGCCACTCAGCCCCCCCGCAGCGGTGCCGCCGCTCGAATCAATTAACGCCAGTGGACACGCCCCCCCGGACCCCCGGGCCGTCATCGGCGAGGCCAAAGGCAACATCACCCCTGAGCCAATCGCCGCCACGCCCGCCCCAGAAACGACCGTTGCATCCACGCCCCTGGTCACGGCCCCGACACCTGTACGCGGGCTGACCTCGTTTGAGTACGACAACACCATTCGGGACCTTTTGGGCGACGACAGCCATCCCGCCGCTGCCTTCCCGCCCGAGGAATTGGGCAATGGATTCGGCAACGACGCTGCTGCACAAACCGTGTCGCAGGTGTTGGTCGAACAGCATTTCGAGGCTGCACAAGACATCGCCGATCGCCTGACCAGCGATTCGGTGCGACTTTCAAATCTGCTCGGCTGCGATGCAAAAACAAACGAAGTCCGCTGTATCAACACGTTCATTGAGACATTTGGGATGCGGGCACTCCGGCGCCCGCTGACGCCGGGGCAGACCGATCTCTTGTCTCGCGTGTACTCTTTGGCCCGCAACGGCGCAGACGTATCCACAGGGGTCAACGTGGTCTTGCAGGTCCTGCTGCAGTCGCCTCAGTTTCTTTACCGGATTGAACAGTCAACGTTTTTGGCAGGTAACCCCAGGGCCCTTGATCCGTACGAATTGGCATCCCGCTTGTCCTATTTGCTCTGGAATTCCATGCCTGATGCGGCCTTGTTCTCAGCCGCAGCCGCCGGGCAGTTGCAAACCCCCACGCAAATCCGTGCACAGGCGGTGCGTATGCTCGCCGATCCCCGCGCCCAAGCCATGGTCCGCTATTTCCATGGGGTTTTGTTTGGGATTTCTGCAATAGAAACCATCTACAAAGATCCCATCATTAACCCGCTTTTCGATCGTGATCTGGGGCTTTTGCCCCGGCTACACGCAGAGGCCGATCGGTTCTTGGATCACGTCATCTGGGACGGCAAAGGTGACCTCGGAACCATTTTCACAGCGCCGTATTCGTTCATCGATAAGATGTTGGCGAAACACTATCAACTGTCAGGCACGTTTGATGACGAATTCAAGCGGGTGGAATTTGATCCAAAGAAACGCAGTGGAATCCTCACGTTTTCCGGCGTGTTGACAGCCCTGACACCAGGCCGTGAACAAACGAATCCGACCCGGCGCGGATCGTATATTCGCGGCCGGCTGCTGTGTTCGCCGCCCCCGGATCCGCCCTCGGGTCTGAACATCGTGGCGCCCGAACCCGACGCAAAACAGACAACCCGTCAACTTTTCGAGGCGCACGCGCGCAATCCCGCCTGCGCAGGCTGCCACCAACTGATGGACCCGTTCGGTTTCGGTCTGGAATCCTACGACGCGGTCGGCTTGTGGCGCACGAAGGATAACGGCCAGCCCATCAACACCCGTGCCACCATTGTCGGAACCGACATCGCCGGGGCCTTCGATGGACCGGCCTCGTTGATGAAAAAACTGGCGGGCAGTGCTGACTTGCAGCGTTGTTACGCAGGCCACTGGTTCACCTTCGCCTATGGCCGCGCCCCGCACCCGTCCGACATGGGATCGCGACGGCGCCTGGATGATGCTTTCGCCAAAGCAGCGTTCGACATCAAATCACTTGTCCTTGAACTGACCCAAACCGATGCCTTCCTGTATCACAACGAGGAGATATCCCCATGAACCGCGTCGGCCCGATTCGCTTGCAGCGACGAAGTGTTTTGCGCGGCGCAGGGGTGGCATTGGCCTTGCCGTTCTTGGACGTCATGCGACCGGCCCACGCGAACGCCGCACCCACGCCCCAACGGTTCGTCACGTTCTACACGCCGGGAGGAACCCTTTTGGATCAATGGTTGCCAACGGGGACCGAAACCGCTTTCAAGATGGGGCCGATTCTTTCGGGCCTTACGGCGCACCAGCGGCTTCTGACGTTCGTCACAGGACTGGATATGGCGTCGACCGCCGATGCATTTGGGCATCCGCACACCCGCGGGTGTGCATCTTTGTTCACTGGTCATCCGAACAACCCCGGGCCATACGAAACCGATGGGGGCAAGGCTGGTTTTGCCAACGGACCTTCGTTGGATCAAACAATAGCCGGTGTGATCGGCACGAAAACCAGGCTGCGATCGTTGGAGGTCGCGGTGCGCTGGCCCAGCAGCAACTTCAATGGTCTCAGGATCGCGCCGCCCAATTGCATCTCTTTCGCCGGGCCCGACAAGCCCATCCCGGTCGAGACGAACCCACGCCAGATATGGCGCCGTCTGTTTCGTGATCTGGCGCTTGGGCCCGAACAGGCGGGGCTTGAACAGCGCCGACGACAGTCAATCGTCGACGCTGTCAAGGATGAATACACAGCCATAATTCCGCGGGTCAGCGTGGCCGATCGGGCAAAACTGCAAGCCCATCTGGATCGGGTCAACGAACTGGAACGCGCGGTGGCGGTGGTGGCACCCGCGGATCGAAGTTCGTGTCGCGTCCCGCCTATCGAAACCTCGTTTGACCACAATGCCGACGCGCTGATGCCTCGGACCGGAAAGTTGCTGACCGATCTCATGATCATGGCATTTGCGTGTGATCTGACCCGGGTGGCGACATTGCAATGGGTGGATTCGTCGGCGGAGAATAAATTCCCCTGGCTGGGCCTCCCGGAAACGCATCACGGATACCAACACGATCGCGGGTTCCAACCCGATGCGATCTTTAAGATCTCCAAGTGGTACGCGGAGCAATTCCAATACCTGCTAGATGGACTTGCAGCCGTGGACGACGGCGGACAGAACCTGCTCGAAAGCGCCGCGGTGCTGTGGGGGACGGAAATCCAGCACCCCAACACGCATGCGCATAACGACATGCCCTTTTTGTTGGCTGGCAGCGCAGGGGGCGCGCTGCGAACGGGACGCTTTCTGCGTTTTAATCACCGACCACACAATGATTTGTTGCTGACGGTGGCCCAGGCTTTCGGAGTCCCGGGCAGGACGTTTGGCAAGGCACGTTATTGCACGGGATCTCTTCCAGGACTTACTTAAACATGCTGAAAAAAGGGGGCGTCAGGCCCGCAACGCCAACCGCCAGGGTAAGCTGCGCCCTTGATGGCCAGGCGCCCGTTTCAGATCGCACTCACGCTAGTTTTTGCGGCCATGTCGTGTGCGCTGCCGGACGATGCAAAACATGCCTGTGCGACCGATTCGCATTGCCAATCCGGCCGCAAGTGCGTCCTGGGGATTTGCCAGGAACGCCGCGTGACGGGCTTGCCTTCCTTCTCCCGTCTCGACGCTGACTTTTGGTCGCTCGAAGGTTCCACGTCAAGTCCAGGCGCGGTTCTGTCGCCGCGACCCAACCGCTACGAAACTTTTGCGATCGTCGACGCTTCCTTGTTGAATCGTGGCTGGGCAGAGGGGGTCTTGGACACCAATTGGTACTCGGAATTTGGGTCGTTGCGACAAAAGACGTTCAAAGACGGGCTTGATGCCACCTCATGGGGCGACCTGCGCCAGGACTTTGTTATCCGTAACGACGAGGGGCGTTTGCTGCATGTTTATGACGCCCCAAAGGACGGCCAGTGGGCCTGGGTCGCCATCGGCACGCGGCCCGGCCGGTTTCGTCCAGCCGTCGCCCATCTCGGGCGAAACCGATTGGTGGCCTTTCAAGTGGAAGAAGAAACCGGCGAACTTTGGGTGAGCCGTCACACCGACGGCCGATGGACGGAATGGGGGCCGGGAGTTCCCGGGAGGTTGGGGGCCGGCCTCGACGCCGCGACGCTTTTCGAAGACGATGTCGCCGTCGGCGCCCAGGTTGTATCTCGGGATGAAAGAGGGCGCCTGGTGACGACAACGTTTTCAGCCCTCACGTCGGTGGTGGCCCCGTGGACGTTGGTCGCGCCAGAATCGACCCGTGTCAACGAGGGGCAAGCCGCCATTGTGACGTACCATACAAGGGCCTTTGATATTTTTGTCAGCTCGTCCTCGGGCGGGTTGTGGCGTTGGTCATCGAACCGTCAGAAGGAAGGGTTCGTATCCGTCGGGAATTCATCGGGAGGTGCTGCCGACCTGGATGGTGCCACCTGGAAATTCGACGGGCGCTGGCAGATGGTGATTCTGCGACGCGATATTGCGAACGGGGCTCTGAGTGTCGCGCAATTGACTGAAGATTGAGGGCGATGCACGAAAAATCAACCCAACGGATTCCCAGACCGTAAAGGCCCTCAAAGATTCTCATGCCGAAAAAAGACACGAACGACGAGCTAGATTTCTTATTGGCCCAGGGGCGCATGCCCGGGCCCGTCAAGGAACGCATCCTGCAGCGGGCAATGGATGCGGCGGTCCCTAAGAAGCCGCCCTCGTGGTTGGTGCGGATGCGTTTCGCGCTGGCGACCTTGGGTGCGGCGGCGGCGCTGGCGGTTGGGCTTCTGATGGTTACGCCGCGGACGCAGGAGGACGGGTTTAAGGCCAAGGGAAGCGGAAAGGAGGCAGGGGGGGCCCTGTCTCTTGAGTGTTTGGGGGCGCGTTTGAACGCCTGCCCCCAGGGCGCGACCCTGATGTTTGTTGTCGGGGCCACGCCGGTGGCCGGATTCCTGGTCGCGTACGCCGAACCGGAGGCCGGGGGCGAACGCATTTGGTACTTCTCAAAGGAGGATGGATCGCCTGCAGTCCCGGCTTTGCAAACGCTGCCCTTGCGCCAGGGCATTCGCATTGGTCCTGAACATGCGCCCGGTCGTTACCGCGTACACCTCGTGGTGGCATCGAGGGCGCTATCCCGCCAAGAAAGGCTGCAGGCAAAACCAGAGCTTTTCAAAGAGGCGGCAGTGACGGTCCTAACGGTGGTTCGTTGAAAAAACGGATCGTTCCGCTGCTGCTCAGTGTTTTGGGGGGACTTTTCGGATCCCAGGCCACGGCCGCAACCTTCGCGGTAGCGGTTGGGTACAATGGCCTCGGTCCAATCGCGCGTGAAGGGGTTACCCCTTTGAACTACGCGGACGACGACGCTTTGGCCTTTGCGTCGTTCGCGCAATCGTTTGGGGCCCAGACCTTCCTGCTGACCCTTCCTGACCCGGACACGAGGGAACGTTATGCTGCGGTCGCTGCAACGGCTCGCCCCCCTTCGCTGGTTGAGTTCCGACAGGTGGTGGTCGAATTGCGCACGGCGATTGCGACCGCCAAAGCAAAAGGCGAAACAACCCAGGTGTTGCTGTTTTGGAGCGGTCATGGGCGCCGCACCGAAAATGGTGATGGGGCCCTGGCCATGCTGGACGGCGAGTTCACCCGCGAGATCCTGTTCGACGATGTCCTGGCAAAGCTGCCGGCGCGTTTCGTTCATTTGCTGATCGATGCCTGTCATGCCGAGGCAATGGTAAGGCCGCGCGATCTGAGCGCCCAACACGTGGACGTCGGGGCGGCGGCGGTCTCAACCTATTTAGGACGACAGACTTTGGAACGGTTCCCTCATGTGGGCGTCATCACCGCGACGACCAGCAACGCGCAATCGCATGAGTGGGATCACTACCGTGCGGGTGTCTTTACCCACGTGTTGCTTTCGGGTCTGCGCGGCGGGGCGGATGTGAACGGCGACGGACGCATCGAATACAGTGAAATAGGTGCGTTTCTCTCGGCAGCCAACCGTGGGATTGCCGACAGGCGGGCGATGCTGCAGACCGTGGTTGCACCACCCCGTCTTGACCCCCAAACCCCTCTTGTGACCCGACCCCAAAACGGGCCCCTGGCCTGGATCGTCGGTCGGCCGTCTTTCCTTGGTGGATTTTTTGTCGAAACCGACGCCGGGGTGCGCATCGCCGACCTTCATACCGAACCCGGGTTTTCCCTTGCGCTGGCGGTCCCCGCGGACGAGACCTTGCATTTGAGAACGGCCAAAGCAGAAGGCGAGGTTCGTTTGCGCCCTGGCGATCATGTGGCATTTGACGCCTTGGCCTTCCATTCCGCCTCAACACGAACGCGGGGTTCGGTCGAATCGGCGCTGCGGCGGGGGTTGTTCCAGGCGCGGTTCGGTCCGTCGTACTACCAGGGTTTTGTGGATCGTGACACCGACCTCGTGGCCGTTCACATGCAGGAATCCGACGAGACCATAGGTGGAGGAGGCGGAAAGAAAAAGGTGCCTGGGGCCTGGAAAACGACGGCCTCAATGTTGGCATTCGGGGGGGCCGGGGCCTTGGCCATCACTTCGGGTGTCTTTGGCGGCAGAGCGCTGAACGAGCGAGCGACCTACCAAGGTACGTCCCTTGAACAGCCAGCGTTCGACGCGCGGCAACGCTACGATCAGGCCCGTGTGGTTACGCTGTCGGCGGCCGTCGGTGCCCTTGTTCTTGGGGGAATTGGGACCTGGCTTCGCTGGACCTCCCCCGTCGACGCTAACTAAGCCGATCGGTCTTTTTTGCGTTACAGGCTGCCCAAATCCCGGCGTTTGAGCGTCCGGCGCAGCCCCTCGCGGATGTGCTGATCGATCGTTCGAATTTTTTGGCGGGATAGGCCGAGGGTCTCGGAGGCCTGGCGTTGGGGCTTCCCTTGCACGTACAGGGCGTTATGAACGCGGCGTTCCTCGTTAGAAAGGCCCTCCAGGTACATCCGAACAGCGTCCATCGTGTCCGCATCGGCGTACACAGGTTCTTCGTCGGGCAAGGGCGCCGGAAGGTCGTCGAACTGGTCAGACCATTCGGCGGGGACCTCGCGGCTATGTTTGCGGCCCCAGTCAGCCAGCGCGTTGCGGGTCACCATGAATAGATAGGGCCCGAACTCGCGTATCCCGTCGAAAGCAAGGCGGGCTTTCTCCGAGAAAACGCGCGAAAACACCTCCTGAAGGACCTCAGCCGCGTCGTCGGCTTTGCGGGCCAATCCCGGGACCTTGTGCCCGGATACGGGGGCGGAAAAACCAAACCTTATGATGGCCGTGACCTTGTCGACGTATGCCCAATACACATCTTCCATCGCCGCCCGATCGCCCTCCCGGAAACGACGAAGGAGATCAGGGCGATCGCGAAAGATGGGCATAGCCGCTCAGCGTGGGCTCTCCTGACCTACAGGGATCTTGGCGAGCACTTGATTCCTTGCGGCGAGGATGGCGGCTAGTTTGAACATATCCGGCGGTTTTATCAGATGGTGGTCGAACCCTGCCTGCTCCAGGCGCGCCGAATCTTTCTGATATCCCGTTACCGCTATCAACAGAATATTCTTTTTTTCGTGCTCTTTGCGCAATCGTTTTGCAACCTCATACCCATCCATTCCGGGCAGACCGATGTCCAGAAGCACGACCTCGGGATCAAAAGTGTCTACCGCCGCCAATGCCGAGGGGCCGTCATTGACCGCAAGGGTTACGTGGCCGTCCGCGGCGAGAAGCTCCGCGAAGGGTTCTCCCGCATCCTCCTCGTCATCCACCACAAGGATGCGCAGGGGCCGAATTTTCTCAGGCGTCAAGGTAGGCGCGTCGACGACCCTCGGGGCTGATCGCCTGTCGAGGGCCCGAGGCAGTGTGATGGCGACCACACTGCCTTGACCGAGGCCGGGGCTTGAAGCCTCGATCCGTCCGCCATGTAGTTCAACCAGTCGTCGCGCGATATTCAGACCGATTCCGAGGCCCCCCTTGGCGCGATCCAAAGCACGGGGCTCTTGCGTAAACGCCTGGAAAGCATGAGGAAGAAAGTCGGCCGTCATGCCAACTCCACTATCTGAAACAGTGACAAGAACACTATCATTCTCCGACACGAGGGTCACGCCAATCTGGCCCCCTTCGTCGGTATACTTCGCGGAATTCGTCAGCAGATTTTCTACGACCTGGGTCAGACGTAAGGCATCGCCAATCACCAGCGCGCTGCGACTGGGAGCCAGCGATAATGTGAGCGTATGCTTCCGAGACTCAACGAGGGGCCTCACTGTTTCGGCCGCCGCCTCGACGACGTCCCTCAGGTCGACGAGATCCCGTGCCAGCTCGACCTTGCCCAAGGTGACCCGGGCGACGTCCAAAAGCTGATCGACCAGAAGACCGATGCGCCCGGCCTGCCTCGTCATCATCTTGCCCAGTTCCTGAGCTCGGGTTCGATCGGATGTCTCCCTCCCCAGCAGATCCAGTCCATGGACCAGCGCGGACAGAGGGTTTCGCAGCTCGTGGCCGAGCATAGCGATAAACTCATCCTTCCGACGATCGCTCTCCTCCAAAGCGATGGTCTGATTCTGCAATTCAAGCACCATCCGCTTGTTCTCGGTGATATCGCGCGCGATCGTTGACGCCCCGATGACCTGACCTTCCTTGTTCCTGACGGGAGAGATGGCAAGGGACACTTCGACATCGGATCCGTCTTTTCGCCTGCGCACCGTATCGTAGGACTCGACGACTTCGCCCTTTGCCATCCTGCTTGCAACCCTGGCCTCCTGGCCCTGCAAGTCTTCGGGGACAAGGTTCGTAAAGGGCTTACCTAAAACCTCATCAAGGGAATAGCCAAAAATTCTCTCGGCGCTCTGGTTCCAGCTTGTCGTGGTGCCATCCAGCGACTCTGTGATAATGGCGTCCCGGGACGAACGAACGACCTCCGCCAGGAAGGCCGCCTTATCGCGGCTTTCGCGCAGAGCCCCTTCCGTGTGTTTACGTTCGCCAATGTCGAAGACTATCGCCACGGTGTTAAGCGGGCGGACGGCGGCGTCTCGGATTAGATTGACCGTGACGTGGGTCCATGCCGGCGTCCCGTCTTTTCGGACCAGGCGCCTCTCGGTTTCGTAAAAAAGGCTGTCGCCACGAATAAGATGGGCGCAGCCTTCGCGGTAGGCCGGAAGGTCGTCCGGATGGACCAAGTCGATGAACGGCTTCCCGACGAGATCGGTCGGCACGTACCCGACGATGCGCGCAAACTCGTCATTCACCCGCAGCATTCGACCCGTTTCGATGTCGCTCTCGCTCACGCCCACGCTGGTTGATTCGAACATCGCCCGGTACCGCGCCTCGCTTTCGTGGGCCACTTGCGCGCTTCGCTTCAGATCGGCGATGTCTATGAGGACCAGCACCGCACCCTGCACTTGGCCTTTGGCGCCCCTGTAGGGACGGGCACGCAACAAATACCATTGTCCACTCTTGTCGCGAACCTCATGCTCCTGCTCACACACATCGGAAATGACCCGGGCACTAACACCCATCAGATCGAACGCCGTTCCGACGCCGTCACCGACAACAAAGGGATTTCGGATTTGCACGATGGGGCGTCCCACATCACTTTCCAACAAGCCAAGCTGGGCCTCCATCTGGGCACTGAAACGGCGAATCCGGAGGTCGAGATCCAGCAGGACAATGCCAAGTTTAGTTGAGGTCTCAAGGTTGCCCAAATCGGTATTGAGCGTACTGAGCTCGGCGTTCCGATGAGACAGTTCCTCGTTTACGGTGATCAGCTCTTCGTTGGTCGACTCCAGCTCCTCCTTGGACGTCTCAAGCTCCTCTATCACGCTCTGCAGCTCTTCATTGGCTGACTGAACTTCCTCATTGGCTGACTGAAGTTCTTCGTTGGCTGATTCGTGTTGTTCTTGCGTGACCTGTAGATACTCCCGCACCTCGGACAGGTCACTTTCGAGCTCAAGAAGGCGGCTTGCCTGTTGTTTGGGATTTCGACGTTCCCCGCCGCTGGATGACTTGGCGGCCGCCGCTGCCAATGACCGACCGGAGGTCCGCCCCGCATTTTCCGTTTCCTCGAACAGGATGAGAAGACATTTCTCGCGCAGGTTCTTCAGCGGAATGACTTCCACGTCAACCCTTAAGGTGTTGCCATTTCGATCGATGCGGACGTTTTCTGCGCGGGCGGTCTTGTTTTCCTTTTTGGCCTTGTTGATCGCATGGCGAAGGGGAAGCATCAACCCTTCACGGGCCATTTTGAGTACGTTGAAAGTCGCTACGCCCGTGGGTGGCTCAAGAAAGGGGCCGGTAGCTCCGCGGAACTGCAATATCTGCAGATCGTCCCCCACCAGCACGCCGGGAGGCCCGAATTGGCTGACCGTGATACGGTCGGCTTCGCGCTGGGCGGTAAGTTCAGCGGGAATCATGCCCGCTGGGGCCGGATCCCCCCCTTCTGGTCGAAGGGCGAGGGAAGGAAGACGCGCGGGTGGAAGATGGTTTTGCTTAACCAGCAGAGGAAGCTGCGAGGTCGCGACCGACTTCCGGGAAAAAATCTTGTACTTCTTGTCGATCACCTCGAACAGGTTCCCGAAGGCGCCGACCGATTCCGATGCCCCCAGCAAAAGGTACCCTCCAGGCTTCAGGGCGTAGTGAAACGTGGGAATCGCCTTTTGCTGCAGGGCCGGCTCTAGGTAGATCAGCAGATTGCGGCAGCTGATAAGGTCCATGCGCGAAAACGGCGGGTCGGCGATGAGGTTCTGTCGCGCGAAGACGACCATCTCGCGCAGAACCTTGCTGATGCGGTAGCCGCCTTGTTCTTCAGTGAAAAACCGCTGCAGCCGCTGCGGTGATATGTCTTGTACAAGGCTTTTGGCGTACAGCCCCTGGCGCGCCTTCCCCAAGAGGTCTTCATTGAGATCCGTCGCAAAGATCTGGATCTTGGAAATATGGGGCGCCTTCTCCATCGCTTCGACGAACGCCATGGCGATCGAATACGCCTCCTGCCCCGTGGAGCAGCCCAAAACCCAAACGCGAAGGGGATCATCGCCGTTCCGGCCGTCCTTCTGCTGAAGCAGTTTGGGCAGAATCTGGCGTTCAAGGAAGTCGAAAGTCTCGGGATTGCGAAAGAAATTCGTCACGCATATGAGCACGTCCGCGTACAAGGAATCGAGTTCCTTCGGGTTGCTGCGGAGGAAAATCGCGTAGTCATCCAGGGAGTTCTGGTTGTTGAGCACCAAGCGCCGGGTGATCCGCCGTTGAATGGTCGCAGACTTATAAAGCGAGAAGTCCACGCCCGAATGGCGGGATAGAAGGGACAGTATTTTTCGGTAGCCGCTCTTCGCTTCGGATGCGGCGTCCCGTCCGGTTCCCGCCTCGGCTTCGGCCTCGACCTTTACGGGGTCTACTTCTGGGCCCGCAGGTGCTGCTGGCGATCCGGCGACAACAAGGGGATGTTTGGCAATCCTTGCAAGCTCCTTGGCGATGTCTGCGGGGGCAAGAACCAGATCAACACAGCCCGCCGCGACCGCGCTGCGGGGCATCGAATTGAATTTGGCGGACTCGTCTTGAGCGAAGGCAAATCCACCCTCAGCCTTTATCGCTTCGAGACCTAGGGTGCCGTCGTTCGCGGTGCCCGAGAGAATCACGCCGATGGCTCGAGCGGCCTGACTCTGGGCCAGCGATTCAAAGAATGAATCGATGGGCCGAGCCGGCTGGCGGTTCGGGTCGCGCCGCTGAAGTTTTAGAACGCCGCCGACAATGATCACGGTCGTGTCGCGGGGAATGACATACACGTGATTGGGTCGTACCCGGTCACCGTGGACGATCTCGCTGACTGGCAGCGCAGTCGCACGAGACAAAATTTGAACCAACGCACTGTCATGAGCCGGATCCAAATGCTGAACTAGTACGAACCCCATCCCCGTATCTACCGGCAGGGCCCCGAGCAATTGCGTGAAAGCCTCCAGCCCTCCCGCTGAAGCCCCGACCCCAACAATGAGAGGCGTCTCACCGTCTGTTCTACCCTGACTGGGTGTGGATTCAGACGCGTCCGTCACCGGGGCCACCTTGGGCTTAGAGGATCGGCCGCGCGCGCCCCCTGCCTTTTTTCGTTTGCCCGAAATCTCCCCCACGTCAGAACCTTGTGGTCAACAATGGGGCAGGATGATGAAACGGCACGTTTCGCTTCTACAGTGCGGGCATTGGCTTAGCAATTGGAAAGGTCATGGCGCCTGTTCGGCGCTGGAGAATTTGGCCCCTATTCTGACCAGCTCTTCGGAAATTTTTGTGGGCGACAAGACCTGGTCGACGCAGCCGGACGCCCGAGCATGCAGGGGCATGCTGTCCACCTGAGCCGACAGATCCTGCGCGAATGTAATTCCGCCGTTGGCTTTGATCTGCTTGCAGCCCTCTGTGCCGTCGCCATCGCCCCCGGAAAGGATGATGCCAATCGCCCGTGGTCCAATGCTGTTTGCCAAAGAGATCAAGAACGAATCCACTTGATGGTGGCGTCCCCCGGTGAGCGTTCGTGGGGATTGGAGGGCAAAGACCCCGTTTGTCAGCGTGAGATTCACGTTCGGGGGGATCACGAATACGTGATCCGGCGCCACACGCAACCCTTCGGTCGCCTCAACGACCTTCATTCGGGTGGACCACGACAAGATATCCGGGAGCAGACTGGCTCTGCTGGGATCGAGGTGGGCGATGATGACAAAGGCCATGCCGGTTTCGGGCGGTAGAGCGTTCAGCAGCGCCTTATAAGCATCAAGCCCACCCGCCGAGCCCCCAATGCCCACAACTATGAAAGGCTTTTCTACGGGCGAGTTTGAGGGGTTCATATACCGACTGCGATTCCCAGAAACGTGAAACGACTCGATGACGCGATGGGCGTCGGGTCGGGGAGGTCGCTGTGGAATCCGCAGAACGTCAAACTGTAGATGGTCATTTTCTTTCGGGGCCCTGCGCATGCAAGGTTGAAGCCACCTAAAATCGTTTCGAAAGGACAACGGATGGGCGCCGCGGCTTGTGGCATGATGGACATTCGGGTGACGAGGCGCCGTCGAGGTTACCTGGACGTAACGCAGGTCTGGAGCCCACGCCATCGTCTCTGGCCCGACCTTGACGCTAAGGGTAAGATGTTCGAGTGAAGGGTGATCCCTCAAAGACGCAGTTGGTCAGAGCCATCAGCCGTCGCTCGTTTGGGCGCGTGCTGGCGTCCGGTGTGGCAGGTGTTTCTGCCTTGAACGCGGGATGTTCTGTGGTTTTCGATCCTGATTCTTACGGCCACAGCAGCTCTGATGGCGTCGATGCGGGCTCACGGAAAGACTCAAGCGCTCCATCCGCAAGGACCACCGGCGTGTTGCTGATAGCAGGCGTGCTTGATGGCCCTAACGGAGGCGATGCAACCAAGGAAGTGTTTCTTGCGCGCTTCGATGCCGCGGGAACGGTGACCGGTTTTGTTCCCCAGTTGCAAGTGCTCAAAGATCCAGGTCGCTATACCGCGCGTGTTGACGGTGATCAAGTCATGGCCGCTTG
>JAYUUT010000341.1:0-2644 GCA_043754455.1 Myxococcales bacterium
GGTTCCTCGGTCTTGGCGTCCCGCTGCGTGATAATGCCGATGATGGGCTTTTCGCGCGCGATCGCCTCTTCGACCAGTTTCACGGATTTTTTGCGTCCCACGTCGATCGGGATGATCGACCCCGGAAACAGGACCGAGTTTCGCAAAGGCAGAATAGAGAGGATCTCCGGGATCTCGACAGGTCCCTCGGGAGCAGGTTTACGGGAAGCCATGGTGGGATCGTAATACGCACGGCTGGTGGTGGCGACAAGTTTCAGGGATGGAAAACATCAGGGCTGCACTTTGCGGAGGGGGCACAGGTGCGCTACGACCGGTTGATGCCCTCCATTTCCCTTCCTGCATCCGACGCCTTGGCACGATTGCGGGAGGGAAATCAGCGGTACGCGTCGAATGTACGCAGCCTGGATTCGCTGTTAAGCCACACCCGACGCGCCGAGATGGCGGCCGGACAACAACCCATTGCCATTATTTTGGGCTGTTCGGATTCACGGGTCCCTGCCGAGGTCGTGTTTGACATGGGCCTAGGCGATTTATTCGTGATTCGGGTGGCGGGCAACATCGTGGCCCCGTCCCAGGTGGGCAGCGTGGAATTTGCAGCCGAACGGTACGGCGTGCGTCTGGTCGTGGTGATGGGGCACACGCAATGCGGGGCCATCGCGGCCACGATTGAACAGATCCGGGCCCCGGACGACACGTCGTCGCGCAACCTGCAATCCATCGTCAACCGGGTGCGTCCCTCGGTCGAAGGGCTGATGCGGACGGATTTAGCCCGGGATCCGGACGCGCTGATGCACGCAGCGGTTCGCGCCAACGTGCGGACCTCGGCCAGCCACCTGCGCCACGGATCCGATATTTTGGAACATTTGATCATCAAAGATGGACTGCTGGTGGTGGGCGCCGAATACGACCTGACCACCGGCGTGGTCGATTTTTTTGACGGCCTCGATTCGTAGCCAGGAAGAAATTTTGCTGAATCTCGCGGGTCTGGCAGGTTTCTTTGCGGTGGCTCTGGGGGCCTTCGGGGCCCACGCCCTCAAGGATCGACTTCCGGCCTCGATGCTGGACGTTTGGAAAACCGGGGTTCTGTATCACCTGATTCACGCGCTGCTGTGGGTCATGATTGCCTTATTGGGGCAGGGGCTGCGGTTTCGCCGCGCGATTGGTGGCCTGCTGGGGGCGGGGATCCTGATTTTCTCGGGCAGCCTGTATGCCCTAGCCCTCACCGGACGGGGGATGTGGGGCGCTGTCACACCTATTGGGGGCCTCTGCTTCCTGTCCGCATGGCTGCTGCTGGCGCTGTCAGGGCGGTCCCGCGCTTGACGCCCTAACGGCGTCGCGGACGCAGCATAAACGCGTCGCTGGTGGTCAGGGCCACCATCAGTCTGTCGACCCGATGGCCGCTTTTTTCGAAGGCCTTTGTCAGCGTCGCTAACGTGGGCTCGTCGGCGGCGGTCGGCAGGAGGCCTTGCGCGTGGCTGAACAGGCGGCGCACGAAACAGGCGCGCGCATCCGGGTGGGCGCGCAGTTGCATGGCCAATTCGGTCGGGGTTTTGAAGTCTTTTCCGTCCAGGTCGCCGCTGGCGTCGATGGGCTGCCCCTTGTCGGTTTCACGGAAGGTGCCTATCGCATCGAAGTATTCGAGGCCAAGGCCGATAGGATCCATCCGGCTGTGGCATGAAATACAACTGGGATTGCCCGTATGTTCATCCAACTGCTCACGCAGCGACGCTGCGGGGTTGCTTGAAACTTTTAGCGTCGTATCGGTCCCGGGAGGCGGCGGCGGCACGACCTGACACAGCAACGCCTCGACGATGAACTTGCCCCGTTGGGTCGGGGACGTGCGCTGAGGCAACGCATATCCGGCCAAGATCGCGCCGCTGCCCAGCACGCCCCGGCGCGGCGAATCTTGGGGCAACAGTTGTTTGCGCAAGGTATCGGGCACCCCCTTGGGCACCTGTGGCAAACCATAGTGGCGGCTTAGTTCATTGTTTGCGAAGACCACCCGTCCGTCGAAAATTGAAAGGTAGTCGTCGGGATTTGCAAACACCAAATCGTCGACGCGGGCAAGCAGATCTTCACGCATGGCATCGCGCAGGGTGGGCGTCCATGTCTTGAAAATGGCCGTGTCTTTGAACGCGTTTTCCAGGTGGTCCAGACCAAACATGTCGCCCGCGAATTGGCTGAAGGCGCGCCGCGCCCGCGCATGTCGCAGCATACGCTCGGCTTGTTTTTCGATACCCACAGCGCCATTGAGTTCCCCGCGCGCTGCCGAATCAAGCAGGTCATCGTCCGGGACGCTTCCCCAAAGAAACGACGACAGACGTGCCGCCATTTCAAACCCCGAATACCGCGCAGGCGAATCGGCTGTCTCGCTTACATACAGAAAATGCGGCGATTGCAAGATCGCCGAGACCGCAAACCGCATACCCATCAGCGCATCATGCGATTCCTGAGTGATGTCTTTTGCCAGGCCCACGAATCGGGCCAGTTCGCGGGCGGTGAGCGGGCGTCGGAAGGCCCGTCGGCCAAAATGGGCCAGCGCTTTCGGCATGCAGCTGTCTTGTGCGGCGGTCGTGGGAGCGCAGCCCAAACGTGTGGCCATCGCCCGTGCATCGGGAAACGCGCGCGACACGACGTCCTCCAT
>JAYUUT010000342.1:0-2338 GCA_043754455.1 Myxococcales bacterium
CGCGACGTCGACGGGCCCGCGTTCCCGCTGTACGACGAATCGCTGGTGTTAGGCCGCGAACGAGGCGACATCCAGTTCCCCGAAGATGGCTACGTTTCCGGGGCGCACGCCCAGATCACCCTGCGCGACGGGCAGGTCTATCTGTCAGATCTGGGATCGTCCAACGGCAGTTTTTTCCGGATTCGCAATCACCGCGAAATCGTCACCGGAAGCCTGATGCTGATGGGTCAGCAACTGTTCCGGGTGACGTTCAAATAAATGAGCCGACCGGCCTTCGGGCCGGTCAGTGTTTATCCGGTCCGTATTTGACTAACCGGTCAGTGTTTGGCAGCAGGGCCGCCGACGGCGCCGGGTTTGCCCGAAAAGAACGCCTCGCGCGCCTGTTCGCCCGCTTGCGGCTGAACGTAGCGAAACCCGTCCGGAATTTCGAACGCGGCGCCGTCATCAAACAACAGTTTGACCGTTGCGGGCCCCCGATCTCCTGGGGGCGTGATGACGGTGATCTTGTTACCAGATTCGATCATGACCTGTTCAGCCTTGCGGCGGCCCACCATGACCTGAACCTGAGTTTTTCCCGGTTCAAATCCAGATCCCAAGATGTGGATGTGATCGCCACCCGACGTGGTTCCTTGCGCGGGCTCAACCTTATCCACCTTTAGCGGCCCCCCCTTTTGCTGGCAACCCGACGCGGAAGTCAGGGACCCCACGACCAGAACGGCGGCGAAGAAAAAATGTGTGCGGTTCATGGGTGACCCCTCCTGAAGGTCGACGCACGATATCCCGTGCGATCCGTCGCGTCAACGTAGATATCCTACTTGCCAAACACCAGCAGCGTGAACGTGCCAGGCACAGCAGGGCCTTTCGTCGCCGGAAAGGTGGAGGTGGCCAGGAAGACCCGGTGGGTTTTGGAATCTACGGCCAGCGTCCTTGCGCCCTTTTGCGTCGCTACCGTCTGGGCGACGTGGTACGCGTCAGCGCTGTCCTGGTGGATCACAACCAAAGTGCCGTTGCTTCCGCAGGAATTGAAAATATCCCCGGCTAGGGGGTCGAAATGCGTCGCATCGACCCCCGGCCCGATCGGCAACGTGGCGACCGTTTTGCCGCTGTCGGCATCGACCACCAGCATCTTGCCGTTCGCACAGCCCGAAAACAGGCGCCGGTTCTTGCCGTCGAACGCCAATCCCCGCGGTTCCTTGCATCCGGGCAGTGGCCACCGGGCCGTAACCTTCAGGGTCTTCGAATCAAAACGTGCGATTTCGGCCGTGTCTTCAACATTGACCCAAACGGTTCCTTTCCCATCCGGCTGGCCAAATTCCAGTTCGCCCCCAACATTGATGGTTCCGGTTACTTTTCCCGTCGCAGGATCGATCACGGTCACGTCGCCACTTCCGTGGTTGAACACGAACACCATCTTCGACGCGGGGTCGTAGGTCAGGGCATCGGGATTTTTCCCGGTGCTCTTGGTCTCGCCGGTCGTCTTTAAGGTCTTGGTATCAAACACCGGGACCGAATTGGCACCACCATCAGTGATGAAGCCTTTATTCAGTGGCGTTACGAAGGCGACGCCTTGCGCGTTCTTGAAGCCTCGCATTGTTCCGACGGGCGCCAAGGTATCGACATCGAATACGGCCACTTCGGATTCGTGCGTGACGTAGACGCGTCGGTTGGCTTCATCGACAGCCAGGTAGTCATAGCCGCCGTTGCCCTTGATCGGGATCTTCTTAACCAGGTGGTAGCCGCCGGCGGCAGGTGCGGCAGGGGCAGGTGCGGCGACCGCGCTGGTGGATGCCAGACAACCAAACAGCAGCAATGTTTTCAGGTGCATCATTTTCCTTTGGACAATAAATTTCAATTGACGGAAAATATGGCAGTTTTTCCCGTTAGGGCGATGATATTGCATTCATTTTCAAAAGAAGCGGGCTTTATTGTCGCGTCCTAACGACCGAAATGCGCGGCACCCGCCGCTTCCAGCTCAATCGCCAAGGCCGAGATCTCTGCGCATTCCAGCAGCCTTGACGTAACGGCTTGCGATGACATGTCGACGAGGGGGGGCCAAATCGCATCAGCGGACAATCGGGAAAGTTCACGAAGCCGCGCATCTACGGCATCCGGCGTCATATCGGTAGGACTATGACTTGCCACGCCGTCCCTCCAGCGCCGACAAGGTTTGGATGTCCACAAGATCCTGCGGCCGCCCTGCGGTCAGTTTCAGCGTGATGAGGTCGGCACAGGATACGACCCAAATCTCGCCTCCCCCCCACGCCACACGTTCGCGCCGTGACCAAATCGGCCCCAGCGATCCGTCCGCCCACAGCACGTCCAACATCAGCAGCCGCCC
>JAYUUT010000343.1:0-2359 GCA_043754455.1 Myxococcales bacterium
CCTGACAGGCAGCTTCGGTCACGGGCATTGGGCGAGAGGTGATCGTCTGAACCACGCTGCGTTGACTCTCTTGCGGAATGAAAGAAGCGTCGTGCGACCATAAGGTCCAAAACGTTGCACGGGAATCGATAGGGCCCCCGGCCTTGTCCAAATTGAACGACCTTCTGAGGGTGTACCACTGTGCAACAAGCTTTTTAAGTTCCGGATCCTCGGGAAGGCCAGCAACAAGGGCCTCGACAGCGGGACTGTCTATTTTTACCCCGATCCGGCAGACCCGCCCCCGGCAATCGAAGGTCACAGCCTCGGGCGGAATTCCTGCTTTTGAGAGAATTTTTTGTACAGCCGACGAAATGACAATTTGGGCGCGTTCGTTCGGCGTCCCAAATTCGTGCAAACCCTCGATGCCTCCGCCGTTCAAAAGGCGCTGTTCGAATTCATCGTAGACCTGGCGAAGACTGGCCAGTCGGATCTGGCAGGGCGTAAACGTCGGAAGGACAGCAGAAATGGGGACAAGTAAATTGACCTTCGAATTCGCCGCGTCGCCGCCGCCTGGAACCGAATCACGCATGGAAATCGCCTGACCCTGAGCTTCGGCGGCCTGGTCGTGCCACAAACGATGCGCGAGCCCACCTGTCAAAAGCACAGCCAAAGAAAACAGTGCCAGCTTCACGGCCACTGCAAAGAAAGTGACCGGCCTGTCGATGGCAGGTTTTCCCCTGTGATCGGGTGTCGAAAGTGGCCGAAGCAAAGCGACCCACGCCCCCCGACGCCCTTCGTGCTCAGCGTCTAGGGCGATCCGCAGCCTATCAAGTCCTTCCTTCAGCCGACCGCGCACGGTTCCCTCCGGCGTGTGTTCGCGCCGGGCTATTTCGGCCGACGACAGCCCCTGGAAGTAGCGCAACACAACCGTACGCCGAAACGGTTCAGCCAAGGCAGCCACGGCGACTGCCAGCCGCCGCTGGATCTCCACCCGTTGCATCAACTCCTCAGCCGAGGGAACCTGGTCGTCCAGCAGCCCATGGGCCGCGTCCTCCCGGCTGCGGCGGCGTCCATCCCGTCGATGACCGTCAATCGATCGGTTGCGCAGGACACGGGCCAACCAAGGCCGCAGGGGCCCCGCCTTGCCTGGCGGCCGTTGCCATAGGCTGACCACCGCGTCCTGTACGAGATCCGCTGCCGCGTCCACGTCTCCATTAACCAACCCGCGGGAAAGCCGACGCAGCCAGCCCGTATCCGCGAGGGCAGCGTTGATCTCTGGTTCCGACAAATCCATCGTCATGATAGGTAAACGACGCCGCGCCTAAAACCGTTCGAATTTTTTCACTTCGGATCTTATGGTATCAACACGGCGCTGCCAGGCGGGATCACTTCGGGATCAAAGCCAAAAGCCAGTCGCTGGGCGGATGTGCCGCGATATCAACATCGGGGTTGACGAAACGTTGCGGAGGCCGTCCATTCAGGGACGCATAGGCTTCGGCGAAAATCTGGACCCGCGCGCCGGGGTGATCCGAGGCCAGGATCTGGGAAAGGTATTGGGCGAAGGCGTGGATCATCTGGGGATCTTGGGCCATGGCGTCTTCTTGCAGGGGTGTCAAATACAGGTGGTTGTTCAGCCGCACACGTAAAGCGGCCCCGGGGATGCGTGATTCAAAACGAACGATGGCGGATTTTTCAGCGACCATCACGTTCCATGAAAAATTAAAGCCCTTACCGGTCCAGGCACTGGGCCCGGTCCCGCTGAATTGGAACATCGGCACCACAAGTTGGATCAATCCATGAACGAATAAGGCCAACGCCAGGGGCGTAGCCGGTCGGGGGGGAAAGGGTCGTTGGGTGGGGGATGACGAAGCCTGGAAAAATGGCAGACGGCGCGGCCAAGCCGGATCTAAGAACAATGTCGCAGCCGTCACCATGATGAAGGGAAAGATCCCTATCGGAAACAGCAGCCCCGTGGCGACATGAAAAACCACCACCGCGACAAACGCCCACCGGCGCGTCCGTCGCCACAACAAAAATCCCACAATGCCGAGATCGAACGCTGCAGCTAGCCAACTGGCAACGAAGGCGATAGCGGGCGTGCCAAACGTTGGGATTTCATTATGGGCGGACAGCCACATGCGCAGGGGCTGGGCTTCAAAAAGCCAATCCGCATTTAGTTTTGCGACGCCCGCAAAAACGTAGACCACCGCCACCTGAAACCGGAACACCCACAACACCCAGGCAGGGATCTGGGAGCCCGGCCGTAAACGACCTAACGGCAGCAGCACCATCAGACCTGCCAAGATAGTGATGAAATAGTAGTGGTTCAGGTAGTAGGTCTTGTCGATCAGTTCGGCGTAGGTAAAGCCAAGAAAGAAGC
>JAYUUT010000344.1:0-19503 GCA_043754455.1 Myxococcales bacterium
CCGCCGGGAGGCGCCGGCACCACAACCAGCTGAATGCGCCCTCGGTCAAGCAGAACCCTCACGTCATCCGGGCGGGGCCCGGGAATTCTCACCAGAGCACCTGGGCCGAGGCGGGCCTTGGATCCATCGGGCAAGGTGAGCGCCTGCTCTCCGATGCGAGTTCCTTCAATGGAAGTCACAGACTTGGGAATCGTTGGCGATGAATCCCGCGTGCGCAGGCGGTCCCACGTGACACCACCCGCCAGCAACGTCAGTGTCGCCACCGTGGCCGCCGCCGGCCATCGCCAACGGGCGGGGGGCGGCCGGACAAAGCTGGCCGCGATGGCGTCCCACTGCCGGTCGCGACGACGCTCGTCCATGTCGACCCGCACGAACGGGGCCAGCTTCCGTTCCTGGTCCCTCATGTGCTGTGCTCCAGGTTGTCGTTGCCGATTACCTCTTGCGCTTGGGCAAGGCGGCGCTTCACGGTCGTCAGCGATGCGCCCACCATGCGGCCTACTTCGGGCAGAGACAGCCCTTCGACCCGCCGCAGAAGGAACACCGTGCGTACGTTCACCGGAAGCGCGTCGATGACGCGGTAGATGGCACGCAGCTCGGCCGCCACATCCGGGGGCGCGGTGGACTCGATCAGTCGATCGGGATCAAGCGGTTCGGTGCGACGCAGGCCCAGTCTTTCCAGAAGGCGGCGGCGCCGAAGCAGCTTGTGCGTCGTGCCAACTGCGATCGAACAAAGCCACGACGCGAAGGCCTGGGGATCTTGCAGCTTGTGCAAGGATGTCAGCGCCTGGCTGAAGCTGTCCTGAACAATGTCATCCCGATCGGTGTCCCGGCCCAAGAGGCGGGCCACCAGCCCATTGACCGTATCGCTATGACGGCGATAGAGCACGGCGGCTGCCCACCCCTCGCCGGCACGTGCCGCGGCCACCAACGTGGCGTCGGTTGGGCCCGGGCCCGAACGTGTGGAGGGATCGCGGAGGTTCATTGACGGAGGATAGGTACCCCGAGGTAGCGGAACCGGGCCGCTCGCGCTCACTCTTTGTTGATAGCGCGTTGCGTTCAGGCGCTGGGAGGCGCTGGGTGGACATAAGAAAGGTCGAGGTTTTAAAGGATCAGACCCACGAAACAAAAAAAGGACACGCGGAGGCGGCCCGGTTCTGCCGTGTCGGGGAACCTACAGGCAAGTAGGAGGAATTCAATACATGTCATCCTGTGAAAATCCGCCCATCATCCGCCTGTCAAGCATCGGTCGTTTCGACACCACCGCCCTAAGGCACGTCGCCATTGGCGATTCGGGGTTTGTCTTCGATCCCATCTCGGGTCAAACCTTCAACGTCAACAGCACCGGCCTTGCGGTGCTGCGCGCCCTCAACGACGGTGCCACAGCCAAAGAAATTGTCGCCCTGTTATGTGATCGCTACACCTGCGAGGTGAAAGACGATCCCCGGGGTGACGCGGAGGACTTTCTGTCCCAGCTGGCCGGTTTCGGCCTGATTACAGCCCCGGCGAGGAGCTAACGTGCCCATTACAGCCACAGTCGCCATCACCGGAATGAACGCCACGGACAACCCCGCCCCCGGGGTGGCGGTGGCCCGCGCGCTGCGGGCCTCTCCCGAGTTTCAGGGCAGGATCATAGGCCTAGGCTATGACGCCTTAGATCCCGGCTTCTACATGGAGGGGCTGCTTGACGGTGGCGCCGTCCTGCCCTATCCATCGGCGGGTAAAGCCACGCTTGGCCAGCGGATGGCGGAGCTGCAGTCCCACCTCGATATCGATGTCGTGATGCCCACGCTCGACTCCGAGCTGCGTTCCTTCATCGCGCTGGAGGATGATCTGGCGCGCATGGGGATACGGACCTGCCTGCCGCGGCTGCCCGCGCTCGATCGTGCGGCGAAGGCGCAGCTTGGCAAACTGGACGAAGAGCCAGGTGTTCGAACGCCACCGTCGGAGACTGTCGCCAGCGTCGATGCCCTTGCGGGGATCGCCCGTCGGATGGGCTATCCGTTGGTCATAAAGGGCCCCTATTACGGAGCGGCGGTGGTTTACAACCAGGCCGATGCGGCCGCAGCGTTTTATGGTTTGTCGGCGCAGTGGGGCTTTCCTATCACGGTGCAGAAATTCGTGGCCGGTGAGGAATATGACGTGGCGGGTATCGGGGATGGCGAGGGCGGCCTGGTGGGCGCGGTGGCCATGAAGAAGTTGGCACTGACCGACAAGGGCAAGGGCTGGTCGGGCGTGACCGTGCGCGATCCACGCTTGCTCGACATGACCCGCGCGGTGGTCTCGGCGTTGCGCTGGAGGGGCCCCTTCGAGATCGAATGCATTGTGGGGCGAGGCGATGAAGCCGTCCACCTCATCGAGATCAACCCGCGTTTTCCGGCCTGGATCTATCTGTCGGTGGGCGCAGGGCAGAATCTTCCACTTGTGCACCTAAAGATGGCTCTGGGGATCCCGGTCGCTCTGCCGTTGCGCGACTACCAGGCGGGCAAGGTATTCGTCCGGATTTCTCTTGACCAGGTCGGGGATCTGGACACATTCGGCCGTCTTTCGGTACAGGGAATTCAAACTGCTTTTCCTTCGCGTCTGAAAAACACGGCGCGCCGGATGTTGGGAGGTGTTTCATGAGACCCAGCTACGAGCGTCCCAGCATCGTGCGCCACCCGGTCGGCCCGGTAAACAAGTTCGGGGCGACGCCCGTCTTGCGGCCCGTGACCTCGTTCGAGGGAGTCTCCGTCGAGGAACTCGTTGCGAAATATGGCTCTCCCCTTTACGTCTTTTCGGAGCGGAGGTTGCGCGCCAAGGTGCGCGAGCTGCGCGAAGAGTTGGCGGCTCGGTTCCGCGAGTTCACTTTGGGATGGTCGTACAAGACAAACTATCTGGGGGCTATTTGCAAGATCTTCCACCAGGAGGGCGCCTGGGCTGAGGTGGTGTCGGGCCACGAGCTTAAGCGGGCCCTGCAGGGCGGCGTTCCGGGTAAACAAATCTTGTTCAACGGCGCAGGCAAGACGGCGGCCGACCTGGCCCTGGCTTTCAAAAGTGGCGCCCTGGTCCATATCGATCACTTGGACGAACTGCTGCTGGCCGAACGCGTGGCGGCCGAAGAAGACGCGCGCCCGGATGTCGCAATTCGCGTGAACATCGCTGAAGTGCCCGGCGTGTGCTGGGATCGGTTTGGCTTTAACCTGGAGAACGGCCGGGCGCTGGATGCCATCCGTCGGATCGGGCGCGACAGCCGGCTTTCGCTTAAGGCCCTGCATTGCCACATCGGTACGTTCATGCTGGATCCCGCGTGTTACCGGATCGCAGCACGGGCGATGGGACGCCTGGCCCGCCAGGTCGAAACTGAGCTTGGCATCCGGGTGGATGCCATCGATCTGGGAGGCGGCTTCGCCTCGCAAAACACGCTGCGGGGGCAGTACCTGCGTGGCGAGGACAGCTCGCCATCGTTTTCCCGCTACATCGAAGCCATCCGCAACGGGCTTGATGAAGCCTACGAAAAACAGCGGACACCGCGCCTGGTGCTGGAGACCGGACGGGCGTTGGTCGATGACTCCGCGATTCTGATCTCGACTGTCGTGGGCAATAAACGCCTCATCGACGGACGACGGGCTGTGATCCTCGATGCCGGGGTTAATATCTTGCCGACCGCGTATTGGTACGCGCACGATATCCAGCCCGCCCAGGAGTTGACTGGTGCGGCCGAGAGCACGGTCTTCTATGGCCCCCTGTGTATGAACATCGACGTCGTTCGAGACGGGCTGGTCTATCCACCGCTTAAGGCGGGGCAACGAGTGGTGATCTCCTCGGTTGGCGCCTACAACGTTACGCAGTGGACGCAGTTCATCTGCGAGCGTCCCAACGTCGTTCTGGTCTCGGAAAAGGGTGAGACCTCGATCATCCGACGTGCGGAGACGGTCGAGACCCTGACGTCGCAGGAAGAGATGCCGCCGTGGCTCAAGGGTTGATGCCGGGCCGATGGCACAGTGAGGTGACGCGAAAGCTGATGTTCCGCTCCTGGTCCCGGCCCGCTGCCGAGATCTTGCTGCGGCCGTTTGCGCAGATATTTTTCTCCCGCGATCTGGGCACCGGGGCGTTGTTGCTGCTGGCCATGGGCATGTTCCCGCGGCTTTTGCTCACGGCAACCCTGACCGTGGTGGTGACCGCGGGGCTCGTGCGGGCCCTCGGACTTGGATCTCAAGTGGCGCGCGAAGGGCTTCATGGCTGCGTGGCGCTGATGGTCGTTCTCACGGTGTCCGCGTTCACGCCGGAGAATCTTCCGCTTCCCCTGTTGATCGGTATGGCGTCGCTGCTTGCCGTGGTCTTGACCGCGGCCTGGGAGTCCCTGATGGGACTTTTCTATCTTCCTCCCCACTCGTTTCCCTCAGCGCTGGCGGCGTGGATCGTGCTGTTAGCGGTTCGTTACTTGCCGCTACCTCCTGCATCGGCCCTGCTGAGCGCACCGCTGGCACCACTGCCGTCGGGGATGTTCGACAGCTCGTGGTGGGATCTGCCAGCCTCGCTGATTTACCTTCGAGGGTGGTTGCCAGGCGTGCTGGTGATGTTGGCGCTGGTGCTGCACAGCCGCATCGCTGTGGTGCTGGCGGGGCTGGGCATGCTGGTGGCAGCGGGCGTGCGTCTGGCTCTGCCGGGGGCGGCGCTGTCTCCATCGGTGGAGACACTGGCTTCGATCAATGCCGCCTATACGGCGATGGCCTTGGGTGGTCTGTGGTTTATCCCGCAGCCATCATCGGTGGCGCTGGCCATGATGGGAGCGACGCTGAGCTGCATCCTGACCTACGCTTTGGCCAATGTCCTATCGCTGTTCTACCTGCCCGTCCTGGGGTTGCCGTTTGCCCTGGCCACGCACCTGGTGCTGCTGACCGCCCGGCGGCGTGAACGGGACGCCTCGCCCCAGTCGACCTTGCCCGGTGAGCGGCCCGAGCAAGCCCTGGCACGGTACATGATGGGTACTGTCCGTTGGGCCAGCGCCGCCCCCTGGATCGCTTTCCGCCTGCCGTTTCGCGGACCCTGGGTGGTGACCCAGGGAAACGATGGCGCCCACACGCACAAAGGACCGTGGCGGCACGGCTTCGATTTCGAAGTGAAGGTGGCGCAGGCAACCTCCGACGGCACGGGAGCCGAGCTGCGCGATTACCACTGTTATGGCCGTCCGGTGCTGGCCGCCGGGGCCGGCGAGGTGGCCCTGGTGGTGGATGGCATCCCCGACAACCGCCCCGGCAGTATGAACACGGAACAAAGCTGGGGCAACGCCGTGGTGCTCAAACACGGGCCCACTCTGTTCACGGTGTATGCACATCTGCAGCCGCGCAGCATCCGCGTGTCCATGGGCGAACACATCCAGCTGGGGGCCGAGATTGCCCGCTGCGGAAATTCCGGGAGATCCGCGACCCCGCATTTGCATTTTCAGGCGCAAAAGGCCGCGGCACTGGGCAGTCCCACTTTGCCGATCTCGTTTGCCGATGTTGTCAGATTCGCCTCGAACCAGAAGGTCCCCGAGATCATCGCTCGCACGGTGCCCGACCAGGACGACGAGCTGCGGACCCTGGTCTGGGACGATGCTCTGGCCCAGGCGCTCTCGTTCCATCCCGGATCGACCTGGCATCTTTCCGATCCGGACAAGACCTCTTTAGAAGTCGTGTCGGTGCAGATCGATCTATTCGGCCGCACGGTGCTGCGCTCGCCGCGCGCGCATCTGCTTTTTGCACTAACCACGTCGGGGCTTACGGCTGCGGACTTCGGAGGCGATCGCCGCTCGCTGCTCCGTCCGATTTTCGTGGCCCTGGCGCGGTTGCCCTTCGATCACGCCGCATCAGCCGTCTGGGAAGACCATCTGCCGATGGGGCCACTGGTCTCCCCCTGGCTGGGGCCGCTTTCGGATCTGGGAACCATGTTCTTTCCCAAACAGGCTCGCTTGCGCGTGAAGTACAGTCTCAGCCGCGACGCGGATTCTGTGACCGTCCGAGGGGTCTCGCGGCTGTCGATCTCGCGGGCGCGCTTGTCCCTCGATGGCGATCGGCACGAGTTCGAGGTTGAACAAGAGGGACACGTCCGGCGGGTCATCCTTGAGCGCGATCGGGGCGAGGCCAAGGCACGAGCCGCGTGATGAGAATGGTCTGGTGTCTCGTAGCGCTGGGGCTGACCACCACGGGCCTGGCGCTGGCTGATGAATCCCGCAAGGACGCCAATCTGGACGTCGCGGCGACAGCCTGGCGACGGTCGCTGGATCTTGAGGGCCGCCATGAGATCGAGAGGGCGCGCGCGATCTTGATCGAGGCCTTTGGCGAAAAGTCTGCCAACTTCGACGTGGCGCTGCGTCTGGGCTGGCTCAGTCTGCTTCTTGAGGATGGCCGAACTGCCGCGGGCCACTACCGGCGCGCGCTCGTCATACAGCCGGATTCAAAGGATGCGACCCAAGGGCTGGAATTGGCACGGGCGCTGCTGGAACGGCCACGGGTCAACCCATCGATCTGGGGCAGCTATGCGCGCAAGTCGACATCTTACGTCGACTGGGAAGGCTGGGGTCTGGCCGTCACGCTCCCCGTGGAGATCACCCGCCACCTGACCCTGCGCGCCGCCTATGCCCACGCGGATATGGTGGTGACAGGCACGCTCGCGCCCCGGCCCCGGGTCGGAGACAGATGGAAAGGCAACGACATCTTCCTAGGCGCGGGATGGACAGACACGCGATGGGGCGTCGAGGCCTTGGGCATCCGGCTTTTCAACTCCGATCTGCGAAGCCTAAATGGTGCTGATCTGCGGCTGTGGGCAGGTGGCCGTTTCGGCGGCAGCCTAGAGTTGGCGCTGCTGGAGTTGCCTGCCGGTGTCAGCCGCCAGCTGGAACCGATGGCCTACGCCGTGCCGCTGCCGTGGTTGGTTCTCAGCGCTGGACCCCGCCTGACAATGGACGACGACGGCGGCGCGACCAGCCTTGGTGCGGCCGCGGTGGTGGGCCGGGTGCATCGCCTTTACCTTGGAGGCCACTATGGACCCGAACGCTGGCGCGTGGACGGAACGCTGCCCTCGGTCGCCAGCTTCCGCGATCCCTCTGCCTGGGGCGCCAGCGCCGCGCTGCTGATCACGTTTGCCAGTTGGGCAGAGGTCGGCATTCACGCCAGCGTGCAGCGCCTGAGTGCGAGCCGTTCCGAGGGCTACTCGACCGTGGCGTCTATCGGGTTTCGTTTTCTGCTCGCGCGCGAAAGGGAGAACTGATGCGATTTCGAGAATCAAGCAGGTCGTGGTCGGGGGCGGTAACGATTGGGCTGCTGGCGGGCCTCTTAATGCCGTCGCCGGCGATAGGGCAAACCCCCAGTGATTTGATCCGGGAGTCTTATCTCAAAGAAGCGCGCGGAGACGTGTCCGGCGCGCTTGCCACGATGCGACAGGTGAAACCAGCCGCGGAGGCGGCGTATTTCGTGGCCCTGCGCACCGGGTGGCTGGCGTATCTCGCGGGAAAGTGGGCAGACGCCGAAGTTGCCTATCGACAGGCCATCGCAACGGTGCCGCGTTCGATCGAGGCGCAGCTGGGCCTCATGTTGCCGCTCATGGCCGCGAAACGGTGGCGCGAGGTCGAAAAATATACGCGAAGCGTGCTTAAACGAGATCCGGGAAACGTCGTGGCGCGCATCCGGCTGGCCCAGGCCGTGTACGCCACGGGCAATTATCAAGAAGCGGCCCTTGTCTATGACCAGCTTCATCAGGACTATCCAGCCGACATCGCCTACACGAACGGCCTGGGCTGGTCGCACTATCAGCTGGGCATGCGGGCCGAGGCGCGCCGCGCGTTCGATGCGGTCCTGGCGGTTGCACCCGATGATCTCAGCGCCAAGGCCGGCCGGGCTGCGCCCTGAAACACCCGTAGCCCTAAAGGCCCGCTATCGGCCCGGTGCTGTCCCCAATTTTTGCGGGCAGGCCCACCGCCTGCAACATGCTGGCAATCACGTTCGACATGCGTTGGCCCGGCATTGGAATGCAGCGCCCTGGCTTGAAGGCGCCGGCGCCTCCCCCGGCCAAGAGCACAGGCATGGGATTGTGGCTGTGCGCATCGCCATCGAAGCAGTGACAAGCGGCCTGATCTCGGCGCAGACCGTCGCTGCCATCGGTGGATCGGACAACCGTGCGCACGGGGCCTTGGTTGATCGCCTGGTTGCCGCCGGTCACCTTGATGCGGCCCAACTGCCATCGTTGGAACGCGCAGTTGCCCAACATGCCTTCGAGCGACCGAGTCTTGCGTTGCCCGTGCGCTTGCCCCCCGAGTTGACGATCCACGCCACAGAGCCGGAGCGCTGGCTTGCCGAGTTTGTCTTGCTCTCGCCCATCGGGCGCGGCGGCTCGGGAGAAGTGTGGAAAGCGTGGGACACGCGCAACGAACGCTGGGTGGCGTTGAAGATCGGTGCGCTCGCGTTGGACATGCCGTCGGCTGCCGCGCGTTTCGAGCGCGAGATCCGGGCGGCTGCCCGTCTGTCCCATCCGAATATCGTGCCCTTGTTTCAAAGTGGCGTGGACAGGAGTCGGCCGTATATGGTGATGCCGCTTATCGAAGGACATACGCTGACTGACACGCACCTGGCGCCACGCGAAGCAATCTCGATCTTAAAAACCATCGCTCTGGCTATTGACTACGCCCATTCGCAAGGTGTGCTGCACCGTGATCTGAAACCCGGCAACATCCTCATCGACCCAAAAGGACAGCCCTTTGTCCTGGATTTCGGTCTGGCGTTCCTGCGCGAAGAAGAGGCGAAGGTCACACGCCCCGGAGACATTTTCGGGACCGCCGCGTACCTCGCTCCCGAACAGGCCCGCGGAGACGCTGCCCCGCCAACGCCAGCGACCGATGTCTATGGTCTGGGCGCGACCTTGTACCATGCGATCACGGGACGACCGCCCTTCGACGGCCCCGGGGTGGGGGCTATAGCCGCGCACGTCGTGACCGACGAGCCCCTGGCTCCCCACCGCTTGATCGCGGGGATTGACCGGCGCCTTGAGCTTGTCATCGCACATGCGATGAAAAAAGATCCAGCCCACCGTTACGCCAGCGCGGCGGCTTTCGCTGAAGATCTGCGTCGCTTGCAAACCGGTGAACCCGTATCAGTTCATCGCGAAGTATTTGTTACGCGCCTTTTGCGTTCCGGGGCAAGGCGGCCCGCATGGGCTGTCTCGATCGTCTTTGCGCTTATTGCGGTGTCACTTCTGGCTTTGCAAGCCCGTGACCGACGTGAGCGCGCAGCCGCGGTGGAATCAATGAGCGAAATGGCACAGGTGTCTCTTGAGTCGGCATTGCGCTTGCGCCGCGCAGGCGATTTGGTCGGCATGCGCCTGACATTGCCGCGGGTCTTGCAAGCCTACGAGCGGGCTCGATCACGCGGCGCCGCCACCGCTGAGATCGAACATGTAATGGGGCGGATGTACCGGGCCATGCTTGATGACGACACGGCCCTGGAGTTTCAGCAACGCGCGCTCGCACGCGCGCCCAACCTGGCGCCGGCGCTGTACGAACGAGCGATCTTACTCGCAGGCCGTTATGGCCGTATGGCCGACAGCCGTCTGAATTGGCGCGGTACCGAAAAACGCGAAGGCCAGCTTCCGCCGGAAAGTCTGGCTCTCCGGCAAAGCATCGTGGCTGATTTCAAGCAGCTGCAAACCTTGTCTCTTGGCCAGATCGAAGCGCAGATAGTGGGCGCCTATCTGGCCTTCCACGATGGCGACTACGCACGGGCCCGCCAGACCTTGGCTACGATCGTCGCAAGCGAACCCGAGCGCGAGGAGTCCTGGCTAATGCTGGGCAGAACTTTGGTGAGACTGAACCTACAGGTGGAGGCCGAAGCTGCTTTTACGGAGGGCCTCGCGCACGACCGCGGCTTCGTTCCGATCCTACTAGGCCGCTGTCAGGTGCGCGCTCATTTGCGCAATTCGGCGGGAGCTGTCACTGACGCTGACACCGTCTTGTCCTTGGGGCCCGGGACCCGCCACGCCACAAATGCAGCCTACCTATGTCGCGGCATTGCCCGCATGTTTCTTGCGCACGAACTCATGGTCAGCGGCCGCGACCCCCAGGCAACCTACGACCAGTCCGAAGCCGATTTTGCGAACGTACTGGCACAACCGAATCCCGACATCGAGGCGATTTGGGCCCGTGGCACGCTTTTGCGTTACAGGGCTATGGCAAAGTTACGACACGGCGGCGACGGCGAGCCCTATCTGACGGCCGCCATAGCTGAATTCGATCGGGGATTGGCATCGGACGCCCGCGATGTGGATCTATGGATTGGTCGGGGCCGCTGCAAAGCGCGCCGAGGCTTTCACCTCATGAACCAAGTGCTAACCGGCGGCACTCCAAACGTCGCCCTACAGGACAACGCCTTGGCCGAGCTGACCCGCGCGGACGATGACCTTTCCCGCGCACATGCCCTGTGGCCGCGCGAAGAGGCACTGAAATACCGCGCCGAGGTTCGCTCCCGCCGGGCCGGTCTGCGACTGGTCCTGAAGGACAGCGTGGGTGCCCAAAAAGACTTTGAGTCCGCGGAGACCGATTTTCATGCATATTTTGCGCCGGATCGCGATCTGCAATGGGAGCGGTTGTGGCGGGCCACGATGTTGCGTATGCGCGGAGGACTGCGCATTGTGAACGGGACCAGCCCCGCCGCCGACTGGCGTGAAGCCGAGGCCGAGTTACATCGCGCGGCCCAGCCGCTTGAAAGCATTCCTGAGTTTTGGGTCGAACGCGCACGGCTTCACCTCGCGCGGGCAGCGGATCCGCACGCAACCGAGCCAGTCAGGCAGGCGGAGCTGACACAAGCCCGCAAAGCCTTGAATCGCGCGTTGTCGATCGATCCCCGTTACGCCGAGGCAATCGCCGAAAGCGATCGACTGCCCAAACGCTGACGAAGGCAGGCGCACAAAATCATTGCGGCCAGGGTTGTGCGATCTCGGCCGTCGACAACACCCGGTTGAAGATGCGCAGCGCGTCCACGTCGCCGGGGTAGTTGCGCCCGATGACAAGGCCGCCCATGGGGCCGCTGGCGAGAGCGGGTAGCGGTGACGAGTTCGTGAAACGGCCGTCGCGGTAGCACCGGATGGTGGCGCCGTCATAGGTTGCGGTGAAACGGAGCCAGGTCAAAAGCGGGATCGACTGCGCGTTGAAAAAGCAGGTGTGCCAGTCCACGTGCTGGACGTAGGTCGGTCCGACCTTGACAAAGAAAAAAACCTCGCGGCTCTCGTGCACGTAGAGCGACCAGTCTCCGGGTGTAAAGTTGCCGAAGGAGCCGCCCCGTGACGACGCGATGAAGCGGTTCGAGCCCACGTAGGCATTAAAGGACGTCTGTCGTACCCAGACGTCCACCGTCAGCTCGGGCACTACGGCACCGGCAGCCCCGTTGACATTGATGTAATTGGGATCGGCCTCTGTTGACGTTTGCTGCGACCGGAACCACCATGCCTGACCGTTGCGTCCCGCGCCGTACGGGACGGTGCCCGCCATCTGCGCTTGCCAGGACGGGCACAGGCCCACGTTGCGCAGATCCCCGTTGGCATTCCACTCGGCTAGGCGTCCGACGATGCCGGCGGCCGGGCAGGGGCCTGTGTCCAGCGGCGTGAAGATCTCACCGCTCGAGCCTCCGCACGAAGCGACGAGCAGGCACACCGTCGCGCTATAGAGCGAGGCCCGCACCAATTGTGGCTCCGAACCAGAATCCCTCGATCGCAAACGATCGCAGGTCGTTACCGGCGCGTCCATCCACCGGTATGGTGACACGACCCGCTTCGATCGACACCTGAAAAGCGATGGGGCCCAGGCGCGGGGGGGCCACCACCAGCACGCCCATCGGGCCCCCGGATCCAGCAAGGAACGCCCGCCCTTGGTTCTTCGCGGGGTCAGCGGGCCGTCCTGAAAGATGGGTGGCTCCCACGCGCGCCCCGCCACCCGCTCCGACTTGCCATCCCCCTGGCCGCAGGGCCAGGAGCGCCGATGCGCCCAGGCTGATGTTGTTCGCGACGGCGGTCCCTTCGGCGACAGGGGCGACCCCGTGGTCGAAGAGGGCGTCGACCCTCAACAAGCCCGTAACGGGCAAACCAGCCGCTGTACGCGAGACCCGCCCCGGCCGAAGCCCATCCCGCGGACCAAATTCGTGCATAGCCGAGGGCCATGAGGGCAAGTGGCGCTCTTGCCGCTGGGCCCGGCGCTACGGCGGCCACCTGAACGGTCGGCGGCGCGATGGGCGCAGCGGGAACTGGCTCGGGCAAAAGCGGCGGTTCGGGTGCGAGATCCGGCGTCAGCACGAATTCGGTTATCGCAAGCGCAAGGAGTCGGGATCGGGCGACTGTGGCGGTCCCGCTGAACGGCACCACCCGTTCACGCGGGGGCCCGCCAGAAGTTGCTGCGTGCACGATCGCGGACACGTCCGTGCAGTCGATGGTGACGGAGGGCAGGGGCGTGCTGTTCTGGCCTGCGAGCCGCACCCGTAACTCGATGTTTGCGATTTTTCGCACCTGCACGCGGTCAAGGTCGGTGCACGTGGCGCTGAACGCGAGATCGAGACTCTCGGCCGCCCGCGCGCGCGCACCGACGAGTGCCGCCAGGGCGGCGATGATCACCGAGAAGACGCGGGCGCGCCGCCGCCTGCGACTCACTTGAGACCGACGAGGCTCCGCACCTGCCTCGCCTTCGCACCAGCGGGGAACTTACGCAGGTAGTCCACGGCGCGGGACTTCGCGTCCGCCGCCGCGCCCGCCCGCACCAAACTTTCGATCTCGTGCACCCAGGCGTCTTCGACCAGCGGGCTATCGGGCTCGAATGCGCGGGCCAGCGCAAAGGCCTCGGCGGCGCCGCGGGGGTCGTGTATCTCCTCAAGAAGTACGCGTCCCAGGGTGAACGCCGCGAGGCCGGCACGCGGATCCGTCCGGTGGCGGTCGAGGATCTGTCGCAAGGGTGCCCGCGCCTCTGCGGGGTGACCAGAGAGGCGCGCGACGTCGGCAGCGGCGAGCAGATCACCGGGTTCGTCCTTGACCGCCAAGGGCCCGGCCTTGCCCAGAGCCTCGTACGCGCGGGCATGCTGGCCGGACCGGGCCAGAGCCCGCCAACCCGGTTTCGGGGTCGTTGTTGCTGCTGCTGCTGCTGCTGCTGCTGCTGTTGTTGCTGTTGGCCCTTCCCTGGGCCGGGCAGGAAGGGGCCGGATCTCGGTGGCCGGGCCGCCGGCCGGGGCCAACACCTCGTCCTCGACGTGAGCCGCCGGTGGAAAGCGTCCGCTGTCGCTTGCGTCCAGGTAGCGCTGGCCATCGGACCACGCGACCTTCACCCGCCCGTGCTGCACGGTCACGCGCGCACCTTCTGCCACCCGCTCGACGGTGAACGACGTACCCACCACATCCACAGTGACGGTCCCGGCGAGCACGCGGAAGACACGACCGGCGCGTTTGGTGACCTCGAACTGCGCCGTACCCGTGTCAAGCCGCAGCACGATGTCGGCCCCGCCGGCCGCGGACACCGTCTGCAGGGTTGCCCCCTGGATCAACGTGACACGTGAACCATCGTCGAAAGTCACGGTCCGCGGCGTGGCGGGCGCCGTCGCGACGACAGGCGAAGGCCCGTCCGTCTGCCACAGCAGCCCCGCGCCCCCCACGAGCACAAGCGCGCCGAGGACAACAGCACCCACGCGCACCCTGCGGCGGCGCTCGAGATCCCGCAAAAGGCGGGCCTCTCCGGCCAAAAGATCGAGGTCGGTCACCGCGAGGCGACGGCCGGCCTGGGCGAGACGTCGGGCGAGATCATTCATCGCTCATGACCTCATCGATGTGGGCCTGTGCCGCCGCGATTCGCCGTTTCGCTGTGGCCAAAGAACAACCGCAGGCCGTGGCCACAGAGGTCAGATCGTCGCCTTCAATCATGCGGAGGATCCAGGCGCTGCGTTCGTGCACAGGAACGTCATTAAGCACGCGATAGACGCGGGACAGGAGTGCGTTTTCTTCGGGCGACGCGCCGGGCGCCTGAACGACGGCTATCTCGGGTGTGGCACGGATCCGCAGCCAGCCCCACCTGCGGCGCGCCGTCACGCGCTGGCTTGCGATGCGGGTGGTGACCGCGGCCAGCCAGCCGCGGATGGCCTGGGGGTCACGCAGGTTCTTGAGGCCCTTGACGGCCGCCACGAAGACATCGTGCACCACGTCCTCGACGTCGAGGCGGCCGCCCAGGAGCCTCGAGGCTACGGTGGCCACATAGGGGGCGTAGCGGCGATAAACCGCGCCGACGTCCGCACCGGACACGGTCTCAACCACCTGCACGCGGGGCGGCGGGACGAGGGTGAGATGAGGGAGCGGCTGGGCCATACCTAAGGTCTTCGATTCTAACGGTGGTGGTGCGTAGGTTCGTGAAAAACGGCTCACCGAATCGTCATTGTCCTGACGCGAACGCGAACGACCTTAAGCGTCATCGCAGCCACCTTGGCCGCTGCCTAGCCGCGCCAGCGCCTACCCAAAGCGGACGCAAACAGTTCAAAAGCGAAGGGCAGATCGTCGATGAGATAACGTCGTGCCAGGCGTCGCGGTTCCTGCCCCAGACGCCAGGCCCATTCGAGGCCCACGGTTTGAACCAAGGCGGGCGCGCGGCGCACGTCGCCGGCAACAAAACTCATGCTGATGCCCACCCCAATCATCCACGTTGCAGGCAGGTGGGGGCGCAAGGCGCGTATGACCTGTTCTTGTTTTGGTGATCCCAACCCCACAAGAAGAATGTCCGGCGCGGTTGCCGTCAGATCGGCGCTGGCAGCCGAAATTTCTTCGGGGGTCGGCGGGGACGAAAACCGTGGGCTTTTCATGCCGACCACCCGCAAACCAGGCCATGATGCCAACCACACGTCGCGGGCACGCTGGTTGATTTCCTCCGTGCCCCCTAGCAGATAGATCGATCGGTCTTCTTTTTCTGCCCGGGCGGCCAGCAGGGTAACCAAGGCCGACCCGGCCACCCTTTGTGGCAAGGGCGTCCCCTGAATACGCGCCGCCCAGACCAGCGGCATCCCATCGGCAACCCGCAGATCCGCGGCGCCATATAGGGCCCGCGCTTCGGGATCGTGGGCGTGGCGTCGTAAGAAATCCAGATTTGCCGTGACCACCCACCCGCCTTCCTTGTGGGCAAGGCGCTCAAAGATGTGGTCAACCAGCCCCGCGCTGTCAACACAAGCCAGATCCATGCCCAGCAAGTCACATCGTTTGTTGACGTTTGCGCTCACAGTTTTAATCCCTCTTGGCTGGATCAAACAAAGATGGCAGCGCGATGCGAATTTCATTGCCGGGAACCGGGGGGGCGGCGTCGGTTAGAACCGCAGTTTTGGGTTGGGGCGTGTCGCCGGTCCGGGGGCCGCGCCCTTGAAACAAGAAAAACATTGTTGCGCAGAGGCCCGCGACAATGACCAATACCAAAACCGTTCGCAGCCGCGAATGGGCCCGAGGCACCGGTATCACTTCCTCGGTGCGCCGCGGTTTTGGGGTTTTCGGAACGACAGCCGGGGTGATGAGGACGTCCATCATCTGGGTCCGTGCCAGGGTCGCGCGGGTCTCCCTTATCTCCCTTTTTACAGGGTTTGGTTCGGGAACGAATTTCGCCAGTTGCACGGTGGGGTGGATGACCTCGCCCGAAATCGGGGCCGTGACCGGTTGGAGATCGGCCGCTGATTTGCCCCGGCCCCGTATCATCCGGCGCCGTTCATCCAATGATTCGCGCGCGTGTTGAAATACCCACCGGCCCACCTGGCTGGCTGGCGCGCGAAGATCCGCAGTCTGGGCGACGTGTTCCAGCGCCGCTGCCATCGCCTCGGCGGTCTGAAATCGACCCTCGGGTGATCGGGTCAGGGCGGTGAGGCAAATGTCATCCAGCGCCGTCGGGGCGCCATGGGCACTTGGCAATTCGATCCGGCGCCGCAGGACGTTCATGACCGTGGCTTCATGATCCTGGTCGACAAACAGTTTTTTCCCCGTCAACGCGGTCCACATCGTGACCCCGGCGGCGAAAATGTCAGCGCGACGATCGACCGGTTCCCCCAGCAGTTGTTCGGGGGCCTGGTAGCCGGGCTTTCCCACGGTTTGCACGACAGGTTCCAGCGGGGGCAGATCACTTTTGATCCGGGCGGTTCCAAAATCAGCCAGTCGGGCCACCCCATCAACCCCCAACAAGATGTTGTGAGGGGATACATCGCCGTGAACCAGACACAGCGGGCGCCCATCGGCATCGGCCAATTCGTGCGCAAAATGCAGCCCGCGCAGCACATCGATCATAACAGAGACAACGACGTCCCCAGGCAGTCCCTTGGTGCCGTCCAAAAGATCGACCAGGCTTGATCCTTCAACGTATTCCATCACTAGGTACGGCTGGTTCTTGTATTCACCGGAATCTAGGACCGACACCAGGTTGGGATGGGTCAGCCGTCCGCCCAGTTCGGCTTCGCGTTCAAGCGATCGCAAGGCCTGACTGTCTTTGGCGGCGTGTTCACGGATGACCTTGATCGTGTACAGGCGATCAAACCCAAGGGGGCCTGCCTGTCGGCACAGGTAGACGGATCCCGTGCCCCCTTGGCCAATGCGGCTTAAGACCTCATATCGACCCAACATGAATGATTTCTGTCCGGGGCCGGGCGTCCCTTCGGAGGCCAGGGCTGGTTGTGGGACGACCGGGATCGGTGCGACGGGGACAACCGCAAAGGTACCCGAGGGTGCGACGGGCACGAATCCCGGGCGCAGGGTCCGTCTCCCTTCTGCCGAAAGTGTCGTCGGCGAAAAGGCAGGCATATTCGCCTCGGTCTTTTGCGGCCCATCGACGGGCGCAGGTGCGGGGGCCATGACGAGTCTCTGAAGGCGAGCGGACGTGACCAGGCCTCGTTCATGCAACGACCGCAGGTGGCGCATCGCCACGAACCAGGATCCCTGGCTTTTCCGCAGGATTTCTTCGACGGTCCGAACCCCGTCTATCATGTCCAGCAGGTTGCGTTCGGCGTCGCGCAGGTCGGTTCCTTCGCCGTTGGCCTCGTGCGCTTGTAAAAGCACGTCATCCAGCCCCAGCGCTTCGCTGTTTTTTTCGCTCTTATGTCCGGGGGGGTCGGTTTTCATGGCCTTAAGCGAACGGTCCAGCTTACCCTACCTAGCGCCGCCTTGTGCGCTGCGCCCAGGGTGCAGGTCAAACCAGGCCGATACGCTGGCATAAAGCCCAATGTCGTGTTGTACGAAGGCGAAGTCATCGGCCTTCAGGTTCGGTCCCCTCTGGATCATACGGAAGCCAACGCTTAGGTCGATTCCCGGCTGGGGCCGATAGGTCAATGGCGCCTGAATCCCCATCAAAGTATCCAGGCGGCGATTCTCGGGCTCGGGACCCAAATTGGCGGTAAAAAACAGCTCTAGATCTCCCGAAAGACGGGGTGGGGTGGTGAAGCCAAAGCGCAGCCGGGCCTGTCCAACGGGGCTGACCTTCCCCACAAAAGGATCCAGATACGATCCAAGGCCCGCGCTGGCCTCAACCGCAAAAATGGTCCGTGTCACGATTCCCAGGCGCTGCCGTATTGCCACGTCTGCCGAAGGACTGATGGTGGTTGTGCGCTGTGGCTGCGTTGGCGCGATCGGGTCCATTGCAGACGGCAGGGGCATGTCATCGGTGCGCAAAAACGAGGCACCGGCGGACACTGTGTAAGACGTGTCCAGGGTAGGCGCGTAAGACCAGCCCAGGGCTGGGCCGATGCTTAGGACACGCAACCTGTCCCCCAAGGATTCGTAAGCAATGACACCAATCCCGCGAATGCGTTGGTTTGCCGAAATTCCTCGTCCTACATACCCGGTTCCCACGATCCGATCCGACCGGGACAGATTCAACGTCGGATCGAAGGGGGGCTTCATCATGGGATCAGGATTTGGCATCGTGGGATCGGTCTGGGATTTGGCGGTTATGGGCGCCATGTGATTCGCCTGCACTGACAACCCCAGATCCCACACCGGGCTAAGTCTATGCGTGACTGCGGTCTGTGCCGAGATCTGTTGGAGTCCTACGACGACGGGAAGGGCTGTCTGGGTTCGGGTCAGAGATTGCGCCAAGCCCCAGTAATCGGTTTCGCCCCGGGACCAGGAACCCGCCAACTGCCATGTGGTGCGGGGGGATAGATGCACGATTTCTTCCGCGCGAAGCGTATGCAGGACGAGGGGTCTGAGTCCCAATCCGTATGATGGCGCCCGAAGCAACAATCGGGCTGAATACAGCAGGCGCGATGAAGTCTGGGGGGTCGCCGCGCGCCCTTCGATAAGAGGCGTCAGTGCCGTCGTGACGGCGTACTCGTGACCGGTTTGTGTGGGGATCGGTGTTGATCCGCCCGTCACCTCAAGGGTTGCCCGGCCTTGCGCCTCCAGGCTAGATTGCGCAAATGTGAGCGCCCACAACGCCCCCAGCACGACCATTGTCGGTTCACTCCACGATCACAGCATCGCCGTCGCGCAGTTTGTACCGCACGCCCTGGGCGTCTGCTGTCGTTAGGTCCGGCAGGCGGAACCGGACCCGGGTGCGGTCGCCCGTCCGCAATACGAAAATGCCATCCTTGTCGGCAAAATCCGTCAGCCATCCGGCAGCGGCCAAGGCGCCCAACACCCCACGTTCGCGTACCAATTCGAAAGATCCTGGGGTTCGCACCTGCCCCACCACCTTGACCCGAATGGGCGCGGTTTTTGCCACCCAAACCGCGACATCAGGTTTGACCACAAGCCCAGTCAATCGCGATCGGACAAGGGCTGCGGCCTGGACGGGGGGAAGGCCCGCCACGTGCAAACTTCCGACCATCGGCATGGCAAAATGCCCGTCATCCCGGACAATGAATTCGCCGGACATAGTCGGCTGATCCCGGGTTTCAACCAGGATCGTATCGCGGGCCTGAATCCCCGCCGACAATGATTCATCGTCGGCCGCCAGATCGGTGACCCACACGAAGGGCCCTTTATGGGCGCAGCCTGATGACAGCAGAAAAAATACAATCGACGCTCGTTTCATCACGCGGACTCAGTCTCCTCATCGGCCAGGGTTTCTTTGAGCAGACGACGGCCCTCACGCAGGGCTATCACGATGACCGCAATGAACAGCCCCATGACCAGCCCGCCGCCACCGCGGGTCAAAATGTTCTTGTTGCGTTTTGAAGCGTCGAGGGTGGGCGGTGATACCACTTCGAACCGGGCCTGAACCGATACACGTTCGATCTCTAGCTGCAATTCGGTCTGTTTCAGTTTTTCGAACAACGTGGCCCGGAAACGTTCCAGGCTTCCCTGTTCTTGGGTCATTTCCTTGATCTTGACGTCTACCCGGGGCAGCTCCTTGACCACGCCGCGCAGATGGCTCAAGCCGCGATCCAGTTCGTTCAAAGCGACCTTTGCTGAATGCAGTTGAACGTTTAGAGATTCGGCCTGGGTTTCAAGCGCCTGCAGCGCAGGGTTTGAACGGCGTTCGACCGCCGAGGTGCCCGCACTTAGTTGTTGTTGCACAAGCAC
>JAYUUT010000345.1:0-38436 GCA_043754455.1 Myxococcales bacterium
GATCGACGCGAACGCCCCCCCAGCCTCCGAGGCTGGGCCTACACAAAATCGACCGCCGCCACAGCGGGCTCCGAAAAGACAGTGCGCTTTGGATTTCCTATGCTCGTGCTGATCCTTCATGCCCTCCCCAAAGAAAAGCCCCCGACTCCTTTTAGAGTCCAAGCTGTGCAAGGATCTGGGCCCGGCCCGCTGTACGGTCCTCCGTGAGCAATACCTGGGTAGCATCGTGGGCTCCCATGGGGCTGCGTGGTACTGGCGCCGGCTTCCCTGGGAGCTCTTTCTCCACGGCGTGCTGGGATGGGACCGCGAGCGATCCCACACCAACTGCGCCGCGCTCTTGATGAACTATGGGGCGGCCAAAGACACCTACGGGAAGCTCATCCCGGCGCCGTAGGGGCCACGATCAAGGCGCAGTGAATTTCACCTGCAAGTAACAGCCCGCCGATGCATCGGAGACGCTGATAATTGGGAGAATCACGTCTGCAATGCCATCAGCGTTGGTCGGGGTGCCAAAACGCATGCGATACTGCAGGATATTTCGGCGATCCCCCGCCAGTGGCAAGCTGTCTCGTAGTGCCGTGCTGACATCAACGCTTTGGTCGACGATGGTTTGCAAGGTGCTTTCGGCGCCGATCTGAGTCGACGAAAAAGTACTGCTAGACATGACACCGGGCTGAATCTGCCCCACATACAAAGAGCCAAGGTTGGTGAAGGGATCCCCTATCACGGTCTCGCTTCGCAGCAGGCGCAACGTAGCCGAGTCGATCGAAGCGCCCGAAGGGATGTCGCTGATCGAAAAACCAACAATTGTCCGGCGTTCAATATTTTGGGGTTCATCACCAACGCCGGGGTTAACGTAGTCATAATTGTTGTCGCTCCAGGCCGTTCCCGAATACAAAGTTGAAGCCACCAGTTTCGTTTCGACAGTTCGGCAGGTTGTGAATTCCAGCGTGTACTCTGACGCCAGGGAATTTCCCGCCAGATCTGTTGCAGCCGTCGTGATGGTGGCAACATACGACCGAGCGGGCGTATTGATTGTGTTCCCGAACGAACAATTGAGCGGCGAGAAGGGTTCCACCCGCAACGTTCGGGCATTCGGCCACCTCAGTGTCACCTTATTGGCTGTGATCCCACTGCTTGCAGACTGATAGGCATTTTGGGTTGCTACCTGGTTCATGTCTTCATTAAACACAAATTCCATATAGGCACCCAGCGGCACCCCGGTCGCTGATTGGATGGGGGAACTGGATACTACGTACGGGTTACCGGTATCCTTGCACATGACGCCAGGGGCGGTTCCGGTGCAAACTTGCCCCGTTAGACAGGTTGTCACCCCCGCATTGATCGCCAGGCAGTTATCCGTGTCTGGGGCGCAAGTCGCAATCGTCGTGCCAGACGCGCAGTACGTCCCGGATAAGCCTTTGCATGCCGCAGGTGGCGACGGGCACCGACAGGTCGGGCCGGAAGGCTGCTGTTCGCAGAATTTCCTCCCGCCGCAAGAAACCTCTGGGGCCCAGAAAGGACAGCTGTCTTTCAACACGCAATCCGAAACGCCGCCACCCGTGCCGCATCGTTTCGCGACGCCGACGACACAGGAAACAGCACACCCACATTTGCCCGTCGCAGCCTCACATGCGGGAAACCGCATGTCCTTGGCCCCACACCCAGCAACCGGGCCCATCGAACAAGCCACGCACACGCCCGTGGTACCGCACAACGGTTTGGCAGCGTCTGTGCAATGCGCGTGTTGGCCGCACCCCAGGCATTTGCCCATCACACAGGCACGCGTGTTCGGATCGCGCGCCACACATTGGGCGTCCGTTGTGCAGGCGCCGCAGACGCCCGTGGTGGGGCCACAGACCGGCGCGGTGGTGGGGCAGTGTTTATCTTCGGAACAGGCGGCGCAGCGGGGCAGGACGCCGGGGGCCTTCAAACAACCGGGGGTGGCGCCGGAACAATCGTTGTTGCTGTCACATTCCAGGCAGCGCCCCACGGGTGCGCACACCTTCAGATTGGCCGCACGGGCGGTACATTGGGACCCCGCTGTGCAGGTCACGCAGCGATCGGCCGCGCAGATCGGACGGACGTCCGGACATTGCGTCGCCGCCAGGCATTCCACGCAGCGGTTTCCCGTGGGTGAACAAAACCCCGGGCCGGGCAATTTGCAATCGACGTCCTTGCCACATTCCACGCACGCCCCCGTTGCCGCCAAACAAACCAACAGATTTAATCGTCCGATGCAGTCAGCGTTGGAGGCACAACGGCCACACACCCCATTGCTGCAAACCGGCCTATCAACCGGGCACTGGGCATTCGTGCCGCACGATCCAGGCGCATCTACCGGCACGGCGTCCGGCGCCATGTCGCGGGCCAGCAGGGGGCCCGCCAAGTCGGGACCAACCCCCGCCCGCGCGTCCACGGCCATACCATCTGGGGATGACTGGCCAGGCAGGTTATCCGTCGTGGTGGCGGCATCCGCAGAGGCGGCCGGGACCATCAAGCCGCCACCACCACCCCCGACCAGCGGCCGTGTCGGGCGCCCGCCCGCGCCGCCCTGCGTGTCATCAGGCATGGGTGCCAATCGACACCCGTGGTTCACGCACACATACCCTTCTTTGCAGGTATTGGGCACGGGATCGCAATAGTCAGGATTCAGCGTACTCGCGCAGGAAATGGCCAGGCCCGCCAAGACAAGAAAGTACGAAATGTCTCTGAATCGGGGGCTCATGGCTATCGGACCTTTCTTAAGAGGGATAGGCGGTCATCGGACGGGCTTTTGCAAAGTTGCTTCAAACCAGATAAGTTTTGTGGGAGGAAAGCCCGATAACGCCCATTTTGCAAGGGCTATTGCGCGCCGCGTGCCACCTGGCAAGTCAAGCGCGCTAACATAGGGCCCATGGCCGCGCCCGCGCCTCGATTAGCCACCTACGATGACGTCCTGAATGCCCCCCCGCACAAGGTGGCCGAGCTCGTCAACGGCGACCTAATCCTCAGCCCCCGGCCCGCAGGCCCCCACACGGCCGCCGCAACCACCCTGGGGGAGGAACTGGGCCCGCCCTTCAAGCGCGGACGAGGCGGACCCGGCGGTTGGATCATTCTCGACGAACCCGAGCTTCACCTGGGGGCCAACGTGTTGGTGCCTGATCTGGCCGGGTGGCGGCGTGAAACCATGCCCTTCATTGCCAACGAACCGTTCTTCACCACCCGTCCCGACTGGATCTGCGAGGTGCTGTCGCCTTCGACCGAACGGTATGACCGCGGCGTGAAGTTGGCGTTGTACGCGCAGGCGGGCGTGACCCACGCATGGCTTGTCAACCCCCTGCTGCACCTGTTGGAGGTCGTGCAACTGTCAGCGGATCGCCCTACGGAATGGCTGACTCTCGGTGTCTTTCGAGACGACGCCCATGTGCGCGGCCAACCGTTCGAGGTCTTCGAACTAGATCTCGCGCTGCTTTGGGCGAACGTTCAGCTTTGACCCCGCAATCCCCATTGCCGCATCACCTCGAACCCGGCCAACGCCGCCGCCGTGGACAGGTTCAGTGACCGCAGGCCCGGGTCCAGCATCGGGATGCGCACGGTTTGCTCCCGGTACTTCTCCAATACCTCTGGGGGCAGTCCGGTGCTTTCACGGCCCAGCACCAACGCCACGCGGTCGGGATAGGTTGGCTCCCAGTAGGTCTGCGCCGCAGATCCGGTGAAGAAAAACGGGACTCCCAGATCCGGCAGGGCCTGTTCCACCGCGGCCCATGACGGCCAGATCCGCAGTTTGACGCGCGGCCAGTAATCCAGCCCCGCCCGCCGCAGTTCGCGGTCGCTGATGGTGAATCCCAGCGGTTCGACCAGATGCAGTTCGGCCCCTAGGGCCAACGACGTCCGTCCGACGTTGCCGGTGTTCCAATGAATTTCAGGTTCCACAAGGATGATGTGGAGCGCGCGCATGACCTAACCTATAACCCGGTTCGCGAACGCCCATGCCTAAACTCGACGCACTTCTGTCCCGGCAACTAAACACCAGCAAGGCAAAAGCCCGCGAAGTCATTGCCGAAGGGGCGGTTGCGATGCCGGACGGGTCCCCGGTCAACGCGCGCGCGGAAATCCCGCCCGACCGGTTGCCCCTGACGGTGTTGCTGGATGGTGAACCCTTGGTGCTGCACGAACACGTTCACCTGATGTTGAACAAGCCCACGGGGGTCATCACCGCCCTGCGCGACAACAACCATAAAATCGCCTACGACCTGCTGGATCAGGCGCCCCTGTTTGCTGAACTGCGCCCGGTGGGGCGGCTGGATCTGGATACATCGGGCCTGCTGCTGTGGACATCAGACGGTCAGTGGTTGCAAAAACTGACCCACCCGAAACGACGCGTGCCCCGCACCTATCAGGCTGTGCTGGCCCGGCCATTCACGCCCGCCCCCGCCGATCTGGTGCTGGAGGACGGGCACCGCCCGGACATCATATCCTTGCGGACGATCAGCGCGACAGATGCCCACCCGGCCTTGGCCCGTCCCGACAACGGCCTTGCGTTCGCTGAAATCACGCTGATTGGCGGCGCCTATCACGAGGTCCGCCGGATCTTTGCGGCGCTGGACAGCCATGTGCTGGCGCTGTGCCGCACACAATACGGGTCGCTGGCGCTGCCAACGGATCTGGCGCCCAGCGAATGGCGCCTGGTGGCCCCGACGGACGTCGTTTAGCCGACACGGCGGGAGAGATGTTAAAAGGACGGTCATGAAATCCCCGGTTCTGCGATTCGCAGATCAAGTCGCTGTTGTCACCGGCGCCGCCAGCGGCCTGGGATTGACCATCGCCACGCGCCTGGCACGCGAAGGGGCCCACGTGGTGCTGCTGGATCGCGCCCTTCATCTGGCCGATGCTGCAGCGGCGCCGTTGCAGGCGCAGGGCCTATCGGTCAGCACAGCCAGCGCGGACATCAGCGACGAGGGGCAGGTGCAGGCGGCGCTGACCAGCGTGGCGACCCGGCATGGCCGCCTGGACATCGTCGTCAACAGCGCGGGCGTCGCGGGCCCCAGCGGCCGCAAGATCATAGACGTGGACGTTGACGCCCTAGATGCCGTTTACCGGGTGAACCTGCGTGGCGCATTTCTTGTCGCCAAACACGCATTGCTGCACATGGCGGCGCGCAACTATGGTCGCATCTTGCTGATCGCGTCCATCGCGGGCAAGGAAGGCAACCCAGGCATGACGCCGTATTCGGCCACCAAGGCGGGCGTCATCGGATTGGTCAAGGCGGTCGGCAAAGAATTCGCCGAAACCGGCATCACGATCAACGGATTGGCGCCTGCGGTTGTGCAAACGCCTATGGTCGATTCGTTGGCCCCCGAACAGGTCAAATACATGACCGACAAAATCCCGATGAAACGCTGTGGAACCCTGGACGAAGTCGCTGCTCTGGCCTGTTTTATTGTTTCCGCCGAAGCCAGCTTCAACACCGGGTTCACCTTCGACCTATCGGGCGGCCGCGCGACGTACTGACCGCGGTCTTAGATTTTGGGACGTAATTCCGGATGTTCGTCGAAGAATGACTGTCGGCTTTCGCGGCTGATCTCGATCACATAGCGCGTGGACCCCGCCACCTTGGCCTGGCAACCCAGGCGGGAATCAACCCGCACATCGAAGGCCTTGTCGATGATGTCCTCCTCCTTGTCTTCTACGGGCGAAAGGCTGTTGCGGCCCTCCTTGACGTAGACATGGCACGTCGAACACGCACAAACGCCGCCACAGGCCGACCCCATATGGGCATGGCATAGCCGGGCGCCTTCCAAAATTGATGTCCCTTCGGGGACTTCTATTTCTAGGCCATCGGGCTCGAAACGCAGAATGCTCATAACGTGGGGCTCTTATCCGTGGGTGTGGCCGGGGGTGCCGTGCGCGCCCTTGACCGTGTGGGAATCGACTTCGGCCAAGGCCACATCGACGTTCTTGCCTGCCAACCCCGCGCCTAGGGCGCGGTTCATCCGCCGCTGCGCAAAATCTTTCGACGACAGGTCCAGGGCTTCAATCCCGGCCTTGATGGCGCGGTGATCGATCCCCGCGTTCAGGCCCCGCAGCCGTTCTGCAGCCGCCGCGATCGCTTCTTTTTCCCCGGGCTGCAAAAGTTCAGGTGTCGCCAGCACCGCCGCCTGCGTGGCCGCCAAGATACGTTCGGCCTCAACCCGCTGGTCGCGCAACAACCGTTCCTTCACGTCGGTTTCCGCGTGCGAGAATGAATCCAGCAGCATCCGTTCGACCTCATCGTCGCTTAGTCCGTAACTGGGTTTGACCTTGATGTTGGCTTCATTCCCTGTCACCAGTTCCCGCGCCGACACATTCAGGATGCCATCAGCGTCCACGACAAACGTGACCTCTAGCCGCGCCATCCCGGCCGGCAAGGGAGGAATCCCCTGTAGTGAAAACCGACCCAACGATCGACAGTCCGCCACCAATTCGCGTTCACCCTGCAACACATGCAGATCAAACCCGGTTTGGTTGTCGGCGTAGGTCGTGAAGGTTTGCGTGGCCCCGCAGGGCACGGTGGTGTTCCGGTGAATAATTTTCTCCGCCACACCACCCATCATTTCGAGCCCCAGCGACAACGGCACCACGTCTAGCAGCACCACATCATCGCGCCCCACCCCCCCCAGCACATCCGCCTGAATCGCCGCCCCCAACGCAACCACCTGATCGGGATCGATGTCTGACAAAGGGTCACGGCCAAATAGATCTTTTACAAACCGCCGCACAATCGGCATTCGCGTCGCCCCACCCACCAAAATCACGCCCTGAAGATCGCCCGGTGCAAGCGCGGCGTCCTTCAGGGCCCGCCGCACAGGCGCGGCACAGCGATCCAGGACCGGCCGCACCAGCGCCTCCAACGTGCCGCGATCCAGGTGATCCGAAAAAACGCCTCCTTCCGTGCGCGCCACCTGGACGTCCACCTGGTCAGCGTCGGTCAACGCTTCCTTGGCGGCACGCGCGGCATCCAGCACCCGGCGTGACAGCAAACGATCGCCAGCGGCATCGGCGGCCACACCCATTTTCTGCAACAGATGCCCTGCCACCACACGATCAAAATCATCCCCACCCAGCGCAGAATCGCCGCCAGTCGATTTCACTTCAAACACCCCGTCCGCCAGATTCAAGATCGACACGTCAAACGTGCCGCCCCCCAGATCAAAGACCGCGAAGGTGCCCTCGACCTGTTTGTCCAGCCCGTAGGCCAGCGCCGCTGCCGTGGGTTCATTGAGCAGCCGCAACACTTCTAGCCCTGCCAACCGGCCCGCATCGCGGGTGGCCTGGCGTTGGGCATCATCAAAATACGCGGGCACCGTGATGACGACGCCATCCAGTTCGCCCCCCAACTCCCCTTCGGCACGCGCCCGCAACACCTTCAAAATCTCGGCGGAAACTTCCACGGGCGTCACCGCACGCTTGCCGCCGGCCACTTCGAAACGCACGACTGAATCGCCCGGCGATAAATTGGCAAACCGGTACGGTGTCAGTTTTCGGGTGGCGTCGGCGTCTTTGGGACCGCGGCCCATGAATCGTTTCACCGACGCCAACGTATCGGATGGAAATTGAGGACCCAGGGTCGTCAGCGCCTCGCGGCCCACCACAACGCCGCCGTCTGCCCCATAAAACACGACCGAGGGCACCATCGCCTCATCGCCGCCCAAACATAACGGTTGCCCCCCCCGCACCGTTGCCACCAACGAATTCGTCGTGCCAAGATCAATGCCCACCACGCGCCCCGCACACGCCGCCTTGGGCGCCGATTCACCGGGTTCGCTAATCTGAAATAAGGCTTCAACCGACATCAGAATCATCCGCTTCGTCAAGGAATCGATCCCAGTACCGCACCGCCGCCAACGCCTGAACCAGCGCCTCAACCGGGGGTGGCTCCGTCGCAAAACCAGTCTCTAAAATTTGTAACTCATGCAGCCGGCACGCCCGCACCTCGCCCACCAGCGCGGCCACGCGGCCGTCATCATCGGCCAAACGCGCATCCATCAGGGCCTCGCGACGTTCCAGCACGTCCATCAACAGCGACTGCGGCACGGGCGTCTTTTCGATGCCGGGCGTCCCCCACAACCCCAACAGATATTCCGCCCGCCGCACCGGATCTTTCAAAACCCGCCAGGCGTCGTTCACCGCAACCGCCTGGGTCAACGCCGTTCGACGCGCGGTCGCATCGGCACGCGCAAACTTGTCCGGATGAACCTGCCGCGCCCGATCTTTGTAGGCACGTTCCAGGTCAGCCGCATCCTGATGCCATCGTCGCGGCACGCCCAATACCGAAAAGTGATCAACAGCTACCACAGGGATCGGAACCGCAGGCTCCCCTGCCAGCATTAGAATTGCACGCTCTCGCCGCAGCCACACTCGCCCTTCGCGTTGGGGTTCACCCATTTGAACCCCCGCTGCATCATAGACGTCGCGTAATCCAACGTCGATCCATCCAGGAAAACGTGGCTTTTCGGATCGATAAACACCTGCACGGCCCCGTCTTCGTAGGTCAAAACCCGATCTTCGGGTCGCGGATCGGCGTCTGCCCATTCGAAGAAATACGAAAACCCCGTGCAGCCACCCCCGCGAATGCCCACCCGCAACCCTTTGGGCGGCGTGGGGCGTTTGCCGGCAGCCTTCTTGATTTCCTCAACGGCCCGGGGGCTGACAACAACTGACATGGGGTTGCGCTGTTCTTCGACGTGCACGATGAACTCCTCGGTCAGCCAGCAACGCTGGGTCTGACCTGTTTCTTCTTGTAGTCCGCGATGGCTGCCTTAATTGCGTCCTCGGCCAGGACCGAACAATGGATCTTCACGGGGGGAAGGTTCAATTCCTCGACGATCTGCGTGTTCTTCAGGGCGCCGGCCTCAGCGATGGTCATGCCTTTGATCCATTCGGTCGCAAGCGACGACGACGCGATTGCCGATCCGCAGCCGAAGGTCTTGAACTTGGCGTCCTCGATCACGCCGTCGTCCGTTACGCGGATCTGCAATTTCATCACGTCGCCACACGCGGGCGCGCCGACCAATCCCGTCCCCACGTGTGGGTCGTTTTTGTCCAGGCTTCCCACGTTCAGGGGGTTTTCGTAGTGTTCGATAACTTTTTCGCTGTAGGCCATGTCGTGCTCCTCGTGTCTTTGAAAATCAGTGCGCCGCCCACTCGATGCTCTTCAAATCGATCCCCTCTTGAACCATTTCCCATAGGGGCGACATTTCGCGCAGCCGGGTTACGTTTCGGGCCACCAGATCGATGACGAAATCAATTTCCTCTTCCGTGTTGAACCGCCCCACACCAAACCGAATCGACGTATGCGCCATCTCGGCCTCGACCCCTAACGCCCGCAACACATAGGAAGGTTCCAGCGACGCCGACGTGCAGGCCGACCCCGACGACACGGCCACGTCCTTGAGGCTCATCAACATGGCCTCGCCTTCGACGTACGCGAAACTCATATTCAGGCTGCCCGGCAGCCGGTGTTCCATCGAACCGTTGATGAACGTGTCCTTGACCCGGGCTTCGATGCCGGTGCGCAACCGTTCGCGCAAGGCAAACATCCGCGGCGCTTCAACGGCCATTTCCGTGCGGCACAATTCAGCCGCCTTGCCGAAACCCACCACCCCCGGCACGTTCAACGTTCCCGATCGCATGCCCCGTTCGTGCCCACCCCCGTCGGTCTGGGCCACCAACCGCACGCGGGGCTTACGCCGCACCCACAAGGCCCCAACGCCCTTGGGCCCGTACATCTTGTGCGCCGATATCGACACCAGGTCGGCGCGGCACGCATCGACGTTGAACGGGATTTTTCCCGCCCCTTGAACCGCATCAATATGAAACATGGCCCCGCGCGCCTTAACAACGGCGCCGATTTCATCGACCGGGTTGATGACGCCAATCTCGTTGTTCGCCAACATGATCGACACCACCGACGTCTTGTCCGTCATCGCCGCCGCGACCCGCGCCGCGCTGACCCGCCCATCGGTATCCACCGGCAGGTAGGTCACGTCGAACCCCTGCTTTTCCAAACGCTTGCAGGTGTCCAGCACCGCCTTGTGTTCGGTTTCTGCCGTGACGATGTGGTTGCCCTTGTCCTTATAGAACTCGGCGGCACCCTTGAGAGCCAAGTTGATCGATTCTGTCGCCCCTGAGGTCCAGACGATTTCCTTGCCAACGCCGCCCAACAACGCCGCCACCTGTTCGCGCGCCTGATCGACGGCTTTTTCTGCCGTCCACCCGAAGCTGTGCGACCGGCTGGCCGCATTGCCAAAATCAAGCGTGAAATACGGCAGCATGGTTTCCAGCACCCGGGGATCGACGGGCGTGGTCGCGTGGTTGTCTAGATAGATGGGCAGTTTTAAGGCCATGATGTTTTTCCGTACTTAGTGCTTGGTGATGCCGTCGAGCAGCAGGGGGGGCGCCTTGCCCTCGTGCCCGTGGTGGTCGCAATTCCCACATTCGGGCTGCGTATGGACGGGTTCACAGGAACGACAGCTTTCCAGATATTCCAGGCTTTCGCGCAGCTCGCCTTCAAGCCGCCCCAGACGTTCCAGGGTCTCGCGGGTTTCGCGCAGCTTGTCCGTGAAAATCTCCCGCACCGTCCCCATCGCCTTGGGGGCCGTGGCGCTGGCCTCCCAGACCCGCAAGAAGGCCTTGATCTCGGTCAACGAGAACCCCATATCCTGCAGCTTCTGAATCCATTCGATGCGGGTGATCGCATGGGTGTGGTACATGCGGAAGCCACCCTTGGACCGCACAGCGGGCGTCAGCAGCCCCAGTTCCTCGTACAGGTGAATCGCCCTCACGCTGCGTCCTGTACGACGCGCAAGGTCACCGACCTTAAGAAGTGAAAGTGCGAGTGCTGAGACGTCCATGATTTAAACCCTTACGCTTACGTTAGGGTATTAGTCACACTGTAGGTCCCAGTCAAGGAGGATCAACAGCCATTAAAAAAGGCCGACGCCCTCCTGCGAGGATCGTCGGCCTGTTCTTGCGCAGCGTATTATTTTTTGGCGGCGGCGAGAGCAGCGTCAATCTTAGTCTTGAAGGCCTCGAATGGCTGGGCGCCCACAAGTTGATCGCCATTGACAAAGAACGTCGGGGTGCCCGTGGCCCCCACCGAAGCCCCCATCGCCGCGTCATCCTGAACCTGTTTTTTGAACTTGCCGCTGTCCAAGGCCGCCTTGAACTTGGGCATGTTCAGGCCCAGTTCTTGGGCATACTTTTCCAGGTTGGGACGATCCAAGGTCTGCTGGTTGGCAAACAGCTTGTCGTGCATTTCCCAAAACTTGCCCTGTTCATGCGCCGCCAGGGACGCTTCGGCTGCGCCCTGCGCGTTGTTGTGGAACGGCAGCGGCAGGTTCTTGAACGACAGGCGAACCTTGTCCTTATACGTTTCTTCAATCTGTTTCATGACCGGCAGCGCGCGGCTGCAGAACGGACACTGGAAGTCCGAAAACGCAATCACCGTAACCGGCGCGGACTTCGGGCCCTTGGTCGGTGAATTTCCTACGGCAATTTGTGGTTTAGGTGCGTTCGCCGCCATATCCATCAGCGTCTCGTACAATTTTTCGGGCTTCACCCCCTTCTTCAACTGTTCGTCAGCACGGACAATTTCTTCGTCGATGATCTTCTTGAACGCATCGAAGGGCTGCGCGCCCGACAGTTCGCGGCCATTCAGAAAAAATGCGGGGGTGCCATCGGCGCCCACAGATCCGGCCAATGCCTGATCGTCCGCCACCATTTTTTCGGTCGCGGGATCTTCCATATCTTTTTTAAACTTGGGGACGTTCAGGCCCAGTTCCTTGGCCCACAGATCATAGTTTTCAGCCGACAGCGCCTGCTGATTGGCAAACAGTTTGTCGTGCATTTCCCAGGCCTTGCCCTGTTTGTTGGCGGCCAGGAAGGCCTTGGCGGCGGGACGCGCGTTGGGATGGAAAGACAGCGGTTGGTTAACGAACACAATCGCCACGTCCTTCGGATATTTTTCCACGATTTCTTTCATGGTGGGGCCAACGCGGCTGCAAAATGGGCACTGAAAGTCGCTGAATTCAGCAATCGTGACCTTCGCGAACTTCGGACCTTTGCGCGGCGAATGTGCCGACAGGGGCACACGCTTGGGCCCAGGACCTGCCGCCGCGCCTGGTGTGGGGGCTGAAGGGGCTGCAGCCGCGCCCTTCTTTGGATTCTGTGTTTCGATGTACGCCAACATATCGGCCATCGACTTGCCTTGTTTGGCCATGTCAAGAACCTGTTTGGCCATCTTTGGACTGCGCGGGCAGTTCGGATCTTTCTTCGCGCAAATCGCGATCGATCCCATTCCGCAGCCACATTCGCAATCGTGTTCGTTCAACGCCTGAAGCGCTGTCGCCTTTTGCCCGTCGGTCATCCCGTCAAGGGACACGCCCGCAACACCGGTCAGATCCGCGGCCTTCAACCAGCCGGTGGGGAATTCTGATTCAGATTTGTAGATCTTCGATGGCAGCGCGGGGGCGCCTGCCGCAGGGGCCTGCGCGGTCGGGGTCGGTGAAGAAGGTTCCCCCGGCCCGCTGCCGGCCACGCGGGGCCCGACCTCGCGACCGATAAGGAAACCAACCGCAAGGCCCGTAATGAGCGCCCAGGGCCAGATGTTCGATCCAGAAGTTTTTGCCGTTTCAGTAGCCATGGCGCGAACTTATATCCGACCTCGCGCCCTGACACCACTGGCATCACACCGAACCCACCACCTCCGGGTCATCGTCGGCAAGGGAAGGACCGGCCAGGCGGACGTCTTCCTTGGGCGCAAACAATGAATCGATCATCTCGTCGACGGTCGCCCCCATGGCTTCCCAGCGGCGAAATTCCTCCCGTTCAAACTCTTCGAAACTGCTGTAGATGCGGTCGTCCGGTGGCATGGAACCTTTCCGTAGGTAGGAATAATTCCCACATGTAGGTAACAGTAGGCCACAGCTATTTAGAACGTCAATTTTTGCGGATTGTTGAAACCCAGCGCCCGAAGGTGTTAGGACCCATGTCCCCGAAAGGGCAAACATGGGAAGGGTCATCGCGGTCGCGAATCAGAAGGGTGGCGTGGGGAAAACCACCACGGCTGTCAATTTGGCGGCGTCCTTGGCCGTGGCCGAACGCAAGGTCTTGCTGGTGGACATGGATCCGCAGGGCAACGCCACCAGCGGCCTAGGCCATCCGCGGGTACCCGTTGGATCTGACGACGGCAGCGTCTACGACGTATTGATCGGTAGAAAACCAGTGGCGCGGGTCACCCGCAAAACCGAACTGCCTTTTTTGGACCTGGTGCCCGCGGGCCAGGATTTGGCGGGTGCCGAAGTTGAACTGGCGAATGAACCGGAGGACGCGCGTACATCGGGCCTGCGCCGGCACCTGCGCCTGGTCGCGCCTGACTACGATTTCATCATCATCGATACGCCCCCATCCCTGGGCCTACTGACCTTGAACGCCCTGGTCGCCGCCGACGGCGTGCTTGTGCCCCTGCAATGCGAATACTACGCCCTAGAAGGTTTGTCCGACCTGCAACGAACGGTCGAATTGGTGGGCCGGTCGCTAAATCCCGGCCTTAGCATCGAAGGCATTTTGTTGTGCATGGTGGACACCCGCACCAACCTGAACGAACAGGTCTCAAACGAAGTGCGTACCCATTTTGGCGATCGCGTTTACAAAACCGCCATCCCCCGCAACGTCCGCCTGCCCGAAGCGCCGTCGTTCGGCAAACCGATCCTTCTGTACGAAGTCGCTTCGAAGGGAGCCAAAAGCTACCTTGAGGCCGCGCGCGAGTTTCTGGTCCACCACGCACGCGGCCCCAGCGAGTCAACACCGTGACGGTCCCGGGCAAACGTCAGGCCTTGGGCCGGGGGCTGAATGCGCTGATCCCATCGGCCCCCACGAACACGTCGGTTTCCACAGACGGCGGCCAGCCACGGGGCGACGCCCTGTTACGGGTGGCGATAGAGGACGTTCACCCCGCCGCAAAACAACCGCGAAAGACCTTCGAAGAAGGGCCGCTTCGCGATCTGGCAGATTCCATCCGCGCACAAGGGATCATTCAGCCCCTGGTCGTGCGGCGGCGCGCCGGAGGCGGGTACGAATTGATTGCCGGGGAACGACGCTGGCGGGCGGCCCAACGCGCGGGGCTGCACGATGTGCCTGTCGTCGTGCGCGATGTCGAAGAAGCCCGGGCCTTCGAAATGGCGCTGGTAGAAAACCTTCAGCGCGCAGATCTGAACCCCATCGAAGAAGCCGAAGGCTACGCGCGGTTGGTGGACGAATTCGACTACACCCAAGAAGCCCTGGCCGAACGGGTGGGCAAGGAACGCAGCACCGTCGCCAATGCGTTGCGGCTGTTGCATTTGCCCCTGCGGGTTCGCGAAATGGTGGTGTCCGGAACCTTGCAAATGGGCCACGCACGGGCCTTGCTGGGGTTGCAGTCCCCCGTAGACATGGAACGGCTGGCGCGAACGGCGGTGGCCAAAGATCTGTCGGTGCGCAAGGTCGAAGCCCTGGTCAGGCAGGAACGCGACACGGATTCCAACGACGACGATGGCGCCGCGAAGGGCGATTCAGGGACATCCACAACAACCCCGTCGGCCAACGCGCGTGACTTGGGTGAACGGTTGCAGCGCGCGTTGGGCCTGCGTGCCCGGGTGATAGAATCAGGGCCAGGCCGGGGACGGGTGGAACTGAACTACGGATCCCTGGACGACCTCGACCGCCTGCTGGCCCGCCTTATCGACTAGCGGGCTGCTAGCCAATCAACGATCCGGTTTGCGCAGCAGCACGATGTGTTCGCGCCGTGGCAGATCACCAAACACCGCGCGAACCCGGTTGTCGAACACGGGACGATCCTGCGACGCCCGGGCAATGGGATCCAGTCCCTCGTCCTGGGCTGCGTGGCCGGTTTCCTGGGCCGCGTCTTCGGGCTTACCGTCCACGACGCCATCGCCCACCACCAACACAACATGTCCGCCAGGGCGCAAGACGCGGGCCATTTCCCGCATCCAGCGGCGGCGTCCATCATTCCATTCACGGGCGTTGTCGCGCGTGATCGCCACCCGTTCGCCAAGCTGACGTTCCCGCAGGAACTGATCCGACAGGCCTAACCACCGGAACCGAACGTCGTGAATGCGCCGGTAGTCGTAGGTCCCGGCGTACGGGGGCGAGGTCACGATCAAATCCGCTGCAGCGGCCTTGATGGGGGTCAACTGACGGGCGTCGCCCAGAAATACCGACGGCACAGGCGTTCCAGGCGGCACAGCGGCTTCCAGCACCTGCAGGCCGCGCGCCAATTCACCGGCCCGGGCGACAAAAAACTTCGAAGGGCCCCCACGGCCGATGCGTTTGGTCGCGCCATCGCGGGGGGCCTCGGGGCCTGCCTTCATAAACTTCACCAATTGGGATGAAAACACCAGCCGCAGCGCCCGCCCCACAGGATCGTCTGCGGGTGTGGCCATAACCAGTTCGCGCAATCCCAGAAGTTCGAGGGCGACGTGGGGGAAAAATCTCATGTTCTCGTCGGCCGCCCAGGCCGGGATCTGAGGCTTGATTCGCCTGCGGGCCCGATCCGCTGATTCTTCCGCGATGGACGTGGCCGCATCAACCAGGCGATCCCGCCCCGCGGCGCCCAAGGTGGTGGTGCGGACCTGGGCCAATTCGACGGCCAAGGGGCTGGCATCAACCCCCGCAGCGCCCCGCCCTAGGACAAACGATTCAACCAACACCGTCCCGCTGCCGGTGAAGGGATCCAGGACGCGTCCGCCCGGCTGTGACCACCTTGTGATGGCCCCGCGGGCAATCGTCGGATGCATACGTCCTGCGTAACTGTGGAACCCGTGGGTCAAACCCCGCGCCAGATCTTCATCCAGCGTGAACAGTTTTCGCAGATAGGCCGATTCGGTGGTGTCGCCTTCCACCTGGACAGCGCCGGTCGCCGTAGAAAACGCGCGCCTTTGGCGGGGGGCTTCAGGAAGAAGGGCGGCGCGGACGTCGCGATTGAATTCGTCGAAATCGTCGCGCGCGGCAGCCCGACGGGGCCGCGCCGCCGACACAGGTCTGGCGCCATTTTGGGGCAAAGCCGGGCGTTGCCCAGGCCGGGGTTTCATACGTTCCACGGGCAGGACAGAACCACGCCGTCACGCAGTTTGTCCACCGCGAATCAGGGGATCGGCATGTGCGGACAGCCGAAAATAATCTGGACGTTGGTAGCGCTGCCGTTCTTGACCGCGTCACAGGCAGGTCCATTCAAAATCACCGATTTGTTGCCCGGCCCGTAGGACCAGCCGTCCGTGGGGCTGCTGGGAATCTTCACTTTCGAAGCATAGACGCCCACCATGTTCAAGGACGGGGGCGGCATATCAAGGGGGAAGGTACAGGAAGCAACAGCCACAGTGATTTGGCTCAGCGACTTCACAAGGTCGTCCTTGTTGGACACCGGATAATATTTGTACGTCGGATCGTTACGCGGCGTCTGGCCCGCAACCGCCAACTCGTTCAGCGTGGCGGTTTCATTCGCCATAAGGCCAATTCCAACGACAAAGGTTCTAAACCCCGCCGCGGCCGCTGCGCGCACTGACGCGATAGCATCGGGAATGGCTCCGTTTTTAGGGCAGGTGGGCTGGCCGTCCGTGGCCAACAAGATGTATTTCGGATTTGGCGACTTATCCGTCAACAGATAGGCCGTCGCCTTTTTCATCGCATCCGAAGTGGGCGTGCCACCGTCGCCCGAGCTGTTGTAATTCATCCCATTGGCAACGCTCATGATCATGGCGTGGTTTTTCGGGGCCATCGGCACTTCAACCGTCGGAGACACGTTGCATCCGCTGGGCGTGGGGAACAGGGTCATGCCCCATTCGACAGTGTCCTGCGTCGCCTTCAAAGTGTCGTCCAACGCAGAAACCGTGTTGGTCCACAAAGTGCCCCCGGAATCGACCTTTCGGCTCATCGACGATGATCGGTCAAAAACCAAGAAAATCTTCGGGGGCAGGCGTTCAAGTTTGACTTCCTTGTAGCCACAGTTCTTGTCATCGATCGACATCGGAATACCGCCGCCATCTGGCGGCATTCCCTGAACAACCTTGCCTAACCCGATATCTGGAGGGGTGCCGGGCTTGCCTCCACCCGTCGAACCGGCGCCAGTGCCAGTTCCGGTTCCAGTACCAGTACCAGTACCAGTACCAGACGTACTGCCGGTGCCCCCGTTGATGTTGTCACCACCGCCCTTTGTCGACACGCCAGGGTCGGTTGAACACGACGAAAGAACCGCTAATGCGGTCAAACCCAGAAAAGGACGGGAAAACAACTTCATGTCCGAACCTTTCCGGGCAGGGGAAATACCTCTGCCCTGGAGGAAAACGAAATGTTACCTAAAATTGACTGGGAACACCAGCCATGTTTCGTCAGATCTAACCACATTCGCTCTTAGCGCATCGCGCATCATGCCACCGCCTGACAGATTTTTCATCAAGGTCGAACTGTGCCGGGGGGCTTGGTCATCGGTATTTCTTGCGCACGACAGGGATACGGACACAGACGTGGCCTTGAAGGTGTACCGGGAACCGCACGGTGCTGCCGCGCGCCAGGGACTGGCCGTTTCAAGGACGCTGGCCGTACATTCCCACCCGGGTCTTGCGGCGATCCACCATGTGGATGAGGGCCGGGTGGCCATGGAAGTGATTGCCGGGGGTACGCTCAAGGATAGATGGGGCAAAGCCGGGGGGATGGGCCTGCAGGCCGCGGAAACCGAAAAGTTGGCCGTCGAATTGTTGGGGGCCTTGGCCTTCATCCATTCGCTGGGGATCGTTCATGGAGATATTTCAGCGCGCAATGTTCTGCTGCGCAGCCCCGGGCACCCCGTCGTCGTGGACTTCGTGGGGTGGCTGCCCGAACACGGCGACCCGCCGGGGGGGACGCCGGCCTACTTGGCACCCGAACGATGGATAGGCGAAGGGCCCTCACCTGCGGGGGATCTGTTCTCGGTCGGGGCCCTGCTGTGGGAAACGGTCACAGGAGTCCGTTTGCGAACCCCTGAGATTCTGGAAAATCGTGGCGTCAGTGACAAAGCCTGCCTCGAACAGGGCGCCCCTGCAATCCGTAGGTTGGTCACGTCACTTATCGCGACCGATCCAAACGATCGCCCCACCGCACAAGAAGCGCTGGAACGACTTGGGAAGGACCATCCCCTAATTCCCCCGACAGTCCCGAGGATCGGGTAAGGACAAACAGCCCCGCAGCCAGGTCACCCGTCGGGCCAGCCAATCTTTCAAGGCGACAATCTCGGCCGTGTGGCTGACAACCGGCGCATCGATCTTCCAGCGCGCGAAGTTTCGCAGCGGCGCCTCGGTCCCCAACTGCCGGGCAACGTCGTCGATCAGCGCGTGCAGTTTCGGGACCGAAAATTCGGCGTCAATCAGCACACGAAACCTAGCGAAATAGGCGGCCCTGAAGGCGGGGTCAGCAAATAGTCCCGCCCACCAACCAAAACTCCACGTTGACGAACAGTCCATCGTGAAATTTGTCGAATCCCACCACGTCGGTTCAACGCAACGTTTGTCGGTGTTGCAGCCCAACGTTCGGTCAAAATCCCAAATCGGTCCTGCGGCGATCTTTCCCCCGCGGTCCTTGTGGAAATAGGCGCTCAGCCGGTGCGCGTCCATATTCTTGCTCAACGTTTGCAGGATATGGTGATCGATCCATGCCGGTTGATCGATCAGGGCGCTTACGTCTTCTTTTTTGGCAAGGGCATTCGCAAACGTGTTCAGCGTGTCGTTCAGGTACGTCGCTTGCGCCGGAATTTTCAGGATCTGGGCCTCGTCGGGATAGGAATACGACATGAAACCTATGCCATCGGGCGTGCCGATTCCGCAGGCACCCTTGACGCCGACAGGACAGGCGCGGCCAAAAACCCGATCTGGCCCAAGACCCGCATTGAGGCCCTTTTCACCGTCGTTTAGGCGATCGACCTTGATGATGTAGCCACCCGTGACAGTGGCAGGGCTGATGTCGGTGGGACCTAGTTTTGTGATGGCCAGTCTCGACTTGCCCACTTTGATCTTCTCAACCAGCACATAAACACCTTGATAGTCTGCCATGGCCACACCCCTGCCCTGGTCAGCGTAGAAGATCTCGACGAATCGGGTTCGCGGCGCCCAGCGTCCTATTTGGTTGCTCAGCGCGTACATCACCGAATTTCGAATCATCGCCCTGTCGTAGGCAAAGGGACCAAACAGAATCCAATCGGATTCAGCGGGCATGCCCAGAATCGGGGTGGAAACGTCCTCGTCGGCACCTCCGCCCCACAGTTCAAGCTTGTAGGATTTCTTGTCGAACGTTTCTGAACTGGAACCGTGGACTTTGATCCCGACCCGGGTGTCCAAAGCCGGCAGCCCCCGCAAGGTTGTCCGACCGGACCTGGCTTCCGGTTCGAAAATGAGGGCTGACGCGGCCTTTGTGCCATCGGCTTTCTTGGTCACCCGAGAACGACCGGAGGAAACGACGAGCAAGGGTAGGTCAGACGAGAAGTCCAATACGTCCGGTTCCAGCTTCAAAAAGGCCTGGTTGGCAACGGGCCCTTTGACAGAGCCTTTGATAGCCACCGCGCGAATCACTGTCGACTTGCTAAGACGAATCGGATCTTTATAAACAGGAGACTGGTCGGTGGGCGCAGAGTCATCCACAGTGAAGCGAATGGTGCATAGGGGGTCATCCGTCATGAGGACCACATCAACAACGGCGCTAAACGTCCGATCGGCCGGTTTGAATTGAACCACGATCCCGCTTTGCGATGCGACATCAGGAGAGGCGGGGGATGCCGCGTCTGCTCGGGAAACGCTGGTCAGCGCAACACCCGAATCCGGTGCCACCTCTGCGGGAATTTTTTCCACACGGCCCGCGCCTGAAGGCCCGTCCCGTTCAGTCAATGGCGCATCGATTGCGGATCCTGATCTTGGTGTCCCCGAACGCATTGCCACGGGAACACCGTTTGTGGGGGCGGGTTCGTCATCGTCCTCTGGCACGGCGGCGCGGCACCCAAGGGCTGCGTTGCAAGACAGCAGCATCAAAATAGGGCCAAACAGCGCGGGCCGACAGGGGGGGTGCATCAGGTCTATGGTGGGCTCTCGTTACCCGCGAGGCCATGAGAGGGCGGTCCCCTCGATCTGAGAAATTTTTCCTGTCGCGAACCAGGTCAGGCGTGGCATCCCCAGAGGGAGCCAAAAAACGCAGCGTGCCGTCATCCCGACAACGCACTATCATGCGCCCGATGTTCGTTAGATATCGCTTCGTTTTGATGTGTGCGCTGCTGTCTGGGCTCGGCCTGGCCGCGTGCGCGGAAAATCCACCCGCGCCCCTTGACGGCAACCTGCTGTCGGGGCCACCCCAATTGGTGGTCGGGGTCACAAAACCCGAACGGATGACGGACGGCCTTGCATCCGAGGAGGGCGACACCTGGCTGTCGGGCCTGTCGTCACGAATCAAGGGGTCGGCCGCCTATGTTCAATGGGATCTCGGCCGCGAAGTGCCGGTGCGCTGTGCGCTGGTTCAGGGGGACAACAACGACGACTACTTCCTGTCCGGTTCGACCGATGGGAAAACCTGGAAAACCCTATGGACGGCCGGGCCCGCCCGAGGGGCCGGAATGCGGTTGCGGCAGGGAATTTTTGACGGACAGGCGCGGTATTTGCGCTGGTCGGCCCGTGGGGGCGACGGGTTGTTCAGCGTGGCCGAGGCAGCGGCCTTTTCAACCTGCCCCAACGCCTGGCCACAAATTTCGTTGGCCAGGGAGCCCGCCGTCGCGCTGGAAGACGCGGCACGGGGGGATCTGATCTGGTTTGCGATCGCAGCGGTGGCGTTTGTGCTGATTCAAAGGCGCAGCGGCCCCCGTTGGCAGGCCTTGTTCGGACTTGCCCCGTTGGTGCTGGGGTACCTGGCGTTCCGGGATCTGGCGGAACTGTTCCCGGTGTTCGATCAGGAACCGTTGATTCGCGCGGTGGTGGCAGCCATTGCAGCCGCCGTGATCATAAAAGAAGCATTCCTGCCCACACGATTTGCCCCATCGGCGGCGATGCAGACGATCACCTTGGGGCTACTGGCCGTGGTTTCAATCGGGACCTACTACCATTTCGGTGCGTTGCAGTTCAACGACGACGCCCACGGACGCCGCACCTTCGTCCACACCTTCGACATGCGGCACTACTTCCCGCAGGCAAAATACCCGCGCGAACTGCGGTTCGATGGGTTGTATCTGGCCAGCCTGGCTGCGTACCAGGACGAATTTCCGAACATGAAACCCGAAGAACTGGCCAACGTCCGTTTGCGGGATCTGACGAATTATGAAATGCGGCGCGGGGATCAGGTAGGGCCTGAACTGACCGAGGTCAAATCGAGGTTTTCACCTGCGCGCTGGGCCGAGTTCCGCCGCGACATGCGCTACTTCATGGACACGATGGGGCCCGATTATCTGGGCAGCATGCGGGATCACGGCGGCAACGCAACGCCCGTGTGGCTGATTCCCGCATGGCTGTTTTTCCGCAATGCTCCCGCAACCGAAGCCTCGCTGTCCTGGGGCGGTTTTATCGATCCCGCGTTGCTGCTGATTCTGTTCATCGTGGTGGGACGCACGTTCGGGATGCGGCTGATGCTGTACACAGCGATCCTGTTCGGCGCGACGGATTTTTACAATTTCGGCAGCAATTTGATGGGGTCGACGTTGCGACAGGACTGGTTGGTGGCACTGGGACTGGGCGCCTGCGCGCTGAAACGCGGGCGGTATGTGCTGGGTGGGTTCTTCTTGGCGCATGCGGGACTGATTCGCGCCTTCCCCGCAGTGGCGGCGGGTTTTGTGGCCGTGCCAGCTTTGTGGTGGGTGCTGGAACACGTGCGGAATACGAAAAAATTGCCCACGTTGTCCCAGATACGGCAGCAACACACGCCGACGTTGCGGGCGGTGGCGGGCGTGGCGATCGGCGTGGCGGGTTTGATTGTGCTTTCAACGTTGATCTTCGGCTGGTCGGAGGCCTGGCGACCTTGGCTACAAAAGATTGCGATCCATGCCAACGGCCCCAGCAGCAACAACGTAGGCCTGCGCAACGTGATGGCGTTCGACCCGAACTTCAGCGCGGCGGCCTTGCAGCGTGTCCGCCCCAACGAAGCCTGGGATTCCTGGAGCGCCCACCAACTTTCGACCCTGGCATCACGAAGACTCGTGTTCTACGTCCTGATGGCCCTGGGTACGGTGGCCGCGCTTTTGGCCGCGCGGGGTCGCACCTTGTATCAGGCAGCGATGATTGGGCTTCTGACCGTGCCGGTCTTGTTCTACCCATCGAACTACTACTGCCATTTCATCTTCTTGCTGCCTTTGGGACTTCAGACGAGGAAAGACGAACCTTCGCACGACCGTCGTTTGGGGTACGGGATGCTTGTGCTGCTGGCGATGTGCGTCGGACAGTATTTTTCTTTGGCGGAACGCTGGGATGATCTTCGATACACCTACCAGAGCTTCGTTTTGCTGGCTGGTGTCGCGCTGATACTCGCGCCCGCGGCGAAAGACAGCCTACGCAGCCTTCGGGTCGCGCGATCCGGCTAGTGATCGTTCGTTGGCGCGACCTTGGCACCCTGGGGCTGGCCAATTTCGGCCAGCATGGAGCCAAACCAGGCCATGTCGATGTCGAAGGGCTTGCCGCCTTTGATGCGAGGGAATTCGATGGCACGCAGGCGACAGCCCTGATCTTCGTCGTGACCAACGACGCCCGATTCGCCACGAAGGGCTGATTCGACGGCGGTATCGACCATGGATTGGATCAGCTGTAGGTCGGCCGGGTTCGCCGCCGCCGCGCGCGCGAAATACCCTGATTTTTGCACCAGTTGTTTTTCGGACCCCAGTCGTTTGGCAAACTGTCCCGCGAACCAATCACCAACCTTCACTGCATCTAGTTTGTAGTGGCCAAAGGCGTCCCGGGGAATGGTCGCGCCCCGCGATTCCATTTCTTTCACAATCTGGGCGACGCACGCGCCTTCGGATACGAACAGGTTCACGCATTCTTCGCGATCCATGACCTTGGCCAACCGTTCGGCCTCAGCGTCCAGATCGATCACCATTTCGGGCAGGTAGATCGCGTGAACGTCCTTGCGCGATCGGGGCATACCCAATTCGGGCAAAAACGAGGCCTGCATCAACCGTTTTCGATACGACTGCGCCGTGGCGGCGGTCAACCATCCGCAATTGCGCCCCATGACTTCGTGAACAATTAACATGCGCGGGTTGGCTGAATGTTCATTAACCACGCTGGAAAAAAACACAGCCCCCTGTTCGGCCGCCGTGTACGCGCCCAGCGACTGACGAATCGGGTACACGTCGTTGTCGACGGTCTTAGGCAGCCCAACCACGGTCAGCGCATATCCGTTGCGTTTCAGATACGCCGCCAGATCCGCAGCGGTGGTGTTGGTGTCGTCGCCGCCGATGGTGTGCAAGATGGTGATGCCATCGCGGGTCAACTGCTGGGCCGCCACTTCCAGCGGGGCCTGTCCTGGTTTCACCAACCCGCGTTTTTCACAATCGGCCGTGTTGGTCAGTTTCACGCGGCTATTGCCAATGGGGCTGCCCCCATGGGCGTGTAGAACGTGCGCATGCTGGCGAACCGCGGCGGTGATGGGGACGCTGCGGCCCTGGAGCAACCCCTTATACCCGCTGCGGTACGCGATGATTTCGACGTCAGGGGCGACGTCCGAATAGCGCTGGATGAGCCCACCCACGGCGGACGACAAACAGGGCGCCAGGCCCCCAGCGGTTAACAAAGCGACCTTGTGCGGTTGCGACGGATTCACGGTTCAAACTCCTTGGTGTGAGGCGAAAAATGTAATTAGTGACCGGCTTCGGATTCGGCCAGCCAGCGTTCAGCGTCAATGGCCGCCATACACCCCGTGCCCGCCGCTGTAACGGCCTGGCGGTACACGTGATCGGCAACGTCCCCACACGCAAAAACCCCTGGCACATTCGTGTAGGTCGATCCGGGTTTGGTCTTCAGATACCCGGTTGAATCCATATCCAGTTGGCCCCGGAAGATCTGCGAATTGGGTTCGTGGCCGATGGCGACGAAGATCCCGCCACAGGCCATATCGCGGGTGGCGCCGGTTTTTGTGTCCTTCAGGCGCACGCCGGTGACGCCCGGTCTGGGGGCGTCGCCAAGAATGTCCTCAATGACCGCGTTTGTCAGAAATTCGATCTTGGGATTTTTGCGCGCGCGTTCCAGCATGATCCGCGAGGCACGGAATTCCTCGCGACGATGAACCAGGGTGACCTTCGTGGCAAACCGGGTGAGGAAGTTCGCCTCTTCCATCGCCGTGTCCCCGCCGCCGACGACCAGAAGTTCCCGTCCCTTGAACAGGGCGCCATCGCAGGTGGCACAGGCGGACAGGCCGTAGTTCTGGAATTTCTTTTCCGAAGGGATGCCCAGCCATTTGGCCGATGCACCCGTGGCGATGATGATCGAATCAGCCAGGGTTTCGCCATCGCCCGTCGAAATCTTGAACGGACGTCGGGACAGATCCACCGCCGTCACGTCCTGGGTCAGCACGCGGGTGTTGAACCTTTCGGCTTGCGCCTTAAAAAGTTCCATCAGTTCGGGTCCCTGCACACCTTTGGGGAAGCCCGGGTAATTCTCGACCTCGGAGGTGATCATCAACTGCCCGCCCGGAAGGGTCATCGGTTCGATGATCGCCCCGCCACCTTCGAAAAGGACGGGGTCCAAATTGGCGCGGGCGCTGTAGATGGCGGCCGTATATCCGGCTGGACCGGAACCAATAATAGCGACCTTGGCGTGGGCAGGGTTAGTCATGAGATGACTTAGGTGATAGCCCGCGTTTGGGAGTTTTTCCAGAACGGTTGCGCCGCCACAGCCCCGACCGGCCGCCGGACTTCTCTTCTAGGCGCACGACCTGGATCTGCACGCCCCGTTCAACGGATTTCACCATGTCATAGATGGTTAGCGCGGCCGCAGAGGCGCCCACCATGGCCTCCATTTCGACGCCGGTGCGATCAAAAGCGTGAACGTGAACCTGGACACGCACGCCGGGCAACCGGGGATCGAGGATGAAATGAACATCCGTCCCAACCACGCGCACCGGATGGCATAGGGGAATCCAATCTGCCGTCCGTTTCAACGCAGTGATGGCAGCCTGCCGGGCGGTCGCGATGACGTCGCCTTTTTTTCCCGATCCATTGCGCACCAATGTCAGGGTGGCCGCCGTCATGCGCACGGCCGCCGATGCAACCGCCACGCGATGGGTTTCAGGCTTGTCCCCGACGTCGACCATACGGGCCCGGCCCTGGTCGTCCAGATGGGTGAGGCGGGGGCGGGATCTTTTCAAGGATTTTCGGGCGGCCACGGCCTGAGACTGGCGCGCCCAAGGAGCCCGGTCAAATGCCTTCGAAACCGAAGTACGTACGGGCGTTGTTAAAGCAGATATCCTTGACCAACCCGCCAACCAGTCCCAAGTCGTTTGGAATCAGGCCCCTTTCAATGTCCTGGCCCAACAGGTTGCACAGCAGGCGACGGAAATAGTCGTGCCGTGAATAGGAAAGGAAGCTGCGTGAATCGGTCAGCATTCCTACAAACCGGGACAAAAGCCCCATGCTGGACAAAGCACTGAGTTGACGGGTCATGCCGTCCTGTTGATCCAGGAACCACCAGGCGCTGCCAAACTGCATTTTTCCTGGAATCCCGCCGCCCTGGAAATTCCCCAGCACCGTGGCGAACACTTCGTTATCGGCGGGATTCAAATTGTAGACAATGGTCCGGGCCAGTTGATCTGTGCTGTCTAGGCGGTCCAGGAACCGTGCCAGGGTCGCGGCCTGGGGCCAGTCTCCGATGGAATCAAAACCGCTGTCGGGCCCTACGGTGCGCATCATGCGCGTGTTGTTGTTGCGCAAGGCCCCCAGGTGAAACTGCTGCGCCCAGCCGCGTTTGTGGTCCAAAAGCGCAAGGTCATACAGCAGCGCGGACCGAAATTTCACCACGGCGTCGGGGTCCAGGCCCACGCCAGATCGCGCGGCTGTCACCGCCGCTTCAACCTCCCCGGCAACGTAGGGGGTTGCAAACAGGGTGTCGAGGCCATGATCTGACAGGCGGCAGCCTTGCGCGTGAAATACGTCGTGACGCCGGGCTAGGGCGTCCAGCAAGGTGCCGTACGATCTGACATCAATGTTGGCGGCTTCCCCCAGACGGTCTACCCAGGCGTTCCACGAACCCGGTTCCTGAATGCCCAGGGCCTTGTCGGGACGCCACGTGGGCAACAGTTTGGTGGTCGCCTTTAGGTTCTTGGCATGTCGTGCGTGCGCCGCCAGATCATCGACCGGATCGTCGGTGCTACACACGACCCGGACGTCATATTGCCGCATCAGACCTTGGGTGGTGAACGCGTCGGTGGCCAGAAGGGCGTTACAGTGTTCATAGATATCTGCCGCCGTATCAGGACCCAGCAGGCGATCGCGCACACCGAAGGGGAACTTTAGTTCCATGTGGGTCCAGTGGTACAGCGGGTTCCGCAGGGTCCGGGGGACCGTGCGCGCCCAGGCCGCGAATTTTTCCGCATCCGTCGCGTCCCCGGTGATCAACCGTTCATCCACACCATCGGCGCGTAGGGCTCTCCATTTATAGTGATCCCCGTCCAGCCAAATCTCGGTTAGGGACCGAAACCGATGATTGTCGGCGACCTGTTCGGGAGGCAGGTGGCAGTGATAGTCAATGATCGGCTGGGATTTGGCATGTTCGTGGAACAGCCGTTCAGCCGTTGGGGAATCCAGCAGAAAATCGTCGTCCAAAAAACGCTTCACGTGTTGATCGTAGCGGATTCGGCGGCCCCAATCCCCGCAAAAACGCGGCGAAATCGACGAAAACGTTTCGATGGGCACAGTTAGGGGGGCGTCGCGTATGATGCCCGGCCATGCGCCACCTCTTCGCCTTGGTTCTCGCGGCCTTTGTCACCGCCTGTGCCCACACACCCGCCGCCCCGGCCACGCCCCCAGCGCCGGTGCCAGTGCCCCCCCCTACGCCGGTGTCCGATGTCATCACGCCGGATAAAAAAACGTCGTTGTGGAACGGCCAGGATCTGACCGGCTGGAGGTCAGACGTTCCAGACAAAGACACCAACCCCGGCATCCCCGACAGTTTCGTTGTTCGCAATGGGCTGCTGGTCAGTATGGGATCGCCCCAGGGACACCTGATTACGGATGCGAAATACCAGAACTACCGGCTTGAGGTTGAATACCGCTTTTCTGCCAAGCCAGGGAACTGCGGCGTCCTCATCCATGCCTCCCGGCCACGGGCGCTGTACAAAATGTTTCCCCAGTCGGTCGAGGTTCAAATGCAAAGCGGTCAGGCAGGCGATTTCTGGTGCATCGAAGAAAACATCGAAGTTCCCGATATGGAAAAACGCCGACCGAAAAAAGAAGGGCAAAAATATGGGGGCAGCAGTGCCGATGCCCGGCAGATCCTGAATCTGACCGATGGATCTGAAAAACCAGCTGGTGAATGGAACACGATGGCCATCGAAGCCCGGGATCGAACCATCAAGGTTTGGGTCAACGGTGACCTGGTAAACTACGGCACAAACAGCACCGCCGACCACGGCCAGATAGCGATTCAGGCCGAAGGATCCGAAGTGGAATTCCGCCGCGTCGAAATCGGCCCCCTGCCCGCCAACTAGGTTTAGCCATGCCCGCGCTTTTGGATCCCACAGAACAAATCGTGCGCCGCTTGGGTGCCCTGGTTGGAATTGACACCCAGAACCCGACCGGTAACGAACGTCCGTTGGCCGAATTGCTGGCCGCTGACCTGCGTGAACTGGGGGCCGTGTCGGTCGAAATTCTCGAAGTGGCGGGGCATTTTTCTACCTTTGCGCGGTTTGGGACCAAACCCGCCCGGTTGCTGCTCAACGCCCACCTCGACACCGTCCCAGCCAACAGCGGGTACAACACGCCTCCTTTGACACTGACCCGCAAGGGTGACCGCGTGTATGGCTTGGGCGCAGCCGACATCAAAGGTGCCATCGCCTGCATCCTGCAAGCGCTGCATAGCGCCCGCGCCATTGGGCGGCCCGCCGACGGCGTGGCCGTCCTTTTTTCTGGCGATGAAGAACGCGGCGGCACCTGCATGCGGGATTTCCTGAAAACCGGGCGGGCCGCCGGTATCGAACGCGCCATTGTCAGCGAGCCGACCAACCTGCGCGTCGGTCAACGACACCGCGGCGTGATCTGCGCCGAAGTCAGCACCCGATCCCCCGGAGGGCATTCATCGCGCGCCGATGACATGCCCGCACCCGTCGCCATTTTATCTCGGGCCGCTGTCGCCCTCGATGACCTCGCCCGCCGCGTGCGCCACGAAGGCCCCCCTGGATATCAGGGGATCTGCATGAATGTGGCCACGATCAACGGGGGCGTCGCGTTCAATGTCATTCCCACCCAGGCCACCCTACAGATCTGTTACCGACCGGCCCCCGGGGCTGATGTCCCCGCGCTGCTGGCCAACGTTGAAAACGCCATCAGGACCGCCACGACACCCGCGGTCATCGAATACTCTATCGACCATGTGAACCCCCCTTTTGCAACCCGCGATCTAGAAGGGTTTGTGCCGCTTCTGGGGGACCGGGTTTCAACACCCATCGATCTGTCGTTTTGGACTGAAGGGGCCTTGTTGGTCGAACACGGAATCGATGCTGTGGTGTTTGGACCTGGCGACATCGCACATGCCCATGCCGCCGACGAATCGGTTGCTATTGCTGAACTGACTGGCGCGCACGACGCCCTTGTGCGCGCGTTGACCTGAAACGAGGCCCATGAATTGACCACGACCCCAGGCCCCAGCGCGCCCCCGGCGCTTCCCATGGAACCCGAGATCATCCACCGGTTTCTGGAAAGCGTAGGACAAAAAGCTGACATCGATCTGTATCTGAAGCTGTTCCGTTCGCAGAAGACGGACAGTTTCGCGATCATCGCCGCCGATGCGACCATCGTGCGAACCGCCCTGGATCCCTTTCACTTCGACCTGCGCATTTTGTCGGGGCTGGGGTTAACCCCGGTGGTGCTGGTCGGATTGTTCGACGCCAAGGATGCCGACCGGCAGGCGCAGCGGATTTACGACTGGCTGGTCGAGGATCAGGTGCCCACCCGGGTGTTGCCCGCGGGCCCTACCCTACCCGTCGGCACGGTCGATGAAATCCGAAACACCCTCCTTTCCCAGACAATCCCCGTGGTGACACTGGAAGCCGCGCGCGACCTGACGACCGATGCGCGGTTTGATTTGCTGAAAAATCTGGCGACGGAGCTTGGCACCCGCAAGGTCATCTTTCTTAGTACAAGCCAGGGGCTCGAACGGGAAGGCGCGCCGCCGATTTCAGTTGTGAACCTCGAGGTCGACACCGATCGCTTGCTGTCCGCGCGGGGCCAACTGTCGCGGCGCCACGGGACCCTGTTGCGACAGGTGAAGGATCTCCTTTACGAAGTGCCCCACCGCATGAACGTCGCGGTGGTTAACCCCCTGGCGCTGCTGCGGGAATTGTTCACGGTCAACGGCGCCGGAACCCTGGTGCGGAAGGGTTCGCGCATTGAATCCCATACAAGTTTTGCATCCCTAGATCGGACACGCCTGTTGGCGTTGATTGAATCGGGATTTGGAAAGACCTTGCGAGAGGACGCCTTGGTGCGCGAGGTCGAACGCATTTATGTTGAGGAGAACTACCTAGGCGCGGCCCTGATGGCACCGTCGCCAATCGGTCCCTATCTGACGAAATTCGCCGTCGAACGAACCGCACAGGGTGACGGCATCGGCGGTGACATCTGGTCGCTGCTGACCCGGGACTATCCCCAGTTTTTCTGGCGCGCCCGCCCGACGAACCCCATCACGCCCTGGTACGCCAAACAAGCCGATGGCTTGGTCCGTTTTGCCGACTGGCACATATTTTGGCGGGGCCTGCCCACGAGCCGCATCGAATCCGCCGTCACGTATTGCCTGGATCAGCCTGTGGATTTTGTAACGCCAACGCCGGTCTGAATCGCGCTGTAGGTTGAACGAAGCGATTCATGAACAGGCATCTTTGTAACTCGGGTGGCTATGGGGCAAGGCCTCGCGTTGGTGTGGATTCGAACTTAACCTCGTCGAGCGCCGACCAAGCGCCTTGTCCATCAGTAAGGCGGGCCTTGACCGTCATAGGCGCTGTGATTGCCAGGGGAGTGCCCGAGTAGGCCTGCCCCGCTGGGGTACCACCGACCGATCGCGGATCCGTCCCGTCTATTGTGTAATAAATTGTCCCCGGTTGCCCGGCCTCCAGCGTAAGGGTAGACCCAGACGGAATCCGACCGCCCCGGAGTGAGAAGGTCGGGGTCGCCAGCATTGGATAAAAGCCCCGCGCGCGAAGCTGGCTCAGCACTTGTGCCGGACGGTTCGGGAAGAAGTCCCTGCGGATGCTGTCGATGCGTGCCCGCCATTGGGCCAGGGTGTGGCTGTCCGGGCTGCTCCCCCAGCGAACGATGTCCGAAATGATCCCGGGCGCTACCTGTGTGGCACGGACGTCGAACAATGCCCTCGCCTTTTGTGGCGTAAAGGCCCCATCATTGAACAAAAGGCGCTGCGCCACATCGCCTATGCGTACGCGATACTCCTGACTGCGAGCCAGATCCTCATGGATCCACTCGGGGTTGCTGTACATGAAGTTGCTGCGGTTCGAGCCTCCCGTTGTGTTAGCTACAGCACGATTTGCAACCCAGGCGGGGGCCAAGAGCGTGTGTTCACCGTCGCGCTGGAGGCACCGGAACCCGACATTGGCTACGCGGCTTCGCATACACCGCCAGTTGTTGCCTTGGTTAAACTTCAGGAAGTTGGACAGTGGGCTGTCGCCGTCGCCAGTGTAGTAATTGACCAGTAAGTAGGTGATTAGATTGTCGACGTCCACATACACGGGCGCGTCCGGCACCACCTTGCCGTCGGGCCCACGACCCAAGAGGGCGAAGTAGCCCGCTGGGGTCGGGTTGGCGGCGTGTGCGCGGGCCCGATCCCATAGACGCCGCCATATATCTACAGTCCCATTGCTGACCTCGTAGACAAAGTCGGGATGGTTCGATGTTTTGACGACATCGTAGTCATCAGCTGAACCGCCGAAATACGACGCCCCGAAGTTTTCCTGCCCGGATTCTTCCGTTTCGTACACGCCCCAGTAAAGGCCATTTAGATACAGGTGAATGTAACGGGACCGCGTTTGCGGCTGGCCTGCGGCACCCATCAGATCACGGGTGAATACCTCCCGCACCGCCGTATTCTCGTTCCCGCCACCGTTTGCCCAGCTATAGTTCTGTTCGGATCGCAGATCAAGTTCTCGGAACTCGCTCGTGCTGCCTCCGTCAGGGTGCAGCGCATACTTCAAGGCTCCGCGGCCGTGGCTCTTCCGGAAAAACAAGCGGAACGAGTGCTTCACAAACCCGGGGAGGCGACTGTTGCCGCCACGGATGCGCAGCCCAGCATCGATCTGAAAACCTGGTTCACCCTCAGCTATAAGTTCGATCGATGCCGGCCTTTCCCACTCTTGCCCTTTGAGCGAGGCGTTCACATAGACGCCGGTCTTAGCGCCCGTCAGATTGCTCTGGTCTGTGACGACGGAGAGACTAGGCAACTTGCGCAGAGCTTCGATCAGATCCTGGTCCGCAACACCGCCCCGCACCCTGGGTTGGAATCCGTAGCGGAAGGCCTGCCCATTGACGGCTCCCGACGCTGGCCAGCCCGGCGGAGGCTGTGGGAAGACCTGCCTGATGACATCAGCGGGGAAAATATAGGTGACCGTGACCGTAGGCGACGACGCCAGGCCAACCTTGAAAGCGCGCGCGCGAATGACGGTCGTTTTGGCCACGGTGATTGGGCCGGCGTAGATGGTCCCGTTGGCATTCGTGGGTGTACTGCCGTCGGTCGTGTAGCGCAGAGATGCTGCCGGATTCATAGATGTCAACCGCACCTCGGTCGCGGCTTCGAACAGCCCATGAGCTCCAGCAACTATGGGCGGCTCCGTGAAGTCCGTGAGCGGGGGTCCATTGGTTGCCGACGGCGTAGCCGGCTCGAAGAAAACCGGCGCGCCCTGTCCACCAATCGGCGCATACGACACGTCGGGCGTGCGCACCGCCACACGAACGGTGATCATACTGTCGACGGAACCATTAGGACGTAGAAACCAGATGCCCTCACCGTCTGCATCGATCTTGCTGTTAGTGTGCAGTGGCTTGGCCGGGTCGCGGCGGTCTTTCCCCGATGCAAACACGATGAGATACTGCCCCGCAGCAATACGGGCTGCGGGTAAAACCCAGCGCGCCTTACCGACGACCAGGGTCCATCCAGCCAGCATGATCTCGCCAGTACTGACATTGCGCAGCTCGATCCAACTGGAGCGATCCTTGTCTTCGTCCAGCAGCCCTGTGCTGTTGCGGGCCATCACTTCGGAGATGACGACCTGCGGAACGGCGTTTACCGGACCGATTGCGTCGGGCGTCGGGGCTGGGCGGCCTAACCCAGCATCACCTGACCCGGCTACGCCTCCTGACCCGGCTGCGTCTCCTAACCCGGCTGCGTCTCCTACGCCGCCCGCGCCGCCCGGCGCGCCCCCGCCAGGGGTGGAAAGCCCGTCCCCGGGCTTAGCTGCCCGCCGCCCGCCGCTAGCTGGGTCGTCGTCGGGCACGGGCTCATCTGACCTTCCGCACGCAGCGAACAGCAAACACGAGGACACGGAAAGAGACAGAATGTGAAATCGTCTCATTGACAGACTCCGTCCCTAGGGAGGGTCGAAAGGATGAATTCGACCACGGCCATTCGCAACGCGGTTCTGAACCAAGGATTCATGTTCCTTTGACTAAGCAGATCCGCCCAAAACTGGACATTTGCTAAACGCCCCGAAGATGAGGATCGAGGCTGCCGTCTACAGGTGACAGCTGCAGCCAAGCTGCAGTTCTGATCCGCCTCTACACGCCCCTCATCAATCTATGCCTTGAGACCGGGAAGGGTCTCGTAGCTGTATCCGCTGGCGCCAAACTCACCATCGCCCAGCGCGCCAGGGGCCGGCGACCTGTCAATCTGAAAGTATTCAAGAACCGATCCCAGAACCTGCGTATGTGACCTACCACCGGCATCTATGATCTGACCACCGGTTTTATAAAATCCCCCTCCTAAACCTCCGATCACATAAGGCGTGTTTCTCCAGCTATGGTCCTTCCCCTCATGCCTCTTGGCATCATCGCCATAGGCGTTGCCCAGCATGACCACGCTGTTGTCAAGAAGGGTGCGAGAACCCTCTTTTACGGCATCAAGTGCCTTCAGAAGGTATGCAAAAAGAGATGCGTAGGTCGCATTGACCTTTCCAAACAGGACGCGGTCGTTGGTGCCTGCGCTGGCGTGGGCAAGTCGGTGTAGCCCTTGTGCGCCGTCGGGAACCGGCGTGTTGTCGACAGAGATCCCCGGCCACGTGAAGGACATGTTTGGGTTGGACTGGGTCACTTCCAGCCCAAAAATGCGACAAACGTCACAGGCCAAAGCCATCGCAATGAGGTCCATATACACTTGGCCAAGTGGGATAAGATTGTTGATGTTGTTGAAATCCAACTGAGTGGCCGGGCCACTGAACTTCGAACACGTCCCCAGCTTGTCAGCGGCAAGGTTCATGTTTTGGCCAATCCTCAGTTCCGCTGCGCGTACAAGACTCAAATGAGCCTGAAGCTTTTCAGCCTCAGGTCCAGAGAGCCGTTTAGACATTCGCGTCAGATCACCACTCAGGGCGTCTAACATGCTCTTGCGCAGCGCGAGGTCATTCACTGGCGTGCTTTGGCTGGGAGCTCTCGGAGCGAAAGACCCGAAAAGATCGTTGATCGCGGCATAGGGGCTGCGAACGAGCGCCGCCGGTGATCCCTTCGCTTTGAAGAAGACGTGCGGCTGGCTATTTGCCGTATTGCAGAGGGACATAGCCATGTTTCTACGTAGAGTGGTAGGTGAACTTTTGTTTACGATGTGTTGGTCAAGTGAGACCCCTAGATTCGACCCCTGCTGCGCACAAAGGGAGGCACTGGGAGCCGTTGTGTGGTTGTCACCTTTGCCCATCGTGACCGTCAGGTCCTGAATAACCGAAACCTTGTGCTTGATAGAAGTCAGCGACTCCAAGCTGGTCCCCGTGAAATCCAAGGCGGCCTTGGCTGCCCCTACGGGGAACCAGTACTCGGAAGCAACTCCTGTGTGAAGCATGATCATGACGACACGTTTTATGGGATCCCCAGGCGCGCCGAGAACCTCGCGAAAAACCGGAGCCAGAAAAGGTGCCGCAGCAAGCAGTTTCAATGCATCTCGACGAGATCTAAACATTGCAGTCTCCTCTTTCTGGGGTTGTCAGTTTTGCGTCACTCTTGTTGAGAAAGCGTCGCTTGAAGCGATCTCTGTCATCAAGGTGGCGACACTAAAGTTGTCTGATCGAAATTTCCTTGCCAGTCCGGCGAGGGCGGACTGGTCCTCGATTCCAGCGGGCCTCCCGAGCGCGAACTGATATGCACGCAAAACAAAACACGAGGTCAGCTCTGACGACTCCGTGAGCGCGGAAAAGTAGCTCTCGCTCGAGGAAAACGCCTTCCCCTCGGTGCGATCGTTATTTGCGAGAGTTCCGCTGGCGTCGACTTGCACGCCCCTTTCAGTCGTGCGGTAGCGTCCCACAGAGTCGAAATTCTCAAGCCCGAATCCGAGGGGATTGATGAGGGCATGGCAACCGACGCAAGCTGGCAATAGATGTTGATTGAAGACATCGCGTTTGGGTTTTCCTTCAGCGTCAGGCTCGGCCATGGCCGCGACTCCAGGCGCAGGTGGTGGCAGCACACCACACAGGAGCCGACGTCGCACGAAGAGCCCTCTGACAATGGGAGACGTTTCGACTTCCCCTCCTGTGACGGCAAGAAGGCTCCCGTGCGATAGGATTCCTCTTCGTTCCGGGGGCAAGTCGGCCTGAATGAATCCGGCGCCCTTGATTTTTCCAACGGATATTTTGTAAAACTGGGAAAGCGTCTCGTTTAGATACGTTTTGTCGCTTCCAAATATTGATTTAAGAGAAGAGTCACCCCCAAATACGATATTTTCCGCGAAGGTCTGAGTCTCGATGCGCATTGCCTCGGCAATCGTTCGGCTAAATCCTGGATACGTCTTTTTTTCCTTGACAACAACCCCTACTCGTCCGATTTCGAGCCATTGATCGACGAACCTTGCAAAGGCAGGCCGCGCCCTCGGGTCTTTGAGAAGGCGGTTGGCGTGTTTCGCCATCTGAGCAGGGGCGGCCAATAGCCCGGAATCTGCAGCCATGATCAACTCGGCGTCTGGCGGTCCTTCCCAGAAGTAAGAAGATAGGGCGGCGGCGATTTCTAAATTGGTCATTTTGGTTGGCCCTGGCGCCGTCGTTGGACTTCCAAGCTCAGTTCGGTAAATGAAGCTTGGCATTTGTATCATCGTCTCGATAGTGTCTCGGAGCGCGATCTTGTCGGGGTTTATTGCTCTGCTTTCTGTATAAACCTTAATCAAGGAGTCTTTGTCGCTTGGGTCCAGATTGCGCCCGAATAGAATTTTTCCTTGATTGGTCACAAACGCGTTGGCACAGGCGGCATCGGCTGCGTTCGACCCCGTGCAAAATCTGCTCAGAGACTCGGATGAAGCACCGTCTCTTACAATCCGCGCCAGCTTTTGCAGACCCACGAAATACGCCTCCCCGACCTGTAGCTGCGACGAAATATTCGAGAAACCGGTTGTTGGATCGAGCGGTTCTTCAGGAAGTATCGCGGGATCTTTCACTTCGAAACCGAAGGCTGCCTTTATCGCCTCGAAGATCTCTTTGTTCGATTTCATCCGTAGACGCGGCCGAAGAAACGCCTTGTCCGACAGAATGAATTCACCCTCGCCGCCCTTGACTGTCGGGGATCCAGCGCCAGGGTCCTTATCCTTGGTCGTGGTGTCGTTTCGCGGTGTCGAGCCAGCGCCGTCGCCAGGGCTTGTCCCCGTTTCGGACACGATGTTGCCAGTGCAGCCAAAGGCTACGGAGCTAAAACACAGAACTTGCAAACGAGCTGGAAATTTCGTCGGCGATCTGGCGGGGCGCTTTTGGGACCAATCTTGAGTCTGAGTCATTGCAGCCTCCGGGTTTTGCGAAAAGGTTGTTTTCGTAATAGTGCTTTACGCATCATTGCGGGCGGCCGTTCTCGTGGGCCGCCGCCACTTCGTCCGAACTCAAGGCCCGGCCGAAGATGGCCAGCTCGTCGATGGCGCCGTTGAGGTTCCGCACTTGTTCTTCTTTTGCTCCCAGCGGCATTCCCCAGTTGCCGATCTCGGCGGCGCCGACCACAAGGGGGACGTAGTTGTCGATGACCTTGCGGGCGACCGGGCGTCCGTTCAGATAGTGAGTAACGCTGCGGGTGGTGCCGTCGTACACCGTCACCAGGTGCGACCAGTGGCCCAGGTCATGCGCCGTCAATACGGGCGGCGAGAAAAAGTTGCCTGGACCGCTGACGCCAAGGAGCATCTGGCCATGTCGGTTGACCTGCCAGTGCGGCTCGCCCTGATCCCAGTCGTCGGTGAGGAATAGAGAATTCAACGTGCGATCGAGCCCGTCGAAGCGCACCCAAGCCGCGAACGTCATGGAGTCAAAGCGGCCGAGCAGCTCCAGCCGAACCCGGTCGCCTGGCTGTTTGAACTCCAGCGCCTCCTTACCCGCCCATCGCCCTGGGGTCCAGCGGCAGCCGACAATCGCCCCGCCGCCAAGTGCCTCCGTGCCACCGGTCGATGTGGCCACCCGGTTCCTAACGACGCGATCCCAGGGCTCTTGCGACTCGAAGGTGTAATACACGAGCAGGCTGGGATCCGCGCGCACCTTCAGGGTTTCGGCGCGCCAGCGTTCATGGCGTTTCTCGCGGTCGTCTTCGGCCCGACGGGCCAGGTGAGCCTGATCTGCGAACGTGGCAGCAGCAGGCATCGGGCGCTTAACTCCGAACGGATCCACGGCCAGGCGCTGACCGGTGTACAAGTGTTCCGGACGGTCTCGCAGCTCTATTTCACCGTCGAACACCTGCAGCGCCGATCCGGCTTCGTCGACGCTGATCCCGAACTCGGTGCCCAGATCAATCACCCCCACACCCAGACCGTTGATGATGAACCCCCGCGCGGGTCGCGGCACCTTAGCGCGCGCCTTACCCCGACCGAGGGACATCTCCTTGTTGGAGACCAACTCTATCTCGGCCGGCCCTTCCACGACCACCGTGGCACCGCTGAAAAACTCAAACTGCGCGAGGCCCCGTAGCAGTCGCAGCTTGCCTGGCGTCAGAATGCCACCCGCTCGTGGAATCTCGCCCTGCCACTCGGCATCCACTGCCCTCGCCAGGACCGCCACCCCGCGGTAGGTCGATACGGTTTCGCGCCCGCTCCACAGCGCCGCACCCAGGATAAGCAACAGCCCTAACGACGTCGCCCAGGCAAGCCGTGGGCTGCCTAACGACCACCAGGGGCGCGACACTGCGGCGGCGGGCAACGCAGGCCGCATGCGCAAGGTCAGAGAATCACTCATGTATCGAATGTAAAGGCGCCTTGCCTCTCGATCGCTTTGCAGCAGGTCGGCCAGAGCAGCCGTCTCTTCCTCCGTCGCCCGCCCCTCCAGCCGGGCCGTTAGCAGGCGGTGTATCTCGTCGAAGCGCTTCATCCAACCCTCCGTTCGCTGAGGTTGGCCTCTACGCAGTCGTGAAGGCGGCAACGCAGGCGCGCCACGGCCTTGTACGTCGCGGCCTCTGATCGCCCCAGCCGCGCCGCGGCCGTCTTAATCGCCAGTCCGCCCGCGTAACACATGTCCAGCAGCTCGCGGCCCGCCCGCCCGACCTTCTCCAGGCACCGTTCCAGGAGGACATGCCGCACCTCCAATTCGTCCTGCATTTCGATGGCCTCGGCGGCCAGCGTCTCGACAAGTTCGTTGTTGAAATCGAGGCGCTCTCGCCGCTTGCGCGTACGGAAGGCCAACACATGGTAGTGCGCGATGGTTCGGGCCCAAGGCAGGAAAGGTCGCTCTTGGTCGTAGGCATCCTTCTGCTCCCAGAGCCGAACATTGACCCCCTGCAGCACCTCTTCGGCATCGGACAGATTACCCGTCAAAAGACAGATATAGCTACATAGGGCCCGCTGGTGACGGGTCAACTCGTGAACGAAGAACGCTGGAGCATCCATCGGGTATGTATAAGCGCGGGGCTTTGGAATTAGACAGGGAATCAACACATACGCGGGATGGGCAGTTCGGTGGCAGGCTGTTTCGGCAAATAGCAGCGCAAACCGGAGCCGATTCGTCGCCCAGCGAACGGGCCTGCGCCCTTGGCCCACCGGGCCCCCGATCAGACTAGTGCACCGTCTTCGAAATAGCGTC
>JAYUUT010000346.1:0-5920 GCA_043754455.1 Myxococcales bacterium
CGAAGAAGAAGCAAAGGCAAGTCCGCATTCCCTGGGCGGACCTGCTTAGGCGGGTGTTCCGAAACGACGTCCTTGAGTGTGGCCGGTGTGGCGGGCGCATGAAGGTGCTTGCGGCGGTTGTCCCTAGCAACCGAGCCCCCCGCCGTGGCGGCCGCCCGTGCCCCGCCGGACCAGGAATGGCCGGATGGTGGGCGGCAAGACGACGAGGGTTCGGCGTCCGAGTGGGCGGTCCCCCTTGAAGGGTGTACCGAACGAAAGGCAATCGGCCGTCGTGACGGTTGATGGCGGGGGTGCGCCCCCGCGGCGCGAAAATGGGGTTGAATGGACCTTGTTTTCCCCCGGCGGCGCGGCTTCGGGGCGGCGCGAATTTTACGGAATAGGCAATATCGGCCGTGACGCGAAAGGAGAAGGCTGTTTGAATTTCCTATGCTCACGGCAGAATCGTTGAGGAAAGTGGCACTGGCGATTCTTCTCTCAGTCCTCGGCGAAAGGGACCCTCAGCAGTTGGCGGCGTGATAGTTATATGCGGGATGAAAAACGTTTTCACGCTGCGTTCCTGTGGGGTATTGGTCGGATTCATAGCGACACTGGCAACAGTCGGTTGTGGCCCGGGCACCAAGGCGTCGCGCCAAAAGGCCCCCGTCGATGACGGCGAGCCCGATTCGGGCGGCCCCGGCACCGGCGGCCAGACTGGCATGGGCGGTCGCACTGGCGTAGGGGGCACTGGCACGGGGGGGCAGCTCGGCCAACTTGATAGCGCAGCCCCAGGAACGGTCGATGGGCGCCCGGTGGATGCCGCCGCGCCGACGCCCGATGCCCCCGCGCCCAAGCTCGATGCCGCCACACCAACGCTCGATGCCGCCGCACTAACGCCCGATGCCGCCGTACCGACGCCCGATGCCGCTGTCCCTGATGCGGTGGCGGCAACCGTGAACCTGCCCACGGGGCTGGTCGGTTATTGGAAGTTCGACGAGGCAACCGGCGCGCTTGCAGCGGACTCGTCGCCCAGCCTCAATCATGCAACCCTCATGGGCGGCACCACATGGGTGCGGGGCGGTTTTCCAGCGGCGAAGTTCCCGAACCCGGGCTCGTTGACACTCGATGGAACGACCGGCGTCGTGACGGCTAAGAACGAGCTGACCGCCGTGCTGGGCGGGACCGCGTCGGTTTCGTGCTGGATCAAAACGACCCAAACCGGCAATGACACGACCTGGATGGCGCCCGCGTTGACCGGCGTCGAGCACGCGGGTGATGCCGACGACGTGTTCTGGGGTTCACTGGACAGCACGGGCAACATTCGACTGCAGGCTGGCGACGGCGCCGCAGCCAGCAGCGGTGCAGCGGTCAACGACAACACCTGGCATCACATCGTGATGACCCGCGACGCCAACACGGGGGAGCTTATCGTCTACGTCGACGGCGCCCTTAAAGGATCGGCGTTCGGAGAAATCGGTACGAAAAACACGCCATTCGCGGCCATCGGCCGTGTCACGAACGGGTCCTTCTTCCAGGGGCAGATCGACGATTTCCGGATCTACAATCGGACGCTGAACGCCGCCGAGGCTGCGGCGTTGTTCGGTGGCGGCGGCGCGGTCGACTCGCCCGACGCTGGCGCCTCCGATGCCGCGGCCCCCGATGCGGTCACGGCGATGGACGTGGCCCCGGACATCACAAACGACGCGACCATATCGGCGGATGTGACCGCGGATGTGACGACCGACACCACGCCCGCCAATCCGGTCGACGCGTTGGCCCTCGAAGCAGGGGTCGTGGAACTGAAAGCAGGACTGGTGGGCTATTGGAAGCTTGACGAGGCCAGCGGCACCACAACCGCAGATTCCTCGGGCAGCATGAACACCGGAACCCTGTCCGCGGGCGCTGGGTGGACAGCCGGAGGATTTCCGGGCGCGAAGTTCGCCGATCCGACCTCGCTGAATCTGGACGGCGTATCGGGGGTGGTGACCACCTTGAACGATCTCAACGCCACTCTCGGCGGCACCGCCTCGTTGTCGTGCTGGATCAAGACGACCCAAACCGGCAACGACGTCATCTGGATGGCGCCGGGCCTGACCGGGGTCGAGCGTGCTGGAACCGGCGACGACATCTTCTGGGGCGCGCTAGACACTGCGGGCCACATTCGCCTGCAGGCCGGCGACGGCGCCACTGTCACCAGCCCCGACGTTGTGAACGACAATGTTTGGCACCACGTCGTCATGACCCGAAATAAGGACACCGGCGAACTGGCGATCTATGTCGACGGCGCGCTGAAGGGCATGGTGAACGGCGACATCGGCGCGAAGACCACGCCGTTCTCGGCCATCGGCGGCATCACGAACGCGGGATTCTTCCGCGGGTTGATCGACGATTTTCGCGTCTACAACCGCGTGCTGGGCGCGGCCGAAATCGCGGCACTCTTCGGCGGCAATGGGGGCTGATTTGCGCCAATAGGGCCGCTCACGGCGGTGGAACGATCGATACGATGTCGTACTGCACGAACTGCCCGTCGAACGGCATGGGCGCCGGCGGGATCCCTTCGACCACGATGTTCTTGTAGTTCTTGCTCTGGTCCATGTTGAGACCACACCCCGGCCCGGGGTTGATGCGTAGATGAGCCGAAAATCGACGACGCAAAAACCGCGAAGTGCTGGCTTCGGGGGCGATTCCGGCCGTATTCAACGGTCGGGCTTTCCGCGAGTTAGGAGTGGCGAAGTGAAATCACCCTGGCAAGACCTGCGAAACGACAACGCAGACATAGCTTCGCCCGTCCGCGACCGAGATGGCCCCGTCTTCCCGCAAACTGTTGCGACGCTTCCCACCCGACCATCCGCCTCCCCCCGCTCGATCAGTCCAGCGCTGCGCTAGGAAGGGGCGGGGTCCAAAGATCCCGAAGAGTCGTCAACATCCGCGGTGATGGCCACAAATCGGCGCATGGCCCAAGTTCCAGCAGGAAACAGAACATCAACGGTGCCGGTCAGCAAGTCGGCCAGGGCCGCGGCATATTCCTTCAGGAACGCACCCTTGCGCAGCAAGGCCTCGACTCGGGCCCACTTGTTTCGTGCGGCGACGGTGGGTGACATGTGCCGGCGGGGCTCGAAGGTAGACGGTGAATCTTGCCAGCGCTGCGCCAGGATGGCCCGGGCGCCCATGACCCGTTTGTGCGTAATCTGTCGGACGCCCGCGGCGGTCCGCTCCTTGAATTCAAGGGTGGACTTGACCAGATCCACAAAGGCAGCCTGGTCCAAATGTTCGAAGCCCTGAGGCCGTGCGAAAGACAGGGATACGGATTGGGGCATGTCGCCGTCGGCCCGGAAGAAATGGGCAGGGCGCGACGCTGTGAGAGTGCGGCCCCGGATGATCGCATCGACCGACGAGACGCCAGGCCATTGCCAAGCGTATTCAACCAGATCAGCGGTACAAGGATTGGCGTGGGCGTAGGCCATCTTGTCGATGATATCCTCGGGTTTCGTCAGGAGAACGACACTGGCCTGTTCAGACGAGAACATATTTTCCCAACGCCCGCGCAAGGAATTCACGCATTTGGCCAGAAGTCCGGGGAACATCCGAAGGCTTGGTTCGTTGACTGCAAGGGAGGATCGCGTTTATGACGAAGAAATGGCTTTCTTTTATGTTTGTGGCGACGACGGGCCTAGGGTGTTTGGTGACGCCGACCAACGGCGGGGGCCCGGTCGACACAACAAGGTCGCTGAGTTTCGTAGGCTATGCGGGAGGCGCACGCCAACTGGTCGAGGTATCGGCGTCGTCCACGCGCGAAGGACCTTTTGGGGTCATCGCTTCGACTTTCAGCGCCACCCGAGGCCTGGCCACTGGAGGTTCGATTCGCCTCTACGCATTCTCCACCAACGCGGCCGTACCTAACTGGGCACCGGTCTGCGGCGGCCAGGAGGCGTTCATTCAAGCGAAGGCGAATGGCGGATTGCTGACAACGTTCGACAAGGTCAATGCATCGGGCCAGACTTTAGGCCAGTGTCTTGGATCCGCGGTCGCAGAAGGTGCCAATGTGATCGGCGCAGGGTTTACCTGCGCCTCTGACGATTCGCCTGTTGTTCGGCTGTTGGTTCCCTCCACCGTGGAACAGCCAACCAGCTTCGTTGGTGACATCGTTATCAACAATGCCGCGGACGCCACTTCTTGGGCCTGTCTGCAAACCTTGACTGGCAACCTGACCGTGACCGATGCCACGCTTGAAACCATTGTGATGCCGTCACTGATCTCGGTCAGCGGCGATTTGAGTCTGGAGTACCCGAGGCCCATGACCATCTTGCCTGACACCCGGGCGATTGAACTGCCGCTGCTGACGACGGTCGGAGGCCATGTTTCCCTTGCGAGCCACGGAAATGAGAACCACAGCGTGGAAGCGTTTCGGATCGGGCTGCCGGCGCTGGCGACGGTTGGGGGAGACGTGTCGGTCTTGTTCCAGGGCTTCAACGCAAGTCCCACGGGCCTCAACGCGCTGATAAACCTGCCGGGAAATCTGAACATCGAGACGGGCACAGGGGGCGGAGATTCGACCGGTCACTCCTACCTCAAGTTCCTCACGCACGTCGGAGGCAACGTCCACCTTGATCTAGGCAACAGTGTCTACGGCATGCTGCCTGCGTTGGTCGCCGTGGGGGGGGATTTTGAACTCGCAGACGGGAACCCGGCCGACAACAGCTCCTTCGGTGCGCTGCAGACTATCGGTGGCGATTTGTTGGTCACGAACGCCATTTTCTACAATGCCAGCAGCTATGGCTTTCCCGCACTGACCGCGGTCACGGGAATGCTGTCCGTGGTCGCCGTGGGGAAGCCCAATCTGCGGCTCGGCGCGGTCTCGGGGCTGACGGTCGGAAGCTTGCTGGTCGACAGCAATCCATCCCTCGTCATCATGGACGCTGCTCATCTAATCGTGATGCCTTCAGGCGGCGTCACGATCAGCAACAACGTCAACCTTTGCACCTCTGTGGCGAATGCCTGGTTGATGGGGCTTGGCGCCTGGGCGGGCGCCAGCGCGATCAGTGGCAACGGTCCTTGTTAAACAAACCGTCGTCGGAGAGGCCCGGACCGATGGTAGTTTTCCGAGAGGCCCAGAGGCCCGGACCGATGGTAGTTTTCCGGAATTGTCGGCAGCAGGCGCAAGGCGGCTTGAAATTGGCCGTCAAAGGGACACGAACAGACGGAAACGGCCTGGGTGGAGGCGGTTTCCACCCCCAAATCGGACCCCATGCCCTCCGATGAATACCTGCCTTGGGCGCGGTGAAGCCATCGCACCCATGAGGTCGCGTTGGTCTACCAATCGGAATTTCGTGTCGGTGAAATATCGCTGAAAACGGCCGTCGAAGGTCAAGCAGTGCTGATCGCGATCGCAGCGCGAAAACGCATGACCCAGGTTCCAAGGGGGAAGATGGCATCCAGTCCCTTGCGGAACGCCTCGAAGGCGTGGCCGTAGAACTTCTGAAACGCCTTGTTCATCTGAAGCCGTTCGATGCGGAGCCATTTATCGCGACAGGCGACGGTGGGGCTCATCTGGCGTCTGGGCTCGGGTGTGCTGGGGCGGTCGTTCCACCTTTGCGCGAGAATTTTCTTTGGGCCCAAAACAGGGCGCCCACTTTTTCGGAGGTCGTCAGTGGCAAGGCCGAGAAGGTCGGTGATGGTGGCGGCGAATTGATTGCGGGGCAGATGAGCCAAGGTAGGCGGAGCTTGGAACGCGACGGAAACGGATGAAGGCATGGCGCCGCCCGATTTGTCGTCCCTGAAGAAATGCCCGGGCATGGTCGCTCTAACCGACGCGCCTGAGGCCAGGGTGTGGACAGACGTGGCGCCCGGCCAGTCGGTGGCCTTGTAGACCAAGCCAATGGGATTGGCCAAGACGTACGCAAGTTTATCAAGCTGGGCGGCGTCGTCTTCAAGCAGAACGACCGAG
>JAYUUT010000347.1:0-5049 GCA_043754455.1 Myxococcales bacterium
GGGCGGCAAGTCGACGAGTGGTCGGAGTCCGAGTGGGGGTAGGAGGCCCCCACGACGGGTGTACCGAACGAAAGGCAACCGGGGCTGTGACGGCTGAGGTCAGGGGTGCGCCCTTCGGCGGCAAAACGGCGTAGGATGGTCCTTGTTTTCCCCCGGCGGCGGGGCTTCGACTCAGGGCGAATTTTACGGAATGGCTGTTATCGGCCTTTGACGCGAAGTTACAATGCGCTTTGAATTCCCTATGCTCCGGCGTCTTCAGCACCGCTAAATTGCCAGCCAGGTATCGTTCGGGTGTCGAATGTTCTGCGAAATAGCCGGTCAGCATCACTGTATTGATTGCCGCCCCTGCGGCAAGGGCCGGCAAATACGTATCACCTATCAGGTCGGAAAATCCGTCCGCAGGCAGGCTGTCGAATAGCGCAGGTTCGATAATGTGAATGCCCGTGAACATCAGCCGCCGCAGATCGCCTATGACGGTCATGGGTCCGCGCTGGCCCCGCAGACCTACCACCCGGTTGCGGTGATCGACAAGAACGGGGGCCCAGTCGTCAGGGCGCGGATCTTCACGCAATAACATCGTGGCAACCGTGCTGTGCGGCGCGTTCTTGTGCGCGATCACCAGCGACGACAGATCCGCATCAGCGACGACCTTGCCATTTAGAATCATGACGGGTGACGACGACAACAGCCCTAAACGCCGCGCCTGCACAACAGCCCCGCCGGTACCTAAGATATCGGGATCTTCGTACGAAAATTGTACCCGCACGCCGAACCGTGATCCGTCACCAATCGCGGTACGCAACAGATCGGCATGGTGATGCAGGTTCACAACGATGTCGCGTAGCCCCGCGGCCCGGCACAGCGACAGAACGAACTCGATGGGCGGATACCCGCAGATCGGTACCAATGGTTTGGGCAGCGTGGCACCCAGCGCCCCCAATCGGGTGGACTTCCCTGCGGCAAGAATCAAAACCTGCATGGGCACGATCGTAGGACGAACAGCACCCCGCGTCGACCTATCGGTACAATCCCGTAAATCGAATTCTGTCATGATGTGCAGGATCGATGGTGCCGGTTTCTGACAGATAGATGAACCGCGGCGTCTGCAACATCGCTACAACCACCAATTCCATGCCGACGGTCAGGCCACCCTTCTTGCTCGTGGCCAGCAGCAGTTTTCGATACCGGGCACGTTCGGCCCGGGACGGAGTTCCGCGAAACACGAGCCGTGCGAATTGTTCCAGAAATCCAGACACACAACGATCATTGCCCGCAACAACTTCACAGCCAACCAACCGACGTCTCAAAAAATCATCCGCCAGAACTTTGACGGCGTTTTGATACTGTATGGCGATGCGGCACCGCAACCCCGTGGGGGCAGGGCTAAAGACGGGAGGCACGTCCCGCGGCATATGCGCCCCTTCATCGATCCAGCGCGCCACCAACGACAGGTCCGCGTCCGACAGAGGGTCAATCCTTGATGGGCATATGATCCTCGCCACCGTTCCCGGGCAGCCGCGCCATCAAATAGGTTTGGGCGGTGCTCCCCGGATTGACCAGTTTTCCAGGCCCCCCCCTGCTATCAGTTGCGCGCCGCAAAGCACAGGGCCGCGCCCACAAGGATCCCGCGAAGTACCAAGTTTCGCATCCCCTGATTGTGGGCGATCTGTCTAGTGAATAAAGAGCAAGGGGGTTTCCCAGGGGTAGCCTTGGGTAAGGCGAGGTAAACCCGCAGCCCTCAATGTTTCTGATGGTTTGCGGGGATTTTATAGGGAATCATGGCTCTGTCAGCCGCAGCAAGCGTACAGAATCCGTCAGCGGCACCGCCACCACCAAGAGGTTTTTCTCTCGCGCCCTGACGGTGACATCGACGTTTGTGCCCAACAAGGGATCGGTCATTTCGACCAACGCCCGCTCGCCGTCCAGTCCTTCAATCGTCAGTTCAAAGGTCTCCGGAACCATGTCGTAGCGCGCGACCTCGTCCCTGCCCATCCCCCGGCGCTGCAGCGACATCAGGTCACGGGTCATCACGTAGGTCGGGACAACCCAGTGTTTGGCGTCCACCGCAAAGGGAAAGAATGCAACCACGTCACGGTTCAAAAGCGGCGGATGCGCAGCAGTGCCGTCCCCTTCGAACTGTCGGCCTCCCTCACAACCACGAACGGTTCGCAGCCCCAAGGGGCTCACACGACCAAAAGTGGCGGGGCCGTCGAAGGCGGCGCGAAATCGTCCCAGCGCGCGCAGCGCCTCGCCGCCCGTTGTCGCATCTTTATCATCAATGATCTGGATCTCGGCGCCGTTCTCATAGAAGAAAATGGCATCGGCCCCTTTGCCGACATAACTGGCCACCGTACGTAGCGCGACCTTGGCCTGAAAATGCATAATGTCGGCCCCAGTGACGCCGGTCGTGGTCGATTTATCTAACCGCGGCTGTGTGTTGATTGACGTCACCCAAGTCTGCAATCCCGGCCTGCGGCCATGGCCAACCACATGGGCATCAAGGGTCAAAATCGGGGCCAAATCACGAATCACTTGCCCGGGGCGTTTGCCGGCCTTGAAGGCCTGAATGGCGGTCAGGGGCAGTTCAGGAAAATAGGCCCCATAGGTCGGAACAAAGTCGTCCTTCCAACCTCCGTCCGCCTGCTGCCTGCCCACCACCTTCCCCTGTGGCCCCAGCGGCCGGGATTCATCTAGGGAAGCGTCTTGAGGAAAATCCAGCCCTTGGGTGCTGACATGACGGTCCAGTGCCGTTGTGCCAAGGGGTTGATTGGAACTAGCCAACGACCATTCGGAATTGGCAAATCCATTTCCAACACCAACGGGCCCTACGCCCGATGTTGGATCGCGAAGCATCCGCACCGTTCGTTCGACTATCGCAAGGCCGATATCCAGGGCCCCGCGCGGTTCAGTCTCAAAAGGGGGATTGTAGTAGTTGTTGATATCCAAAAAATCGCCACCGGATTTGGTTTCATTCCACAGCTCAATATCAAATTCGCTATCTCCCAGGGTCGACTGGGCCTCGTGCGCCACCGCACTTACAAATTGCAACCACCCTGCCAGGGTTTCTTCAAACAGCGGATTGGGATTCCCATCAGCCCCCAGGGGCCGAGAAAACGGACGAAAACGCAACGTGGCTGCATCGGCGGGGCCCGCCAGAAGGTCTTTGGGCAACGGTTTTGAAAGCGTGGCGGCTGATGTCGCCGGATCAACTGACGTGATCAAAACCTCGGCGGCCTTGAACCCAGTCAGTGCCGAAAACCCAGTAAAATGAGGTTTGATCAAGAGCAGAGCCGCCGCGTCCACTTTCACCACCCGCGATCCCTTAGCGGCAGCTTCAACCAATCTTATCTTCTGTGATTTGAACGGTGTGGGCGTGCCGACAAATCCATAAAGCAAAAACATGGGACGCAGCCCGACGGCGCGCAAGGCCTTGCACGTGGTTCGCACCTTATCCCGTCCTGCAGGGCCAAGTTTTGACGAATCGTCAAAATCTTGTTCGTTCCATTGAATGACAGTCATCGCCCGCCCCACGCCCATACTGGCCAACAAGGGCAGCCGGTTGCGCAGGATGTTTTCGCTGGCAGAGAACCCAATGGCCCCCCGCATCTTGGCAGCGGGCCATGTGTCCATATATGCCCGCCACGGCTGCAACCAGTGCGAACGATCCGTGGGGCCTAGGGCCGTCAACTGCAACGCCTGGACGCCGGGGGATTGGCATTTATCAGCACCAATCACCACGGACGTTGGATCCTGGCAACCAAGCGCCAAAACCAACAACCCACGACAGAGGCACCGGACACGAAACCTGCCGCACACGATATTTATTGTTTCAACTCTATTGTTTCAAGCTGGGGTCGCAGGCGGCGGTGACTTTAGTCAGCAGCGGAGATCGGGGCCAATTCCGGCGAAAACCCTGGACCTCACGACAGGCATCATCGCGGCGACCAAGTTCCACAAGGACAAAAATCCGGGTGGCGGCATGTTCTTCACGAAGCACACCGCCGGGGAAGCGATTGACATAGCTGTCAAGCCGGGCCAGGGCCGCGCCCGCCTGTCCGCGGCGCAACGCTTCGCGGGCGGTGGCCAAAATAGCGGTTTCTTCGGCCAGCTGGCTCGACGGCGGAACGACGACGGCCTCAGGGGCCACCGGGCGTGAACGCGCCACCCTTTCCTTCTCGCGCGGCTTTTGGATGGGCGGGGTCACTTCCATGGGGGCTGGGTCCGGCTGCATCGGAACGACCGCGGGCTGCGAAACAACGGGAGCGACCTGACCTGCAAGGGCCGCTTTGGCCACCAGGGCCTCGGCCAGGCGGGCCCGCGCCTTCAGCACGCCCAACCCGACACCACCACCAACAGCGGTGGCCATCATCGCGAATATCATGAGTTTGGCCAGATTGAACTTTGCGGAGGCCACCGCCGCGCCACCCGCACCCTGAGCCAGTTTCCCCGATACCACCAACACAGCCGCACCCACGCCAATCTTGGTGGCCAACCCTTGGCGGTTTCGCGCGCGATCCTCCTGATTCGGATTCTCGAACCCGCGCAGGTCATCCAGCACTCTTCGTGCGTTCGGATCTAGTTCGTCGTTCATGAATCTGCCCTTGCTTCTAGGGCCCTCTTGCGCCCGAGGATCTGTTCGAACTCACGTCGACCCGCACGCAAACGTGCATAGGCGGTGTTCAGATTCCACCCCATCGCATCCGCCGCTTCAGTAACCGGGAGCTGTTCCAGGTCAACGGCGACAAAAATGGCGCGCTTGTCTTCGTCCAGTTCATCCAGCATTCCGTACAGGGCCTTGACGGCTTCGTGTCGCGCCAGCAGATCCAGCGGGCCTTCGCGGCGGACATCGTCCAACTGCCGTGAGATCGCCTCGGCCTCCACCTGCCGGGCGGTCCTGCGCGCGTGGGCACGCCGGTGATCCTTGACGACCCGTAATAGAATGCCGAAGAGCCAGGTTTCCATTTGCGACCGCCCCTCAAATTCACCCAGCCGCCGATGCACCACCACAAACACATCCTGAACCGCATCATCAAGGCCCGCGTCAGGCAC
>JAYUUT010000348.1:0-4657 GCA_043754455.1 Myxococcales bacterium
GTGGCCGCACGCCCGCGCGAAGAACGCCGGGAGTCCTGAGCTTTAGAGTACAGTTACCGCGAACCCCAGAAACCGTCACCGGGAGCAGATATGTCTGAGATTAGCCGCGCCTCACTTTTCGGAAAGTTGAACAGCATCGGGTACCGCGCCATCGAAAGCGCGACCGTATTCTGCAAGATGCGGGGGAATCCCTACGTTGAAGTCATCCACTGGCTGAATCAGGTCCTGCAATTGCAGGATTCGGATCTGCACCGGATCATTCGACACTTCGGCCTCGATCCGTCTCGGTTGGCCAAAGATTTTACGGACGCACTCGATCGTTTGCCCCGCGGGGCCACCGCCCTCTCAGATCTATCGCCTCACGTAGAGGAAATCACAGAACGTGGATGGCTTTACGGCAGCTTGCTTTTCGGCGAATCACAGGTCCGCACAGGCCATCTGATCGTCGGTGCGTTGAAGACGGGAGGCCTCAAGAACCTTCTGGGCTCGATTTCGCGCGAGTTTGAAAAGGTGAAGCTGGACAAGCTAATGGAAAAATTTGGCGAGATCGTCGCGGGATCTCCCGAAACTGGTTTGCGCGCCCAGGACGGCTATCAATCTGGTGGCGGTGCAGTCCCTGGCGAGGCCAGCGGCGCCCTGCCCCCCGCACAAATGGGCAAACAGGAAGCCCTCAGCCGGTATTCGGTGGACCTAACCGATCGGGCCCGCAAGGGCGAACTGGATCCGGTCGTCGGCCGTGACGAAGAGATTCGCCAGATCATCGACATTCTGATGCGACGTCGCCAGAACAATCCCATCCTGACGGGTGAGGCGGGCGTCGGGAAAACGGCTGTCGTCGAAGGGTTTGCGTTGCGGATTGCCGCGGGAGACGTGCCGCCGGCTTTGAAGGATGTCAGCTTGCGTGTGCTGGACATTGGCCTTTTGCAGGCAGGCGCCAGTATGAAGGGCGAGTTTGAGAATCGGTTGCGCCAGGTCATCGACGAGGTTCAGGCGTCGCCCAAACCCATCATCCTGTTTATCGACGAGGCGCATACGCTGATTGGGGCTGGCGGGGCAGCGGGGACGGGGGACGCGGCGAACCTGTTGAAACCAGCCCTGGCGCGCGGCACGTTGCGCACCATCGCGGCCACGACCTGGGCCGAGTACAAGAAGTACATCGAGAAAGACCCGGCTCTGACCCGCCGGTTCCAGACCGTGCCAGTGGCCGAGCCATCCGAGGAAAAGGCCTTGCGCATGATGCGCGGAATCGCGTCGTCTCTGGAGAAACACCACCGCGTCCAGTTGCTGGATGAGGCCCTAGAGGCCGCCGTCAAGCTGTCCCACCGGTACATTCCTGCGCGACAATTGCCTGACAAGGCCGTCAGCCTGATCGACACCGCCTGTGCGCGCGTTGCCGTCAGCCTGCACACCGTCCCCGCCGAGGTCGAAGATTCCCGTCGTCGGATCGAAGCGTTGCAGACGGAACTGCGGATCATCGAAAAAGAGCGCCAGATGGCCGTGCCGGTTGAGGCCCGCGACAAGACGGCGAACGAAAAACTGGAAATCGAAAAGAAGCGGCTTGAAGAGCTGGAAATTCGATGGAAGGCCGAGAAGATCCTGGTCGATCAGATTCTGGAATTGCGCCGGGTCCTTCGCGCCAACGGCGGCACCGTCGAAGGAGCGCCTGCCGAGACGCCAACCGCAGACCTGAGCCCAGCCGATCGCAAGACTAAGCAGGACGAACTACGAAAACTTCAGGACGAACTGACCACGCTTCAAGACAACCGGCCCCTTATGCTTCCAACCGTGGACAACGCCGCCGTTGCATCGGTCGTGGCGGACTGGACCGGTATTCCCGTAGGCCGGATGGTCAAGAACGAAGTCGAAACCGTCCTGCGTCTTGCCGACACGCTGAACCAGCGGGTCATTGGGCAAAGGCACGCGCTGGATATGATCGCCCGGCGCATCCAGACCTCACGCGCGGGCCTGGAAAACCCGCAGAAACCGATCGGGGTGTTCCTGCTGGTCGGACCTTCCGGCGTCGGGAAAACCGAAACGGCCCTGACACTGGCGGAAGCCATGTACGGCGGCGAACAAAATCTGATCACCATCAACATGAGTGAATTCCAGGAAGCACATACCGTATCGACGCTGAAGGGCGCGCCTCCTGGATACGTCGGGTACGGCGAAGGCGGCATTTTGACCGAGGCCGTCCGGCGCAAACCTTACAGCGTCGTGTTGCTGGACGAGGTTGAGAAGGCCCACCCCGATGTCCACGAGATTTTCTTCCAGGTCTTTGACAAAGGCTGGATGGAAGACGGCGAGGGCCGAACGATTGATTTCAAGAACACGCTGATCTTGCTGACATCGAACGTCGGATCTGAGTTGGTCGTCAACATGTGCAAAGATCCGGATCTGCTGCCCGACGCCGAAGGGCTGGCGAAGGCGTTGCGCGAGCCATTGCTGAAGACCTTCCCTGCTGCCCTGGTGGGGCGCATGGTCGTGATCCCGTACTACCCATTGTCCGAGGAGATGATGGTGTCGATCGTGAAGCTACAACTGGGCCGCATCGCCCGGCGCGTGCAAGACGGACACAAGGTCCCCTTCACCTTTGGTGACGATGTCGTCAAACTGGTGGTCAGCCGCTGCAACCAGGTCGAAAGTGGCGCCCGGGTTGTCGACGCCATCCTGACCAACACGCTGCTGCCCCGGATCAGCAAAGAGATCCTGACCCGATTGGCTGAAGGGCGGGCGATTGAAAGGATTGAGATCGGGGTTCAGGGCGAGGAGTTTGAATACAAGTTCGACTGAGGGGGGGGGCCTAGGAGGAGCAAATGACAACTAACCCTTTCGTTCCTCCAAAAAAGGATTCAACGCCAACGCCAGCGCGCTTAGAAGCTATGCGCGACTGGCTGGAGAGCATCACTTGTTTCAGGCCCCTTACACAGAATCGCCCGTGGTTCTTCTACGAAGAAATGGAACGCTATTTTGGTCCATGGGGTGAAAAGGGATATCCGATCGGCTATGGGAAGAAGTACTGCGTACTTTTCTACACGAACCATACACTAAACACCTCGCGCGCCGGCCGACAGTGGGTCGAACGGACCCTGAACCTCCTCCAGGTAGCACTGAAGGATTTCATTCTATCGAGGTATGCAGAGGGCACTCTCGCAAAGTTGAGTTCCGACGAGTTTACCCAAGCCGCCTTCGATTCACATCCCAAGGCTTATACTGGTGCGGGGCTTACGATGGTGGTTCTGCTAGCGCCGAGCCTAGGATTTGAAATAGCTTGGATTCCTCGCATCGAATTTCTGCCCTGGGCAGATCATTTTGGACCAACCATCCTTCAGGTTTTTGAGACTGCAGCAATTGCAATGCCACTGACACTCGGAACGTTATTAGCAGGCGTCGGGCCCGCCCACACTGGCCTCTACCCGAGAGGTGGCATGAGCGGATTCAGAGAGCTACAGGCCTATCAGCGTCAGGCGAATGAATTTGGTGCAATGGCCGAAGCAGTGCGCGGTGGAAACTGCGATCACGTGGGCGCGCTTGAACGTATTCAGAAAAGAATAATCCTGCTCACGGTATCCGACCGAGGTTTCGGTCGAACATCAGCAGATCTACTTGAGGCAATTGAATCCCGAAAGACTTTTGTCATGCGGCGCTACCGACAAGAAATCTCAAGTGACCAGAGCCTTTCTTTGCCATTCCGCACCTTTGATCCCGCAGCATGCGGATATTGATTCATGTACTTTATTATGTCTCGCGCCGTCTTGTTGCTTATCGCGATGTATACCTTGCTTTGGTACTGGCGCCTTGCTTTTGTCATGGGATTGGTACTAGGGCTAGACCTGCTCATTTTAATTATGGGCGTGCTCCCGGGTTGGGCTTTGGGGTTCGCATGCCTGCTCTGCATTGCAGGCGGAACACTGACGGGCCTTGCCATCGGGGGCGGCAAGGACCGTCCGCCCATATGGGTCCTTCCCACGACGGCGGCCGGGCTGCAGCTGGCCCTAAGTTGGTCGACGATAATCGCGTTGACGCTAAGCCCCCCTCCTTGGAACCCAGGGCTCAGGATGTTCGCCGTAGGGATTTTCACAAGTATCTCGACGGCACTAGGGTTACTGCTGGGACTGACCCCGGGGTATCTTTGGGCAAGAAGGCAAGAAAAAAGAAGTGGTTTCGTCAGGGACATTTAACCAACAACGTGCAGGGTATTTATCATGTTCGACCTCTTCGGGAAAAGAATCGCAAAACTGACCACGCCCCTTGGCGGAGACCTGCTCATGCTGGAGCATCTCGCAGGGACGGAGGCAGTCGGGCGCGGATTCGAGTACCACCTCGAACTGCTGGCAAAGGTTGACATCGTCGACTACACGAAGCTTCTTGGTGAAAAAGTCGGCGTCGAATTAGAAACAGAGAACGAGCCACGCCATTTCAACGGCCATATCACACGTTTTTCTTATGTCGGTTTTGACGGCCGACACGCCCGCTACAAGGCAACTATCAACCCTTGGTTATGGCTACTCCGGAAGTCAAGCGGCAGCCGAATCTTTCAAAGGATGACCGTCCCAGACGTCATAAAAAGCGTATTCCGCGAACGCGGATTTAGCGATTTCGAAGAGCGACTAAGCGGGGTTTACCAAAACTGGGAATATCTCACCCAATTTAGAGAGAG
>JAYUUT010000349.1:0-28583 GCA_043754455.1 Myxococcales bacterium
GCCTGGCGGAAGTCCTGCACCGCCCGCGTGACCGACGGGCGGTCGAGAAAACGCAGCATGAGGTCCAGATCTAGTTCTGGAAATCGCGCACTCGTCGTGGTGCGCTCGTAGTCATCGCCGTGCAAGACGTGTACGGACAGCGATCCGTGCCTCCAGATCCAGACCTCAGCAACGCCCAGCAGTCGATAGACCTCCAGTTTGTCGAGCCCGCCCGAGGTCCAGACCACCTCAATGGCCAGGTCGGGTCGATCGCGCCGCTCGATTCCGAAGACGTAGCACTCCTCGGGCTCCGCGCCGCGCTCTTCCTTCTTGTCCTGAATGGTCCACGAGCCGACCGGCATGAAGTCGATGCCTCGATCAGGCAGTAGGCCTCAAAAAGGCGGGCCAACATCGAATTGATCGCTTCGTGGTCGTAGGACGGGCTCATGATCTCGAGGACTCCGCGCAGGTAGGTCAGCCGAGGCACGGAACGATCGCCGCGCGTTTCGAGCAGCCGCTCGTAGTCGGTCCAGGTCAGTCCGCTCAGCCGGACGATGTGGTCCTCCTTCGCACCGTCGTCCCGCGTCGCCAACTCAGCAGCGGCATACATGCCTGCAAGTATATCCCAAGATTCAGGCCCGGACCCGACAAGCCCATGGGATTGGCTCGGACGTAGACAAGTTTTTCAAGTTGGGCGTCGTCTTTAAGCAGGACGACGCAGCCAAGGTGGTCAGGGGCGCAGACGGGGCGGTGACGGGGGGACTAGCCTTTGGCTGACGGCGTCCTGCCCAGGAGCCGCCTCGGGAAAATGAGATTCGATTCGCTAAGGATCGTAACATGAGGCCATGCTTCACCTTTTGTTTGCCCTGCTGCTGTCCGCCGGGCCTGCTGCCGCTGACTTCGATGTATTGATTCGTGGCGGCCGCGTGATCGATGGCACCGGCAATCCGGGTATGGCCGCAGATGTCGGCATCATAGGCCAGCGGATCGCGGCGATGGGCAATCTGAAGGGTCGCAACGGGCGACGCATTATCGAGGCCGCGGGCCTGATCGTGGCGCCGGGATTTATCGACATTCACAACCATTCGGACGAATCGATCCTGGTCGACGGCGATGCCCACAGCATGATCCGACAGGGCGTGACCACGATGGTCTTGGGCGAAGGGGGATCGGCTGCACCGTCGAAGGACTATCCGACCTTCGACAGCTATTTCGCCGCGCTTCGCAAAGGTGGGATTGCGACAAACATCGCCAGTTATGTTGGTTCGGCGCAGATATGGGTTCACGTCCGTGGCGAACGTTCAGGGCCCCCGACAGCAGACGAGCGCAAACGCATGACCGCAGATGTACGCACCGCCATGGAACAAGGTGCCCTGGGCGTGTCGAGTTCACTGTCGGGGCCACCGGGCGCATGGATCGACACCGACACGTTGGTGGCCATGTGCCAAGCGGCCGCACCGTTCGGCGGCACCTATTCGACCCATATGCGCACCGAGGGTCATGGCATTTCTGAAAGCATCGATGAGGCACTCAGCATCGGCCGCCGCGCTGGCGTACCCGTGGACATTATTCATCTGAAGGTAGCGGAACACGCACTGTGGGGAACAATGCCCAAGGTCATCGCTAAGCTGACCGATGCCCGCAAACAAGGGATCGAGGTACAAGCCAATGTGTATCCGTACACAGCCGGACAGAACAACCTGGCCACCATCATTCCGCCGTGGGCACACGAAGGCGGACCTGCCGCGCTGATCGAACGTTTGCGCAAGCCCGACACCCGCGCCCGCATCGAAAAGGAAATCTTGGGCGGAATTCCTGGCTGGTACAACCACTACACCGCGACCGGGGGCTGGGACGGGATTCAGTTGGTATCGCTGACCCACGGGCCGCACAAACGCTTTTCGGGCAAGCGCATGACAGATGTCATCAAAGTTCTGGGTGGCCCCCCGATCGACGTTCTATTCACGCTACTGATTGAAAACGGCGGTTCGATTCCTGCTGTCTATTTTCATCATTCCGAGGACGACATGCGCTTCGCTTTGAAGCAGCCGTTTGTATCGATTGGTTCAGATGGCAGCGCGCGGAAGACCGACGGCCCCTTGTCCGAAGGCAATCCCCATCCCCGCTATTACGGAACCTTCCCCCGCGTGCTGGGACGTTATGTGCGAAAGGAAGGGTTGCTGACGCTCGAAGACGCCATTCGCAAGATGACGTCAGCAAACGCGGCCAAGATTGACCAGTGGGATCGGGGGATTCTGCGTCCGGGCATGGCTGCTGACGTGACACTGTTTGATGCGGCGAAGATCATCGACAACGCGACCTTTGAAAAACCGGCGCAATACCCAACCGGCATCGCAGCTGTGATCGTCAATGGGCAACTGGTGCTGGAACGCGGGCGCCACCTGGGCACGCGTCCGGGCGTGATTCTTTTGCGCAACGGAAAGCGTTAGTCAGGACGCAGGAAGCACCCCCGCCGCCGGGAACTTCTGTGATAATTTGGGACGCATGGCTTACCCACGAGCCTGGCTTTTAACGCGCGTTCGTCTCGTTGTTCCCCTTCTGCTCTTCCCCCTGGCGTGCGGCACCCCGACCTCCGTCGATCAGGTCGACGGCCTGATCGACGGCCCCGACGCCGCCGCGCTGGCCACCGACGTAGCCTCCACGCCCCCGAGCGACGCCTCCGCGGCGCAGGCACGGGGCGCCGTCCTGGCCTCTGGTCCGGGCGGGCCCGCCCCTGCGGTACCTTATGGTGGCCAGCGCCTTCAGTCGATGCAGGCGGTAGCGGCCTTCGGGACGACCCTCAGCCTCGGCTTTTGGGACCGCGCGCTCCAGGTGCGGTGTACCTTCACCGCGGTCGGCGCCCGTTACCGCTGCCTCCCGGGAGTCCCAGTCAGCGTCATTGTGGGATCCGATGACAAGCCCGCGGACGATGAGTGGTACGCGGACGCGGCGTGCAAGGAGCCCGCGGTACGGATGGGCTCGTTCGCGACCAGGGGCGCGCTTGTCCATCGCTTGTCGGTGCTGCCCTGCTCGCGCACGTTCGGCTACTACCGCGTCGGCGAGCCCCTTGCGCCCACGACGGGGTTTCACAGAACGCCCGATGGCTGTCGGCGTGAGGCGAACACGCCGGCGCTTGATCGCCTGACCCCGACGATCTGTCGCGCTTCGTCGGGGCGACGCTTGTGACCGGGCCCTCCGAGGGGGCCGTGGCGATCCGCTACCTGCTAGCCGACGACGGCGCTGCCGAGCCGATCGGCCTGCACGACGTCGCGGCCGCAGTGGCTTGCGCCCCCGAATTGACAGCGGAGGGCGTCCGCTGCATGCCCCTTGAGGCGCTGCGCGCGGATCGGGGGCGCTTTGCCGACGCCCGGTGCAGCGAGTCCGCCGCCACCTCCTTCGCGTTCGTGGCCTGTCCCTCCCCGCAAGGCAATCGCTTCGTCCTGACCGGCCCCCTTTCGTCCCCGTCGGGGCGAATTCATCGCGTGGGCGAGTTGCTCGCGCGTGGGTTCGAGAAGCGCGGCGAGACCTGCGTGCCCGCGACCGACAGCCTACCGACGTACACCTCGGCGCACCCGTTCCGCTTGCCAGCTTCGCGCCCGTCACGGTGACGCAGTTCAGTGGCCGTGTCGCACTGCTCGAGACGCGGTGGTCGGCCGACGGCGTGTTCCTTCTGGTCCCAGGGGAGGTGCGCCCCGAGGAGTTCCCCATCGCCCGCTGCCTGCTTGCGACATCCGACGACGACGTCATCCGCTGCGCCCCGCCGGCCCTGCCGCGCGCCGATTACGCTGACCCGGCTTGCACTGAGGAAATATGGGGAGTGGGCCTGGGCTACGGCGTTGTCCTCGCGCCCGAGGCGGTGGCGGTGAAGGGAGCGCCGCCAGGCTCCCTGGCGCTCCCACGGATCGAGCGCCTGCTGGTGGCCGGGCAGCGCTACGACGGGCCCGTCTTTGAGAAACAGGGACAGAAGTTCACGCCTACGGCCTGCGTGCGTCGCGCTGACGTTCCCAACGCGCGCCAGCCCTACTTCCGCTTCGGTCCCGGCACAACACCGACCAACCTGATAGCCATGCCTTTCAAGCTGCGCTAGACATCGTCGGCCGGCAGGGGTCCTGTCCGACCAACCCGTGGGGGGGGTGACCTTCCGACGCACGCGGGATTGACAGCGCGCCGACATGACGGTCAACTGCGCGGTCGGATGCGCACCTGGTTCCTCAGCTTCCTTTTTTGTCTGGCCCTCAGGGTCAGCGCCCACGCGCAGCCGCCCTCCCCGGCTGCCCCGGCGCCCGCCACCCCGTTGACAACCACCGGCCCTGCCGATCGCGGGGCCCGTGCGTTCAACCTGGGCCGCTTCGAAGAAGCCATCGGCGAATACCGCAAGGCCTACGAGCTGCGCGAAGATCCCGAATACCTTTTCAACATCGCGCAGGGCTACCGCCAGTTAGGACGGCCTGAACAGGCGTTGTTCTTTTTCAAACGTTACCTGGCCACCGCAGTCGCCCCGGCCAACCGGGCCGACGTGCAAGAATTGATTGCGGAACTGGAACCCCAGGTGACCGAACGGCTGGCGGAGGGGACGCCAGGAGCCCTAGAGGGCCCCCGGGCTCCCCAAAAAGATGTGAGTCTATTACCGGGGACATCGGGGGTGGCCTTGGCCGGCGCAAATCCGGCGCCCGTGGCAAAAAAACCCCTGGTCGGCAAATGGTGGTTCTGGACCGGTATTGGCGGCGTCTTGGCCGCCGGGCTGATCACGACGCTGTTGCTGACAGGCCGATCGTCACAGACCAACGTCCCGATGACCAACCTAGGCAATACCAAGGTTTTCGAATGAAAATCGTCCTGGCGCTGGCCCTGTTCCTGTCATGCACCGCACGACAAGGCGACAGCGTTCTTTTGGTGCGTGTGCGGCTTTCTTCCGACGTTGCGGCCGGTCGGGTGGCCTCGATGCGGGTCACCGTCGAGGACGCCGATCGAACGGCCGTTCGCGACCTAGGACCCCATGACGGCATGCCGGTTGCGTTTCCGTCATCGTTTAGCCTGCAAATTCCGCGATCGATCAAGGGGCCGTTGCGGCTAGACGTTCGGGCGTTGGACGCCACGGGCACGGTTATCGCCCGTGCGGTCCTTACGCGGGTCGACCTACGAACCGGGAAAACCGTCGATATCGATGTGGTGCTGGATTGTTTTGGCACCTGTGCGCGACCCGTCCCCGATGCGGGCGCTGAACTTCCTGTCGATTCAAAAGACGCCGCCCCGGTCGATGCCCCCCAGGGCCGGGACCTCGGCGGTGAACAGGTGGCCTTGTGTGGCAACGGACGTCTCGATCGGGGCGAATCCTGCGACGAAGCCATTGCGGTCGGACTGCCGGGCGCATGTCCCAAAACCTGCGACGACGGCATTGCGTGCACCACCGACACCCCAGTGGGCGATCGCTGCTCCAAGATCTGCGTCTACACCGAAATCCTTGCCCAGATTGCGGGCGACCTGTGCTGCCCCGCGGACTCAACAGCGGACTCAGACCCAGACTGTTCATCGACCTGCGGAAATGGGTCGGTCGAACCTGGAGAAACCTGCGACAAGGGAATCGCCGCGGGGCTTGCGGGGGCCTGCCCGACGGCCTCGTCTTGTGTGGACATGGATCGCTGCACTACGGACGTCCTGATATCCGCAAATACCTGTGCGGCCCGATGCACCCAACGCATCATCAGCGCCCAGGTCTCGGGCGATGGTTGTTGCCCATCGGGCGCCACCAGCACCACTGACACCGACTGCCCGATCGTCTGTGGCAACGGCATCGTGGAAACCGGCGAGGCCTGTGATACAGCCATCGAACAGGGACGACGGGGCGCTTGCCCCGGATCTTGTGACGATAAGAACGCCTGCACAACCGACATTAGGGAAGGGGCCGGCTGCCAGGCCGTTTGTCGATCGCGCAACATCACGGAATTTCATAGCGGCGATGGCTGCTGTCCCCCGGGCGGCAGCAGCAGCAGGGACACCGACTGTCCTTCCGTTTGCGGCAACGGCGCCCTGGAACCGGGCGAAACCTGCGATCGCAGCATCGCCGACGGCAACCCCGGGGCGTGCCTTCGGCAATGCCCGGCCCCCACGAACCGCTGCCTGGCAAATCGTGCACAGGGCGAAAGTGACGCCTGTTCAGCCCGATGCACCATCGCACCAGTCACCACCTGTTCGCTTCAAAAGGATGGCTGCTGTGCCACAGGTTGCACCGTCGCGAACGATGCGGACTGTCTTTCGACCTGTGGCAACGGGGTGCTCGACACCGGCGAGATCTGCGACACCGCCATTGCAGAAGGAAAGTCCGGCGGGTGTGCCAAGACCTGCATGCCGGGGCCCCTATGCACAACCGTGATCTTGGTTTCGGCCGGGACCTGTCAGGCGGTTTGTGAAAACGTAGCGGTCACGGTGCTGACCAGCGGCGACAAATGTTGTCCCGTGGGGGCCAATGCCACCGTTGATTCGGATTGTGCCCCCATTTGTGGCAACGACGTGGTCGAAAGCCCGCGCGAAACCTGCGATCGAGCCATCGGCCCCGGTCTGCCGGGCGCCTGTCCTGCGGAATGTCCGCCCGCCATGGGCTGTATTCAAAACCTCATCAAAGGCAGCGCCGCCGCGTGTGACGCCCGTTGCGTTCCCGAACCGATTCGCGCCTGCCAAAATGGAGACAGCTGCTGTGCCCCGGGTTGTAACCGCCAAAACGACAACGACTGCGCCGCCGTCTGCGGAAATGGCGTTGTGGAACAGGGTGAAACCTGTGACAAATCCATCACCGCAGGCAATCCCGGCGCCTGCGCCGCCGTCTGCGACGACAAGAATGCCTGCACCACGGACACGGCGGCTGGTCGCATAGACGACTGCACCCGGACCTGCGGATTTGTCGCCATCAAAGCCTGTGCGGCCAACGATCGATGTTGCCCGGCCGGGTGCACCCAGGAAACCGATCGCGACTGCGCCGCCGCCAAATGTGGCAACGACTTCGTCGAAGCAGGCGAGACCTGCGATCCCCCGTCTAGTTGCCCTACCACCTGCCCCGACGACGGCGACCCCTGCACCACCGCCCGGCTCATGGGTGATCCCGCAACCTGCAACGCCGTCTGTACCCAAATCCCCATCACAATCTGTGGCGCCAGCAGCGACAAATGTTGCCCGACAGGATGCATCGGAAAAGACGCCGATTGCCCTATGGTTCCTCCGATGACCCCCATTTAGGCGCACCAGCCCAGGGCCTGCGATTGCCAGAGCGCTTGCACACAAGGGGTGCCAGGTCTATGGTCCGCGTCACTCATCATGAGCACGCTAGCGCCGATCATTGAAGTGGCCCCCTTGAAACCAGACGAGGGCGCCATTGCCCACGCCCTAAAGGTTTTCGCCCGAGGTGGCGTCGTGGCCTTCCCGACCGATACGCTTTACGGAATTGGCTGCGAATTTGGCCAGCAGGCCGCCATCGAACGCATCCAGCAGATGCGGGGATTCGAAAGCAGCAAACGCCCTCTGACCTTCCTGCTTCCCGACCTTGGGATGTTGCCCCATTGGGCGATCATTAACGAAAACGCCCTGCGCATCCTGTCGCGCATTTTTCCTGGCCCCTACTGCGCCGAACTTATCGCCTCGGGCCGCGTTCCTGCGCCTTTTACCCGCGAAGAACGCCGCACCATCGGCGTCCGCATTCCTGACAACGTGCTGTGTGGCAGACTGCTGTGGGGGTTGGGGCGGCCGATCCTGACCGCCAGCGCCAAATCCAGGGAAGGCCTAAACCTGCACACCGCCCTTGAGATCCAGCGCGAATACGGCACCGAACTGGACCTCATCATCGACGGCGGCCCCCAAAGCGGCCCCCCGTCCACAGTCGTCAGCCTAGCCGACGACTGGGTGACAGTGCTGCGCGAGGGGCGCGGGCCGTCGGCCAAGATCCTTCAAGCCTAGGCCGCCTACGTCATCAACCCCTGCGCAAAGGTTTCCAGTTTGCGGGCATCTTGGTTGAACTTTCGGATGCCGTCCGAAAGTTTGTCGACCGCCATAGGATCCTCGTTGTGCAGCCAGCGGTAGGCCTTTTCGTCCAGATGGATTTTTTCGATCGACGCGGCCTTGGCCGCCTCAACGGTTAAACGTCGCGGGATTTCACCCTCGCGTTTTTGTAGTTCATCGAGGATGTCGGGGCTGATGGTCAACAGATCCGATCCCGCCAGGCGTTCGACCTGATCCGCCTTGCGGAAACTGGCCCCCATGACCTGGGTCTTGTAGTCGAACTTCTTGTAGTAGGTGAATATCTTGGCGACCGAGGCCACCCCGGGATCTTCGTCAATGCCGATGTCCTTGACCCCCTTGTCCTTGACGTAAAAATCGAAAATGCGGCCCACGAAGGGCGAAATCAGGGAAACCCCCGCCTCGGCACAGGCCACCGCCTGGGCGAACGAAAACAGCAACGTCAGGTTGCAGTGAATGCCTTCTTTTTCCAGGCGTTCGGCAGCCTTAATGCCTTCCCAGGTGCTACCCACTTTGATAAGAACGCGGTCCTGGTCGATTCCGGCCTTCTTGTACAGCCCTATCAACGTGCGGGCCTTGGACACTGTCGCTTCGGTGTCGAAGCTAAGCGTGGCGTCCACTTCGGTCGATACCCGCCCGGGGATGAACTTCAGGATCTCGCAGCCAAAATTCACGGACATTTTGTCCATAAATGCCGCTCGACGGGCCGCCTGGTCTAAGCTGGTACTCGCTGCGTATTTCAACGCCTCGTCAACTAGGTGGCGGTAGGTCGGCATCTGGCCCGCCTTCAACAGCAGCGAAGGGTTGGTGGTCGCGTCCTGGGGCTTATATTTAGCGATAGCGCCGATGTCGCCCGTGTCAGCGACAACCACGGTGTGCTGTTTCAACGATTCAAGATGGTTCATGATGCTTACGAGCTTAGCGCCCGGGTTTACAGGCGCCAACCGGACGTGCCCGGTGTCATAGAGCCAGAAGAATCACGCCCGCGCACGCGACCACGGCCCCCACCGCCGCCAAGCGGCCCGGTCGTTCGCGCAACCAAAGCCATCCGTAGACCACAGTGAAGGTCGAGGCAAGGCTCGCAATCGGCCCGACGACCACCATGGGCGCCCGCGCCCGCGCCAGGGTCAACGTCACGAACCCGGCGGTTTCAACCACGCCCGTAAGTAGCACCAACATCCACAGATTTTTGGGGGGAACGCCCAGCGGGACTCCGACGGCCAATGCCAGCACAAGGGCCAAACCAACCCCAACCGCGTATACGATGGCTGACGTCCCAAACGCGCCGAATTCAGGCGACACACGCGCCATAGCGGGAATCATGATGCCAAAAGACACACCTGATCCCAGCGCCGCCAGCAGCGGAAGCAGCGACGATCGGTTCGTCCGAGGGCCGCCGCCCGCCCCCACTGAAACCATCACCACGCCCAGCAGCACCACGGCTGCCCCTGCCCCTTGCTGGGCATGAATCTGTTCGCCAAAGGCCACCATGGACAAAACCGTCGCGGTCAGAGGCCACGACGACACAAGCGGGGTCGCCAACATCAGCGGTGCCCGTTCGAACGCATAGAACAGGAGGGCGTATGCACAAAGGCCAGCCACCGATGCGGCCGTGACCCAGGCCCAGGATGCCCCCGTGATCGGCGCCGTGCGCGTGTCAAACACCGCTGCGATGCCGCTTAACAGCGCGCCGACCACCATCGCCCACAACATCGCGCGCGCGGCCCCCACGGCCCGGCCGGTTTTCTGGATAACCACATTGCCACAGGCCCAAAAAGCGCTGGTACTCAGCGCCAGTGCCAATCCCACCAGCAGGTTCGTGTTCAAGGCTAACCAGTCTGGGCTTCTGCGAAGGCGCGGTCCAGCAGGTCAGCGAGATTGAGCGAAGATGCCCAACGCATAAGGTAAGGGCGGTCGAGCCCTTGTGACTGAACCGCGATAACCCCGACAGCGTCACGCCATTGGCGTTCCGAGACAGCGCCTCCAAGACGGTACCAAGCCAGCTTGTGCAGGATAATATCCTCTGCGGTGGTCAGATTAAATTGAGGGCCGTCTGGGGAGGCGTCGAGCGAGAGACGGATTTTTCGGGAAAAGGCTTCGACGTCCCAGGGACGCGACCCGCACACGAAGACGTCCACTTTCAACATCGTTGCCAGGTGCACGAGGTTGAACGACGACTCGTTTCGAATCGCATCCACAATCATGTCCCGGTCAGCGTAGTAATCCTTTTCCAGAGCTGCCACAAGCGACCCAACCTGACCAAGCTGCAGGTTGCAGACCAAATCAACATCGAGGGTTGACCGGGGCACGCCCAACGCCGAGCTGGCAACCGAGCCGCCGATGCGATACGAAGCGCCCAACGTCTCGATCGCCGCTACAACGGGACCCACGGCGGCGATGATGTCGCTGGACATTATCGCGCCCGGGCACGGAGATAGTCACGGACGCGCCGCGCGAGATCCTCACCGTAGTTGAGTGCGAGCCAGCGATTTATCACTTCACCTTCGCCCGCCCCCGTCATCGTTTTTCGAAGAGCAAGACGCGACAGATCGATGACTGTCGAACTCAACGAACGGGCCAGAGCCGCACGGCGTCCGACGGAGGCTTTACGAAGGAGGCCCAGCTGAACCTCAGCCGCTTCGGGACGCGTATCGAGGCCAAGGAAGGACATTTTGTAGCGGCCTGGCAGAATAGCATTCAAATCCGTCCGGCGGTGTTTTCACGCAACCGTTAGGGTGTGATGGCCAGGCTGGCTACGGGCGCACGGGGCCTCGTGCTAGTTTCTCGTGGCGTGTCAGAACGACCTGTCGTCATCGTAAACCCCAAATCAGGGGCTGGGCTGTCCGAACGAAAGTGGGCGGGGCTGGTTGGTCCGCTGACCGAGGGCCTCGGTCCGTTTGACACCCGGTTCACTGAATCGCGCGGTCATGCACAGGTATTGGCGTCCGACGAAGCCCGCGCCGGTCGCAGTTTGGTCGTGGCCTTGGGCGGCGACGGAACCATTTCCGAAGTTGCCAATGGATTGGCGGGTACCGGCGCGCAAATGGGCATCATCCCACGGGGCACTGGCGGCGATTTTCGCCGGGTGGCGGATCTGCCTTCGGATCTAAATCAGGCCGCACGCCACATCCACGCCTGCACATCCCGACTCATCGACCTGGGCCGCGTGACCTTCACCACTGACGATGGGGGAACCGCCACACGACATTTCATCAACGAAGCCTCCTTCGGGCTGTCAGCCGAAGTCGCCCGGCGGGCAAACGAATCATCAAAACGTTTGGGAGCAAAAACGGCCTTCATCGGCGCCATGTTGCGCACCCTGGTCAGCTACGACAACGTCGACCTGTTCATCAGCGTCGACGGCGCCGCACCGGTTCGCCGGACGGTCTTGTTGGGCACGGTGGGCAATGGCCGCTATTTTGGCGGCGGCATGAAGATATGCCCGGGTGCCTTGCTGGACGACGGTCTGCTGGATCTGGTGTTGGTCGGGGACATGGGGAAGTTCGAAGTCATGACCAAGTTCAACCGCCTCTATGAGGGAACCCACCTGAGCCTCCATAAGGTGGGCCACCACGCCTGCCGCCGGGTCGAAGTCCGGCCCGTAGATCCCGAAGCCCGCATCACGGTCGAATGCGACGGGGAAACCCCGGGACGCCTGCCCGCGACCTTCGAGATCCTGCCAGGGGCGCTAAGACTGCGTTACTGAAAGGCCAAGGGCCTAGCCTAGGGTCGGGTTTTCCGCCAACACGGGGGCAACCGGATCCAAGAAAAGCCACATGAAAAACCCTGCGCCATAAATCGCTGCACAGATGGTGAAGGTCAATTCGAAGCTTTTGGTGCTGTCATATAAATAGCCGACCAAGGCGGGTGAAATCACACCGCCGAGTGCTGCCAACATGTTCATAAGGCCGGTCACGGTACCGGCAAATCGCCCGCCTAAGTCGATGCAGCTTATCCAACTGGGCGCTATCGCCAGGTCATTGGAAAACGCCGCCAGGCCAACCATCAATGCGGCAGCCTCGCCACTGCGGGCACCATTGACCAGCATCAAAAACGTCGCTGCGGCAGCGAATGCAACCAGGCCCTGAATTCGGCGGGATCGCCGGGCACCAAAGCGCGCCGTTGTTGCCCGCAACACAAGTCCCCCCGACAAACAGCCCACGCCCCCCATTGCCAAGGGCAAGCCGGAAAACAACGCAGAGCCGCCCGTAGAAAGATGGCGAGCTTCGCGCAAGTACGTCGGCAGCCAATTGACCATGAAATAAAAGAAGAAGCCCTGACAGAAATACTGAAAACACAAAAGCCACAGCGCACGCGACCGAAGGATTTCTTTCCAGGGCGTCCCTAAGTGATCGGCGCTGGCCTGCGCCGGATCGGGAAGCAACGCCAATTCCGCCGCGTTGATTGAAGGGTGATCACTGGGTTTGTCCCGGAACCATCGGTAAAAAAAGAAGGTCCAGACAAGACCGAGCAATGAAAACGCAACAAACACGCCCCGCCACGTCGTGTACTTCATGGCGAAGACCACCAGAAGGGGCGCCACGGCCCCACCCCAGCGCGCGGTCGCCCACAACAGACCCTGGGCCCACGTGCGTTCATCGTCGGGAAGCCACAAGCGGAACGCCTTGGCCAGATTCGGAAAAGCCCCCGCTTCACCAATACCGAAAAGGAAACGACAGACCAGCAACGATCCATAACTCCACGCAGCGCCGGTCGCCGCCGTAAAGATTGACCACCACAGCACCACCCGCGTCAGCACGCGGCGCGGCCCGATGCGATCGCCCCACCACCCTGTCGGCACCTCGAACAACGAATAGGCCAACGTAAACGCCGAAAACACCAGCCCCATCTGCGTGTTGGACAAACCTAGATCCCGGCTGATGTCTGCTTTCGTTTGCGAAATACAAACGCGATCCAAATACGTCACGACGGCCAATGCCAAACCAAACCCAACCACGCCAAACCGCACCCGTGAGGCCCGAACGTTTTGCATCGCAGCCTTTTACCAGTCGAACCGTTCTAAAGCGCTACCGGTCTGCCACATCCCTAGACGATTTCTGCGATGACCTTGCCTTGCACCTCGGTTAGCCGTTCCTTTCGGCCTTGGTGCAGATACGTCAGCAGATCCTGGTCCAGGCCCAGTTGGTTCAGGATCGTCGTGTGCACATCACGAAAATGATAAGGCTTGTCAACGGCGCGCAGGCCAATCTCGTCAGTGGCTCCCACGATCTGGCCGCCCTTGATTCCCCCGCCCGCCATCCACATGGAAAACCCCAGATTGTGGTGGTCGCGGCCTTTTGAACCCTGTGATTCCGGCGAACGCCCGAATTCCCCGCCCCACACCACAAGCGTCGTGTCCAGCAGGCCCCGCCGCTTCAGATCCGTGAGCAAGGCCGCCACGGGACGGTCGGTGTGACCGCTCATGCGCAGGTGGTTTTCTTCGATGTCGTCATGCGCATCCCATTGCAGCCCGCCCGGCCCGCCGCCCGCAACGACGCACACAAATCGCACACCCTTTTCGACCAAGCGGCGCGCCAGCAAACAGCGGCGCCCATAGTCGTCCGTCGGCTGTTGCCCAACACCATAAAGCGCCAGGGTCTCCTTGGGCTCGTTCGAAAGGTCGAAAAGCCGGGGCGCTTCGGTCTGCATTTTGAACGCCAGATCATAGGCGCCGATGCGGGCAGCAAGTTCACCATCATCTGGCGCCATCTGGGACTGATTGAGGCTGCGCACGAGATCGATGGTCTTGCGTCGCCCGGTTGCAGATACGCCTGCGGGCAGTTCGAGGTTCAATACCGGACGTTTTCCTGGACGGAACATCGTCGGCTGGTAGACCGCCGGCAGAAAGCCGTTTCCGTACATGGGAAGGCCAGCCTCAAGGGCGCCCTTGGGATCTGGCAGTACGACATACGCAGGCAACGAATCGCTTTGCGTGCCAAGGCCATAGATCGACCAGGATCCCATGCTGGGGAACCCCGGTACCACACGGCCCGTGAACAACTGGTACTGCGCCGCCGAATGAACGACCATATCGCCATGGCACGAACGCAAGACGGCCATATCGTCAACACACGCAGCGGTCAGCGGAAACAGGTCGGACACCTCGATGCCGCTGCGTCCATATTTGGCGAAGGTGCGTTTGGTGCCCATCAGCTTGGCGTTAGGCTGAACGAACTGATACTTAGCCTCGCCGAAACTGGCCGGGCGCTTCTGGCCATGCAGTTTGTTCAGAAGCGGTTTGGGGTCGAAGGTTTCCATGTGGCTGGGGCCGCCGGCCATGAACAGAAAAATGACGGACTTCGCGCGGGCCACCTTGGGGGGTACCTTCGGCGCCAGCGGATTGCCCGCCGCCGCCTGTGCCCGCTGCTGCGCGACCAGGGACGCGAACGCCACTGAACCAAATCCACAGAACGCGTCGGTCAGGAATTCGCGGCGATTTCGCGTCGGGCGGCTGTGAATATTCATGTCAGTTCACATAAACGAAGGCGTTGAGATTGAACATGGCAAGGGCAAACTCGCGCAGAGGTTGCCGCTGCAAGAACCGTAATGACAACGCCCTTTCCTTCGCCGTGGGTGCGCGGCCCGCCAAAAGACGGAAGGCCAGCGTCACCTGAGCGCGCGCGTTCGACCCGGCCTCCACCCGTAGCCGCCGCGCCAGTATGTCGGCCTGGGCGTTAGAAAGATCACCGTTAAGCAGTTCGAGGGCCTGCGGGGCGTGCGTCGTGGCTTCGCGCCGGGGGCAGCTTGCCTGCATGTCGGGCGCGTCGAAAACCTGCATGAAGGGAAGCGGCAGGTTTCGTTTGGCGATGAGGTAGACGCTGCGTCGCCGGTGCGCTGCGGGATCGCGCGTGACCTGCCATTGCAGCGGTTTATACAGCGCATTGATCAGCTCTTTTTCGATGGGAACCATCACGCTGGGGCCGCCCGCCTGCAGGTTCAGGTTGCCCGCGATCGACAGCATGGAGTCACGCAATTCTTCGGCGTCCAGCCGGTGCCTATTCATGTGCCAAAGCAGGATATTTTCCGGATCTTTAACCCGTGCGGCCGCATCCCCAGCCGCGGATGACTGCTGGTATGTGGCGCTGTTCACAATGATCCGATGCATCTGTTTGATGCTCCAGCCCCGTTCCACGAACACACAAGCCAGCCAGTCCAGTAGTTCGGGATGCGATGGGCGCATGCCATTTTTTCCGAAATCGTTGGGCGTGGCCACCAGACCACGACCAAAGTGGTGAAGCCAGATGCGGTTCGCCATCACCCGTGCGGTGAGGGGATTCTGCGTATCCACGATCCATTTGGCCAGCGTTGTCCGTGGCTGCCGCGTGTCGTCCGAAAGTTCGGCGGCGCCATCGGGCAGCAAGATGCCGAGCGGTCGCATCCCCACCCGCGGCCCCGGCAACTGGTGCTGCCCGCGGACCAGAACGTGAATCGGCGCCCTATTTTCATGGTCGTCCATGACGCTGTAAAGGGAGGGCAACGGCGTCGGGAGGCGATCCTCCGCATCCATGATCTTCTGTTCCAGCTTCAGACGTTCATCGTCCGAAGCCTTCGCCAGCGCCGCCCGCAGGGGCCTAATTTCCGCCTGGATAGGCGCCGACTTTTGTTTCCATAGGACTTTTTCTTCGGGCGTGTAGCGCGGCACGTCCCGATCTTGGGTCGCGGCGAAGAAGGCCTGGATGCGGTAATAGTCACTTTGCTTGATAGGATCGAACTTGTGATCGTGACAGCGGGCGCAGCCAATGGTCACGCCCAGGAACGCAGAGCCGACCACGTTGGTCATCTCGGTCAGCACTTCGTTGCGGCTAGATGTCACCGCCTGGTTCCCGGCGTTCTTGCGCAAGGGGCCAAGGCGGTTGAAGCCCGATGCCACCAGCAATTCATCGTCGTTGGCGCCCGCCCCTTCGTCCCCACCTAGTTGCTCGGTAACAAAACGATCGTAAGGTTTATCGTCGTTGAACGACTTGATCACGTAGTCGCGGAAACGGTAGGCGTCTGGCCGATGGGTGTCGTATTCGAAGCCGTCGGTTTCTGCGAAACGCACGAGGTCCAGCCAGTGCTGGCCCCAGCGTTCGCCATATTGGGGGCTGGCCAGCAAGTGATCGACCAGCCGCGCGTAGGCGTCAGGCGCCCGATCGGCGATGAATGCGTCGACCTGCGCGGGCGTGGGCGGCAGGCCGACAAGGTCAAAATATAGACGTCGGACAAGCGTGACGTTGTCCGCCCTAGGAGAAGGCGAAAGGCCCGCCGCACGCAGATGCTGCAGGACAAAGGCATCGACCGGCGACTGGGCCCAGGCCTGGTCGGCTGGGGTTGCAAGCGGGGGCGGCTCAACCTGGGCACGCGGTGCAAAGACCCAGAAGGCCCGGTCCGCGGCGCTGTACGTGCCAAGGGGTGCCTTGGTGTCTGCAGCGGCCGCGACCACGGTTGGGCCCTTGCCGTCCCAGGACGCCCCTTGCACGAGCCACGTCTTGATGATCAGGATATCGTCCTGCGAAACCTTATGTTTTGAATCAGGCGGCGGCATCTGGTCATCCGCGTCCGCCGTTACCATTCGTGTGTACGCAGCGCTGTGTTCGGGCGATCCGGGCACGAAGGCGCGCGTTCCCCCATGGTCGGCGAACGCGCCGTCGGCGGTGTCCAGGCGCAGACCAGCCTTGCGTTCTTTTTCGTCCGCCCCGTGACAGGAAAAACAGTTCTTCGCCAGTATGGGCCGGACGTCGCGTGCGAAATTCACCGCCCGCGGCTTGCCCGGACCCGGTGCGGCTGCGGCACGTGTCAGTGCCAGCAGCCCGACACAGACGGGCAGAAGGCGTCCCGCGGCTGTCGCAAGGCGCATGCCTGTCCTGGCGGTTTTTTCTGCCGCAGAGCGCATGTCGTAAAGTTACCCTATTGAAACAGGCGTAACGTTACAAAAACAAGTCCCTTCCTGCCATTTTACCGAACTGTTGCGGGGCGCCGGGGGGGGCGCAGGGGCTGTCAGACGCGCTTTTCGATCGGCACGTACGCCGTCTGGGTGGCCCCCGTGTAGATCTGGCGCGGGCGTCCGATCTTGCTGTTCGGATCCTCCAGCATTTCCTTCCAATGGGCAAGCCAGCCCGGCAGACGCCCGATGGCGAACATGACCGTGAACATATTGGTCGGGATGCCCAGCGCGCGATAGATAATGCCGCTATAGAAATCGACGTTCGGGTACAGCTTCCGTTCGACGAAGTACGAATCTTTCAAGGCCGCCTCTTCCAGTTTGCGGGCGACGTCCAGCAGGGGGTCGGGCTTCTTCATCTTTGAAAAGACCTTGTCGCATGCGGCCTTGATGACCTTGGCACGTGGGTCGTAGTTTTTATAGACGCGATGGCCAAAGCCCATCAGACGGAACCCTGAATCCTTCTTTTTGGCCAGGTCGATGAACTTGGAACAGTCGCCGCCATCTTTCTGGATGATTTCGAGCATTTCCAAAACTTCTTGATTCGCGCCCCCGTGCAAAGGGCCCCACAGCGCGCACATGCCGGCCGCGACCGACGCAAAGACGTTCGCATGGGCGCTGCCAACAATGCGGACTGTAGACGTCGAACAGTTCTGTTCGTGATCGGCGTGAAGGATCAACAACTGGTTCATTACGCGGGCGATGTCCTCGTCCACTTCATATTCTTCGGATGGGACCGAAAACATCATGTTCAGGAAGTTGGCACAGTAGTTCAGGTTGTTTTTTGGATAGACAACCGGCTGGCCAACACTTTTCTTATAAGAATACGCCGCGATCGTTCGCACCTTGGAAATCAGGCGCGCCATGTTGATGTCGTTCATTTCACGCTGCCGAATGTCCAGCGATTCTGGGTAATACGCAGACAGGGAACACACCATCGCGGACAAAATCGCCATCGGATGGGCGGTGGATGGATACCCATCAAAAAACCGTTTCATGTCCTCGTGGATCATGGAATGGCGGGTTAGGAGGTTCGAAAACCGCGACAGTTCTTCCTTGTTCGGCAGCTTGCCGTAGATCAGCAGGTAGGCGGTTTCCACGAACGTGGATTTTTCGGCCAGTTCTTCTATCGGAATGCCCCGATAGCGAAGGATGCCCTTGTCGCCGTCGATGAACGTGATGGCGCTGGTCGCGGCACCGGTGTTCATGTACCCCTGGTCCAGGGTCACATACCCGGTCTGGGCGCGAAGTTGCCGAATATCGACGGCTTTTTCGTCTTCGCTGCCGACAACAACCGGCAGGGCAATGGTTTTTCCATCAATGCGAAGCTCAGCGCTGTCGGACAAGGGGACCTCCAATAAAAGGCGAAAGAAGCAACAAGGGCAAACAATAGCCCATGCGGGCCCGTCGTCTACGCCCGAAAAGCGATCGTTTCAAACGACAAAAGCGATGTGGTGATACTGGAACAGGGTTGGGGGTAAAAAAGGTAATTGGCAATGCCCGGTTCCTGCCCATAAACCGCCCTGTAGGGCGCCCCGTCGAACCCGTCGGGGGGGACGGTCAGGTCACCGAAATCCAGGTGGTCTAGACCTTCGGATTGCAGGGCGGCGACCAGTTTTCGGAAACGAGCCAGCAACACCGCATCAAAAACCCCGCTGCGCAGATCCTCGGTGATGATTAAATCGTCGCCCGCCCGCGTGCCCGAAAGGGTGAGCTGCTGAACCGCGACGAAGGGGGCAACCGTCGATACCGCAACCCGCAGATACAGTTCCGTGATTTCGACCGCTGCGTCGTCGGGCGAATCCGCCCAAACGTCAGCCGGGGCCACCAGGCCCTGCTGCGCCGCCAGAAGTGGCGGTTCACGCCCCAAGGCCAGGACGTAGACGTAATCACAATATTCGTCCGCATTGCCATCCACGGCCAAAGTCCAGGTGCCCAGGCGACGCTTGATGAGTTCCGCTAAATCTACGGCCCGGACCCCAGCACCAAACCCAAAACCGCCCGCATCGTCTCGGTTTCCCCAGGCCCGCGTTGGATAAAGTCGTTCTAAGGCGGCCTGAATCGCCGCGAACATGCCACCCTTGCGATCGTCACAGCCCCCCTTGGAACCGCAGTTGGTGCACCCGCCCTCGCCCATCAGCGCCCTGCCCCGCCCAAAGCGGCCGCACGGGCCTCTTCAATCATGATCTCGTGCTGGGTCGAATCCGCCCAGCGCTGCTGGCCTTCGGGTGGCAACAAATCCACGGGGTCAAAATAGAAAAACAGCCGTCCGGGGTGAACCACGGGACTTGTGTACACCGAAACGCCGGTGATGCGGTTGTAGTGTTCATAGGAATGGGCGTCCCGTTTGCCGCCGCCCCCCGGCGCGTCAGTGACAAACAAGGGCGTATTGAATCCAGCGGTCGCGCCACGCAGATTTTTTTCAAGATCGATCCCGGTTTGCAGCGTTGTCCGCAAATCCTCGACGCCTTTGACCAGGTCGTGCAGGTACACGTAATAAGGATGCACGTTTAGGTAGGCCAGCCGGTGGGTCAGCAGCAACTGAATCGCGTCGCTGTCGTTCACGTTCCGCTGAAGCACGCATTGGTTTCGCACCGTGATGCCGCGTTCGAACAGTTTATCCATCGCCGCCTTGGTCAGCGCCGTCATTTCGTTCGGATGATTGAAATGCGTGTGAATGACGACGTCGACGTGCTGTTTGCGGCCTTTTTCCACCACCCGGGACAAGGCATCAGTCCATTCGTGGTCGGTCAGGATGCGCTGGGGCATGACCGCTAGACCTTTAGTGGCGTAGCGAAACCGCCGCACGTGGGGAATGGCCAGCAGGCTTTCACCTATTTGGGTGATTTGTTCGGGACGCAACTGATAGGCATCCCCGCCCGAAATCACGATGTCTTCCAATTCGGGGCGCGACGCAATGTACGCGAAGGTCTGCTGCCACCTGTCCTGGTTCACGCGCAGGCGAAACTTCGATACCTCTTCTGTGTCGATGCCAACGGCGTAACTGCGCGTACAGAACCGGCAATATACCGGACAGGTATCCAGCGCCAAAAACAGCGCCTTGTCGGGATACCGGTGGGTCAACCCCGGGACCGGCATGTCTACACGTTCGTGTAGCGAATCCAAATCCAATTTCGGGTGGTCGGGAAGGCTGGTTGATGCCAGCGGAATGAACTGGGTGCGCAAGGGATCTTCGGTCGGGTGCGACCAGTCCACCAACGACAAGAGATAGGGGGACACCCGGACCGACATCGGGGCGCGGCGGAAGCCTTCCTCGGCGTCACGAATGAAGTCGTCCGACACTAACCCTTTGAGGGCGGCCAGCAATCGGGCGACATTCGTGATGGAATTTTTGGCCTGCCAGTTGTGGTCCAGGAATTCGGCTTCGGTCACGTCCGCGTACGTTGGGATGTTTCGCCAGAACGGCCCGTCCCGCAGCTCCCGGTGCCGGAGCGTCGCGGGATCAACCACGGGCTTCAGCGCCTGGGGTGGCGCCAAAATGGATAGGATCGGGGCCTGCTGGGCTTCGGCCATCTGCATCCTATTTTACGACGTTACGCGAAAAGAATCGACCTTTGCGGTCCGATGGGCCCGACTATCTTAGTTCGACGAGAAACTGTTCGCCGTTTCGTTGGATCACCAAACGAATCGTGCTGCCTTGTTTAAGCCTATAATCCAACTGGGCCAAAACCGCCCCGGTGACGGGTTTCTTGTCGACCAACAAAATGATGTCGCCCTCGCGCATGGTCCCACTGGCGGGCCCGCGGCCATCGACCCCGGTGACCTTGAAGGCGGTGTAGTTGGCACGAAGGCCGATTTCCTGACGATCCTGAATGGTGATTTCCTGAACCCACAACCCCACAACGTGCATGCCCGTACTGCGCTGGGTGACGTTTTCTGTGAGGGTCACTGACGTTTCAGTCCGTCGCCCCCCCCGAAGGTAGACCAGTTTTAGGGTCTCGCCGGGCCTTCGCGACCCAACGATTTGGCCCAGTCGCGCCTGATCTTCCACGCGGCGGCCTGCCAATTCGACCAGAATGTCCCCGGGACGGATGCCCGCGGTTTCAGCCGGGCCTTTGGGAATACAAACCGTGACAATGGCGCCCCCCGACAATCCAAGGCGGCGTCCTTCTTCTGGAGGAACATCCACGGTGCTGACGCCCAGCATGCCCCGTCTGACCACGCCGCCCCCTTGGGACAACTGCGTGGCTATCTGCATGGCAAGGTTGATGGGAATGGCAAAACCGACATTCATTGCGACCGCCGGATTGATGATCGCGGAATTGATGCCCACCACCTGGCCGTTAAAATTGAACAAGGGGCCGCCAGAATTGCCCTGGTTTATCGCCGCATCCGTCTGAAGGAAATCCGCAAAATCCACCAGCCCGCCGCCCCGATTTTTGGCGCTGACAATGCCCATGGTTACGGTCTGGCCCAATCCCAATGGGTTGCCGATGGCCAGAACGTAATCGCCCACTCGGACCTGGTCAGAATCACCCATCTTCACCTCCACCAGATCCGAAGGTGGCTTTTTTATCCTAAGCACGGCCACATCGGTCTTGTTGTCCGCGCCCACGATTTGCGCCTCGAGCACCCGCCCATCTGCCAAAACCACCCGCACGTCGTCGGCACCAGCGACCACATGGTTGTTGGTCAGGACCGTGCCGCGGCGATCAACGACGAAACCGGAACCGAGCCCCTGTTGCGCTTCACGGCGGGTCGGCGCAGGCGTGCCAAGAAATTCCCGCATCAACTGGGAATAGGGATCTTCGCGAACCGCGCGCCGGACGACCGTCAGGCTTTGGATCGTGACAACGCTGCCCTTGACCCGATCAACCAGGGGCGCGACCGATAGCCGCATATCTGCAGGGGTCGCCTGCGCGGACAGTACGGCCAGGACGACGGACCCGATTGACATTAAAGCGCTGAACACGCCCCTGCCTCCGTTTGTCCGCTAGCCGCGATAAACCACGATCCCGCGGGTGGGATCGTAAGGCGTCAATGCCACCGTGACTTTGTCACCCAAAACGACGCGGATGCGGTGTTTTCGCAGCTTCCCGCCCAAATGGGCCAGAACCTGATGATGGTTCTCTAGTTCGATTCGGAAATTGCCAGCCGGCAACACTTCGACCACACGGCCTTGAAATTCGATATGTTCTTCGCGACCCATTGAGAGGGCGGAACCGTACAGGCTTAATGGGCAACGTGCAAGGGTTTGCCTGGGGTATCATCTCGGGCCCTTGTCGACCGCCCCTCCGTATATCCACGTTTTCGACCCGACCGCGTTGATAGTGGGCAATACCGCGACCTTGCTCCGGAACGGCGAGGAGGTGTTTCCCGCCTGGTTGTCCGCCATTGCCAAGGCCCAGAAACGTATTTCTATGGAGATGTACATCTTCAACGATGACGTAATTGGTCATCAATTGGGCGAGGCCCTTATAGCCGCATCCCGTCGTGACGTGATCGTTCGGCTGCTGTACGACGACGTGGGTTGTCGAAACGCAACACCGGGATTTTTTGACCGAATGCGGCGATCGGGGGTTCGCGCGATCCCGTACCACAAGTTCAGGTTGTGGCGGCCTCAGTTTTGGTCGCTGTTTCGCCGCAACCACCGCAAGACGTTGGTGGTCGATGGGATCTTGGGGTTCACGGGCGGCCTGAATATCGCCGACGCCTGGTTACCCACGGCCCAGGGGGGCGATGGATGGCGGGACGCGGTTGTTGAACTGAGGGGGCCCGTGGTCCGCGATCTGGAAGCCGTGTTTTTGCGAACCTGGAACCGCCGGGCCGCGCGGCGGTTCAAATTAGACGTCAACACGCTGACGCCGCCGGCCCCGGTGGGTAGCGCCGCCGTCGCCATCATCGCGAACACAGAGTTGCGCGATCGATTTACCATTCGGCGTGCCGCCCTGCACGCCCTTCGCGAAAGCCGAACCTGCATATTTCTGGCCAATCCTTATTTTGTCCCGGATCCGGGATTCCTTTCCGCCTTGCGAAACGCAGCGAAACGGGGCGTCGACGTGCGATTGTTGGTCCCGCAGGAAAGCGATTCCCTGGTTCTGGATTATGCGGCGCGGGCCACATTTCACCGCCTGCTGGAAAGTCGAATTCGTATTTTTCAACACAGCGCCGTCGTCCATACCAAGGCTCTGGTCGTCGACGACCAATTTGTTTCGCTTGGGTCCTACAACCTGGACCACCGATCCCTGGCCTACAACCTGGAACTGGTCGCCAACGTGGTCGACGCGGAATTTGCCGGGCAGGTCACACGCATGATGACCGATGATATAGCCGGTTCAGAGGAAATCACGGTGGAGAATTTTGCCGAACGATCGCTGTTCACGCGTCTGCTGGAACGCATGGCCTATTCGTTGCGGCGGTGGCTATAGCTGAATTGTCGCCACAACCGGCGCGTGATCCGAGGGTTCCGGACCCTTGCGCGCGTTCCGATCAACGACCACGTCCTGGCAGATCGCGGCGGCACTGGGGGTGCCCAAAATATGGTCGATGCGCAGGCCCCGGTTTTTCGGGAATCCCAACTGACGGTAGTCCCACCAGGAATAAATGCCCGGTTCATCATGGTGCCGCCGCAGCAGATCTTCGAGGCCAAAGTTCTGAACATGGCGAAGCGCGGCCCGTTCGTCAGGGTGGCACAACACCTGGTCGCGCCAGGCGTCGGGATCGTAAACATCCCGATCGTCCGGGGCGACATTGAAATCGCCACAGAGCAAAAATGCTGCGCCAACATCAGTATGCGCATCCAGCCAGACCCGCAGACGCGCCAGCCACGCGAGTTTGTAGACGAACTTCTCGCTGCCCACGGCCTGTCCGTTCGGAATGTAGGCGCTGGCCACGCGAAGGCCACCGACCGTCGCGGCGATGAACCGAGCCTGGGGATCTTCGACCCCGTCGCCAAAACCCCGCACGACATCGGTCGGCTCCTGCCGCGAAAGGATGGCAACCCCGTTGTAGGTCTTTTGTCCGAAAAAGGCCACCCGATACCCCAAAGCCTCGATGTCGGCTGCTGGGAACAGCCCATCTTCGACCTTGGTTTCTTGCAGACAAAGCACGTCCGGCTGTTGTTCCGCCAGCCACCCGGACAGCCGCGCCCAACGGGCCCGAATCGAGTTCACGTTCCACGTCGCAACTTTCATGCGCGGGACTGTAGCTGGTAAAGGGCCGACCGTGGAAATCTCGCTGACCAACGGACCGGGGGTTGTTTTGACCGGCGGACCGGGGGTTGTTTTGACCGACGGACCGGGGGTTGTTTTGATTGGTTTTGATTGATGGACCGGGGGTTGTTGACGGATGGACGGTGTTGACCGATGGACCGGGGGTTGACCGATGGACTGACCGATGGACCGGGGGTTATTTTTGAAATGACCGACTCGAAATGACCGACGGGGGGTTGTTTTCACGCAACTTTGCTGACGACACGCCCGATGCCCTGCCACATCCCATGCGCCCACGACCGGTTATCCAAGGCAGAACGTACATGTTCACCAGGCGGTGCTCCGAACGCCGCTTCTTCCTCCGTCCTGACGACGAAACCAACAACACCTTCTGGTATTGCCTCGGCTGGGCGGCCCAGAAGCACGGAATGGTCCTGCACGCCGCCGTGGCGCTCAGCAACCATGTCCACATCTGCGCTACGGACCGCCGGGGCGTCTATCCTGATTTCCTTCGCGATTTCCACGGCCTCCTCGCTCGCGCCATGAACGCCCTTCGGGGTCGCTGGGAATACTTCTGGGACGCCAATCAGGCCTCTGTCGTACTCCTTGAAGACGACGCTGCCCAACTTGACAAGCTGGTCTACGTCTTGGCCAATCCTCTTGCCTTGGTTAAGAAAGCCACCCAGTGGCCAGGGGCCACGTCAGTCCATACGCTGGCCTCAGGGGCGTCCACTACCGCCACCATTCCCAAATATTTCTTTCGCGACGACAAAGCCGGCGGTGCCATGCCGCCATCCGTCTCCATCAACTTCCAACCGCCGCCCGCCTTAGCCCATCTGTCGCGTGGACAATACGCCGCTACTGTCTCTGATCTGGTCAGCATAGCCGCCACGAACCGAAGGAAAAACAGCATCCCCGTTCTGGGGCCTGAGAAAATCCTCGCCCAACACTGGAACGATAGCCCCAGCACCCCCGAGCCAAGGCGCCAAATGAGCCCCACCGTCGCCTGCCGCGACAAACGGCGCCGCATCGAATGCCTTCAACTCAACAAAGCCTTCCAGACCGTCCATCGCCACGCCTTCGATGCCTTTCGTAACGGCCTTAAGGCCATCTTTCCCTTCGGAACATGGGCGATGCGCTTTCGAGCCGCTGTTGTGATCAGCACGGCCTGACCTGAGTCCACCGTCTTCACCTACCAAAAATTTCGCTTCGCAGACAAACGCGCCCGCAAGGACACGAACGTTTCCTCGCGTCCAAGGTTGGTATTTGCAGACTGTTGCTAGGTAGGACGCGGTACCGAATACCGCATGCCTGCAGGCTGGGGATAGCCCCCATCCCCGCGGACCGCTTAATTTCGAGCCGTTTTCCTTTCAAGCGTCCAGAAAGTACCCCCGGTCCGGAGCTAGCTAGCGAAACAACCCCCGGTTCGGCCAGATGAAACAACCCCCGGTTCGGCCAGATCCGGTTGGTTCGGCCAGATCCGGTTCGGGCGGATCCAAGGTCCGGCCGGATCACACAGCCACAGATCCACTTGGAAAATCAAACCGCTGGTAGTTCGACCCTGAACCGAGTTCCGGGCGCCCCCACAACATCGACCGTCAGGTCGCCACCTAGGTGTCGTGCCAACTGCCGCGAGATCGACAGCCCCATTCCCAGAGCGCTCCCCTTTCGTTTCCCCCCCGTTTTGCTGGTCACGCCGGCATCAAAAATGCGGGGTGCTAGTTCGGCAGCGATCCCGGGACCGTTGTCGTGGATATCCAGAATCGCCCGCCCTCCGGATGCACCTAGTTGCACGGTAATGTGGTTGGACTCGCGGGACCTATCGGACAACGCATCGATCGCATTGACCAGAAGGTTCAGGCATATCTGTGTGAGGAAGCTGGCGGGCCCACGGACCAGCGGCGCTGCCCCCATCACCAAATCCAGGTGCGCCACATGATCTATCCGGTGACGAACCATCCGAATCGCATGTCCTAGGGCAGTCCAGGGATCGACCGGTTTTGCGCCGGGGAGTGATTCGTTTACCAAAAACGCCTGAAAATCTTTGATTAAAGCGCCAGCCGATTCGGCGCCCGACCGAAGCAGTTTTAGATGGCGGACTAAATCTTCTCGCATCACCGGATCTGGCGGCTCTGTCAAAGGCAGCCCACGGATCCCATTGTCAATCCCTTCGATGCCGACGAACACCGCCGTCAGGGGATTCGCAAGCTCGTGGGCCAACCCGGATGCCAGCAGGTTGGCCAGCGCCATACGTTCCAGCAAGGCCAACCGATCCAGTGACACCGTCACCCTGTCCGTCGTGTCCTGGTCAATATCCCGCTCCCAGGATTCTCTTTTGGTGGTCATATCGCCCCTCCTTGGAACCGGGACATCTTGCGATCGAACACCGATTGCAAAATCCCCGATATCCGCCCTGCCAGTTCGTCCTTAGAAATGAAGGCATCCGCCCCCGCCTCGATCGCCAACCTTTGAATCAGCGCGCTGCTGTTGACGCTGATCAGAATCACAACCACACCCGCCAGACGCGCCCGCAACCGCCGCGTCGCTTCGATGCCGTTGCAGCCCGGCATCGACACATCCATCAGCACAACATCGGGGCGCAGGCCGTCCGCGGCGAACAAGGCCTGATCTCCGTCGGCCGCCTCCCCCACCACCACAACTGAAGGCAACATTCGTAAATGGGCACAGATTGCCGCCCGCACGTCGACATTGTCGTCGACGACCAACACGCGGACAGCCGAGGCGCCAGGTTTCATACCCACAACATCGCCCGCATCGGCCGCGGCGACCATCGGGGCAAACCCCTAACCCGCCGGGAAATCACCCCGATGGGGCCTTACCTATCCGGCGACACCAACCCCGATCGAATGGCGAAACGGACCAGCCCGGGAAGGTCGTGAATGTCCAAACGGTCCATGATCTGGCCGCGGTGGGTTTCGACGGTTTTAATGCTTAGATCCAGGAGGCGCGCCACATCTTTGGTCGATTGCCCTTCGGCCACCAGTTGCAAGATCTCGCGTTGCCGCGGGGTCAAAGTTTCAAGCGGCGCCGCTGCTGGCGGCCCCGAATCGGCCGTGCGGGCCAAAAAACCTTCGACCACCGATCGCGAGACCGCCGGGGACAGGTAAGTCTCGCCCCGCATCAAGGCCCGCATCAGCACGGGTAGTTCATCGGCCGCCGCATCTTTCAGCAGATATCCCTTGACCCCTGAACGAAGCGCCTGGGCCACATAGGCGGGTGTCCCGTGCATGGACAGGATCACGATGCGCGTGTCCGGACATTCCCGGGACAGGCGCGCCGCCAGGTCAAGACCGTTCAGCCCCGGCATGCTGATGTCAATCAGCGCTACGTCCGGGCGCGTGGCCAGTACCAGGGTCAAGGCCTGTTGCCCATCACCCACCTCACCGACAATTTCAACATCGGGAATCGTCTGCAACAGCGCCCGTATACCCGCCCTGACCAGCGTGTGATCGTCCGCCAAAACAACCCGAATTGAAGTTCCCATGCGAATCGCGTGGATATTAACCCACCCACCTCGCCAACGGATCTGCGTTATTGTCCCGAATCATGGGCACCATCCAAAACACGCGACCCGTGCGCCCATCCCCTTCTCCGAGGGCCTGGCGCGAAAACATTCTCGACCTGATACTTGCCGTGTCGGCGCCGATTGGTCTGGCCATTTTGGCCGCTATGTTCGTATTGAACAAGGAGCTTCTCGGCAGCACAAAAGGTGTGGTCGTCGCCCTATGCGTGTTGGTCCTGGTCATTCTGCGCCTGGCCCATGGTCTTTCCTTTGGTCTTCGGGCTGGTGGCTGGATGGTCATGCTCAGCACGGCGGCCATCGCCAGCCTGGCCCTGGTGGGATTCGCAGCGGGTACGGGTGTCCTTATGGCGGGTCTTGTGGTTGTCGGCAGCGTGTTATTCGGTCGCCGCGCGGGGCTGATTTTCTGGGGCCTGAACGCAGTGGCTTTTGTGGGAATGGGGTTGCTGATAGACCAGGGCTTGGTGATACCGTCGTTGGAGGGATCCGATCCGAGGCGTCTGGAAAATTGGATCCGCGTGGGCGTCAGCACCACCGCGTTGATCGGCCTTTTGGCGACTGCGATTGGGTACATTATCCGGCAGGTAGAAACGCGGGAGATGGACCTTCGCCAGGCCTATGAGCAGCTTCAGCATTTACATAGGCGGCTCGAAAGCGCGAAAGAAGAAGAACGGCGGTTCTTGTCCCGCGAGCTGCACGACGAATTTGGACAGACACTGACGGCGTTGAAACTTCGCCTGAAGCTGCCCACGAACAACCCCGGCTGCGCCCCTGACGCCGACATGCTGGCGCTGGTTGATTCCTTGACCGCGCGGGTGCGAAAAATTTCCGTGGACTTACGCCCTGCCCTGCTGGACGAGCTGGGTCTGGGCACCGCGCTGCAGGCCCATGTGGACGTTCTGTGCGGCTCGTCGGGAATCCCCATCACCCTTACGATGACGGGCCTGAATGATAGGCTACCACCTGAGCT
>JAYUUT010000350.1:0-6554 GCA_043754455.1 Myxococcales bacterium
GACGGCTGCTGTCGACCGCTGTCGTAGGGCCGTCGGGCGGCGCGGAGTCGATCACGGCGGAGTCGATCACGGCGGAGTCGATCGCGGCGGAATCGATCGTGGCGGTTTCGATCAGCGCCATGACCTGTTGGGCATCGACCGGTGCGATGTCCAGCCTGGCAGGCGGTGCGTCGCGTAACGAAACCGGATTTACATCCGTGGATGTGGATAGGGCGTCCAGCGCAGGGATCGACGCATCCAAAAGGGGGTCAGGAATTTCTGTCGTCGCCGCGTCCGCTGACAGGCGCAGTTCAGGACCTTCGGTCGGGTCATGGTAGGCCGGGTTCGCCGCCTGACACGCGCCGAAGGCCATTCCCATTAGCAGCCATCGCGGCACGAATCCCACCTGGGAATCATCGACGGGTTGGCGGCAAAACCTGAAGAGTGATTCGGCACAGCGAATCCTTGGATATATCTGTGGCGCAGGAAAAAAGCATGAAAAAGCCTTTGGCTTGCTTGGCGGGTGTGGATGCTCCGTGCGATCGTTGCTGATGTGCCGATGTTCAGGGTAGGGCGAATTGTCTGGACGATCATTGCGACGGGTGTGGTCGCAGGCCACGCGCGGGCCACGCCCCCCGTCGCGCCACCGACCACCAAGGCGCAGAACGATTTTTTCGAATCGAGGATACGGCCCGTGCTGGTCGAAAAGTGTGGAAAATGTCACGCGGCAAATCTGCCGTCGCCCAAAGGTGGCCTGGTGCTAGACACCAAGGCCGGTTTGCGAAAAGGCGGTCGCGATGGCGTGATTCTGGTGCCTGGAAAACCCAGCGAAAGTCGACTTCTGGCAGCGATTCGTTATAGCGATCCCGACATTGAGATGCCTCCTTCGGGAAAACTGCCCGACGCGGTCGTCGCTGATTTTGAACGCTGGATCAGCTCGGGCGCGTACGACCCGCGGCCTGACACGCCTGATGGAACCGCCGGGCTCAAGTCCAAACCAGGCATGTCGGTGCGCGACGGACTTAGCTGGTGGGCCTTCCAACCGTTCAGGACCAGCGCATTGCCTCCAGCGTCTGGATCATCTACCGCGAAAAACTGGCCAAAGACCCGGATCGATTCGTTCGTAAAGGCCGCGATGCACGACAAGGGGCTTTCGCCATCGCCCCCGACGGATCGCAGGACGTTGATAACCCGCGCCTACGTCGACTTGCTGGGATACAAACCCACTTATGCCGAGGTACAGGCTTTTGTGCAGGAGACCGGTGCGGGGTCCTACGATGCTTTGATCGAACGATTGCTTGCGTCGCCTCACTATGGCGAACGCTGGGGGCGGCATTGGATGGACGTGACCCGTTACGGTGAGGATAACCAAACCGCAGAGGCGACCAACCCCGCGTATCCGTTCGCCTGGCGGCACCGCGATTGGATCGTCGAGGCCTTGAATGCGGATGTGCCTTTCGATTCTTTCGTGCAATTGCAACTGGCGGCGGATCTGATGCCGAACGCTTCGCGCAGTGACCTACGCGCCCTGGGATATCTGGGAGCCGCGCCCGTCTATCACAAGGATCAACGGCTGTCGGCCGACGTGATTGGTGGGTTTGCCACCGACGATTGGGACGAACGGATCGACGCCGTGTCGCGGGGGTTGATGGGATTGTCCGTGGCCTGCGCCCGCTGCCACGATCACAAATTTGACCCCATTGAACAGCAGGACTACTACGGCCTGATGGGCGTATTTGCATCCACGGCCAGGGCCGAACGTCCCCTGTTCGACGTGCCACCCCATGTCGAAACGCGCTACTTGGCCATGCAGCGCCGGTTGCTGGACCTTCGTTATTCGCTGAACATGTTGACCAACGAAACGTCGACGTTCTTGGATGTTCCGGGAAAAAAAGCGCGGTGGACCGCCGAGGTTGAACGTTTGCGAACTGAAGCGGACGTCCTTTTGGCCCCGTTTCCTGTCCTGTTGGACAGCCTAAAACAGTATTTTACGGCCCCCGTGAAATCGCCCAAGCCCGATCGGCCCTTGTCGGTCGGATCGACGGCGCCTTTTGCGGACGCGGTATTCGAAGCGGCGACCTACCTTGATGCATCGGATCCGACGTACACGTTTTTGGTCTATAGACCGGGTGAAGCGCGGGACATGCCGCTTCTGCGTGGCGGCAACTACGCGGCCCCTGGGAAACCTGTGCCCCGGCATTTTCCCGATGTGTTGGCCCGCGATGGGGGCCGGTTCACCCAGGGGTCGGGGCGTCGCGAACTGGCCCAGCGGTTGTTCACAGACGCGGCCCCGTTGGTGGCGCGGGTCATCGTCAACCGCATTTGGGGCTGGCATTTTGGCAAGGCGATTGTGGCCAGCACCAGCGATTTTGGCACCCAGGGTGATAGGCCCACACACCCGGCGTTGCTGGATGATCTGGCGGCACGTTTTATCGAAAATGGCTGGTCGCTGAAATGGCTGCACCGCGAAGTGATGCGTTCGGCGACGTACCAGCAATCCAGCCGACCCCGCGCGAATCTGAACGCGGCCGATCCCGACAACACCTGGCTTGCGCGGATGAATTCTGCCCGGCTGGACATCGAATCTTATCGCGATTCCCTATTGCGGGTGGCATCCGTGCTGGACCCGACCATGGGAGGCGTTTCGGGTGACCTGGAAGGTGCCACGTTTTTTCGGCGGTCGATTTATGGACGCATCAGCCGAAACCGACCCAGCCCCCTATTGGCGCTGTTTGATTTTCCAACCGCGGTACAGACCAGCCCGGGACGAGATCAGACCCTGACCAATCTGCAGCAGATCTACATGATGAACAATCCGTTCATTCGTGACCTGTCGGGCCGAATTGCGGCTGCGGTAAAACAGGAAGTTGGTCAGGCCCACAAGGTGCGTGGTCTTTTCCGACAGGTGCTGTCCCGTGATCCCACAACCGGCGAACGATCCAGCGCCCTTCAATATCTGAAAACCGGATCGCTCGATCGATACGCGCGCATCCTTCTTTGCACCAACGAAATGGTATTCCAACCATGAAACACGGACTTTCGCGTCGACGGCTGATTCAATCGATGGGCGGCGGCCTTGGGACCCTGGGGCTGGCGACGGCACTATCAGGTACCGCCGCCGCCGGTGGACGTTATGCCGTAGGACCGGCGCGGGCCAAACACGTCATTGTATTGTTCATGGGCGGCGGCCCATCGCAGATCGACATGTTCGATCCGAAGCCCAGCCTGAAAACCTATGCGGGGCAGCGTCCTGCCGCGGTCAATTTGCGCACTGAACGTGCCACCGCAGGGCTGTATCCATCTCCGTTCGCGTTCAAACGACATGGCCGCGCGGGAATCGAATTAAGCGAATTGGTTCCCCAAACGGCATCTGTCATTGACGATATCTGTCTTATTCGTTCGATGTACACGTTCAACCCAACCCACGGACCGGGACGCAGCCTGTTTCATACCGGCACTGTCCTGGCGACGCGGCCTTCGACTGGGTCGTGGGTGACGTATGGGCTTGGCAGCGAAAACCAGAACTTGCCCGCGTTCGTGGCATTAGGTGGTGGTTTCGGATCTGGCGGGGCCCACACCCGATCGGGATTTCTTCCCGCTGAATACCAAGGCGTCAGTTTCCCCGATGATGATCCCGACCCCGAGGTGATCATTCCCAAATTACGCAACACCTGGCTTTCGCCCAGCGAACAGCGCAAGGATCTGGATGTGATGCAGGCGCTGAACCGGGGTCACAGCCAATCTTTCGGAGCCGACCCTTTTTTAGAAGGGCGAATCAAATCCATGGAATCGGCCTACCGCATGCAGTTCGAAGCGTTGGATCTGTTCGACGTTCGCAAAGAACCCGCCGGCGTGCGTGCCGAATATGGTGAGACACCGTTTGCCAACGGCTGTCTGTTGGCGCGCCGTTTGGTCGAGGCCGGTGTCCGTTTTGTTCACGTCGAATACACAGGGGGGCCCGACTGGGACGATCACCGGGACGTGAACGATAAACTGCGCGCGCGGTGCCCTGGCGTAGATCGTGCGTCGGCGGCTTTGATCCGCGATCTAAAACGCCGCGGGTTGCTGGATGAGACGCTGGTGGTCTGGGGGGGCGAGTTCGGCCGTACGCCCGTATCGGAAAGCGGCAATGGCCGGGATCACAATCCTTTTGGTTTCACGACCTGGGTCGCGGGCGGCGGAATCAAGGGCGGCATTGCCCACGGCGCGACCGACGAATTCGGTTTTAAGGCGGTCGTGGATCGCGTGTCCATTCACGACCTTCACGCTACGTTGTTGGAACGGCTGGGTATCGACCACACCAAACTGACCTACAAATACGCCGGCCGCGATTTCCGACTGACCGATGTTTCGGGGGAAGTCGTCCGGCCGATCCTGGCGTGAATCGATCCGCGCGTCGGCGCAAGACATAAAAGTTCACGTCGGCGGAGCTCGCCGCTGCCATCAGCAAGGTTGGGAAGGGTGTTTGGGGAATCTGGAAAAGTTCTTGTCATCAAACTTGTGAAAGGAAAGAAACATGCACGCGATCAAAGATGAGATACGAATTGCAGCACCCGCAATCAGGGTATACGAAGCCCTCACAACTCAGGTTGGCTACCGGGGTTGGTGGAACGCCCGAGCCGAAATTCCTGAGACGGTGGGGGGCGAGGCTAAACTGTACTTCGTCAAGGACGGCAATCCCGTTAACATGTGCTTCAGAATCGACGAAATGACGGCGAACGAAAGTGTTGTCTGGACGTGTGTGGCTCACGACATGCCGAGCTGGGTCGGAACGAAGCTCATGTGGCAGATCAAAGAAGCTGGGGGCACAGTCCGGGTTTCGCTTGAACACAGCGCATGGAAAGACACTGCGCCGGAGATGGTGGCGCAAGGATGGAAACACTTTCTCGGCAGTATGAAGTCGTACGTTGAAACGGGAACTGGCCAGCCCTGGTAGGCCAATAGATGCCGGAGTCGAACCAATTTGGCGGCAAGGCTTTAGCGTTGCTTCTCGGCCGCTTGCTCGGCTCGGGCCGCACCGATTTCGGTCTTGACACGCTTAACCTCTTCGGGAGGCGGCAGTACTGCCTTCATTCCCAAGGATTCGATCCACAACTCACGACACCAACCCTTGGTATGATAAAGATGCTCGTCCTCTTGGTCTTCAATCTCATCATACCCACTTTGAAGGGCCGCTGCCTTTTCCCCCTTTAGGTGCTCCGCGCATTTCCCTATGAGTTCCCAGTTGGCGTGGTCCTTGGTCTCCGCCAGGACGACGCACTCGCATGCGACAAGCTGAGCAGCCGCTGGTTTCCCGGCTTCTTGAGCCAGTTTCATCGCTTCGACGAGAGCGCCACCGACGTGACGAACGACCTGTCTGCCGGGTGTTTCTTGGGCGGGGTCCAATCCCATGGCTTTGCAAATTCCCCTTAAGGTGGTGACATGGGTCTGGGTTTCCTCCAGATATTTTTTCCATTCCTTCTTTAGATCCGCGTTGACAGCACAGTCGACCGCGGTCTGGTAGACCTTCACGCCGCCCATCTCATGTTCAAGGGACTGCAAAATGAGCTCTTCAACCTGCTCGATTTTCATCTAAACCTCCATATTTAGTTTGTTTGCATGAACTCTTCAGACTTCCGGCGGATCGGTCTGGCGCTCGGGATGGCGATGGCGAGCGATGGCCTTAACGAATCGAGTGAGAGCCTCTGCTTGCTCATCGATCTGGTGTACCAACACACCCGGATCCGGTTTTCCCGATGGTAAGACCTCCAAGATCCCGGCGTTCTCTGCCAATGACGCCGCGTCTCCTAGAACTAGAATCGGTTTGGCATGGCGGTATTGATCCTTAAGGAACTCAGCCGCGTGACCTAGATTTCCGAGTATCTTCACCGCCCCCTGCCCACCCGGGACTGCGACGGCGTCGAAGAGGACGGACGGCGCAGTCTCAAGTGTAAGCTCAACTTCGATTGCATCCCCCTCTTCGGTCTTCACGCTCCCCAGGCGTGGTCCCAGATACCGAGGCACCGCTCCTTCTTCGGTGAGGCCGGCATGAAGTGCTTGGGCAGCGCCGCCCGCTACGCCATCTGCAATTAAGATCGCGACGCGCCGGGTGCGGATACCGGTTTCGCCTGGCAAGGCGAAAAGCGAGAGGGACGGTGCGATCTCGATCTCGGGTTTGGCAACGCGTTTGAGCGCCTTAGGCAATGGTTCTGGCACCTCCTTCATCCCTAGATCGCTGGCAAGCGCCACGGCCAGATCTGTGTCGACGTTGGCGATCATGGCCACCACCCGTTCGCGGATCGCGGGAACCTGCACCTTGGTCAGCTCGAACCGGAAGGCGCGCCGAATGTGGGCCTTCTCGGCCGGCGTTTGGCTGTTATAGAAAAGAGTTGCTTGCGTGTAATGGTCGGCGAACTTTTCGGGTTTTCCCCGCACTTTATCGCCTTCCATTGGCTGCCGAAACGATGTGAAACCGGCCCCGCCTGCCTGAAAGGGGCACCCACCCCCCAAAGAATTTGGCTCATATGAAACCCGGCCACGGGGGACGGCTTGCCTATGAATGCCATCGCGTTGGTTGTTGTGGACGGGCGCGATGG
>JAYUUT010000351.1:0-25638 GCA_043754455.1 Myxococcales bacterium
CGGCTTCTGGCGGAACAGGATCAGACATTGGATCGGGTTCTATCCCATACCGATGTGTTCGGTTTGGATATCACGACAACGCACCGAAGTGCCGTAGGCCGAAGAATAGTTTCAATAGAAAGACCGTAGGATATGTATTGACATTTTTCGGATGAAACCGCACCGTTTACGACATGCTGTACCGGTTGTCAGCGTCTCATGTCCTTAGAATCTCCTGTTTCTGGGTGACGGTCATGCTGCTGGGGTGCAGCGGATTCGTTCCTTCGGAAGGCGATATGAGCCCCGGGGGAACCGACCCGGAAATGGGTGGACGGCCGTCGGCAAAGGCGGGCTCGGGCGGAGGCTCGGGTGGGCCGTCCGGTCCTTCGGGCTCTGGCGCAGGGGGCGCGGCGGGCCCCCGGGGTGCCACAGACGCAGCGACCTCTGGCGGGGGGGGCCCCGGGGGTGGCCGTCCGGGCGTTGACCCCACCGGGGGCGGCCTCGATGCGTTGTCGCCGGTCGATGCCGTGGCGTCGGTCGATGCGGTCCAGATCTGCGGGCCCACGGGCGGCGGCCCCTACTGGGTCGAAGAAGGCGCGACGGTCACCGCCACTGTCAAATGTGCGACCGGTCGTGCAGCCCCCGCAGGTTCGTTCACGCTGGGCGCCCTGCCCAAGGGCGCGACCTACGACGACGCCACGGGCACGTTGACCTGGAAGACCACGCTGGACCAGGCTGCTGTTTATCTAATACCGATCACCGGTAAGACCTGGAACGAGGTCGGTCTCCTGAAGATTGGCGTGGCCGAAAAATTGGACGATCCGGCCAACGTCCCGATCAAAGACCCTGTGACCTACACAGAAGAATTCGGGCTTCCGGTGTTCCATCTGACCTTCGGACCTGATGTCGACAAGAACCTGGACATCATGAAAAAACAGCAGGTGGCTTTGGATGCGGATTCGTGCAAGTTGCAATGCGGACCCGACTTACAGTCGGCGATGACCGTGGTGTATCGGGGCAAAACCTACAAAGCCGAGGGCCACTATCGCGGTGCCTCGACCCTTTGGTCGCCCCAGCACAACTACACCCTTCGTTTTGCCAAGGACGATAAGTTCAGCGAACCCATCATGGCCGGTGGTCGGATGACGAAACGGCGGCGCGTGGCGATCATCCAGACATTGGATGACAATTCATATTTGCGGAACCGCATGGCGTTCGAGCTATGGAACCGCATGGACCCGAACATCATCCGCATCGAACATTTTTCGGCTGTGGTGTACGCGAACGGGAAGTATGTCGGGCTTTTCGAGGTTTCGGACAAAATTGACGACGACATGATGAAAAGGGCTGGACAGGCGGAAGCCGGCAATCTGTATATGGGCATCAACCACAACGCCGGATTTTCGCCGACGGTCAAGATTGAAAGCGGACCGATGATGGGCACGGCCGGCGCGCGCGCCTGTCCGTTTGTGGGCTTCGCCAAAAAGGAAGGGATGCCCGAATCATGCGACGGATTGAAACCTGTACCAACCGCTTTTGAAGATCTGTCAACCTTCGTCGATTTCGTCGCGAAGTCCGATGACACCAAGTTTCGTGCGGGCCTGGGGACCGTGTTCAACGTCAACGACTACACAAGCTGGTGGATTCACGCGACTGCCTTGGTGGCCGGGGATAACTACGGCAAGAACGCCATGCATTACCACGATCCCGTAACCAATGGTCCCTGGCGCACGGTGGTATGGGATTACAACGCCACGTTGGGGCAGCAATACGATTCGAAGCGATCCTTGCCCACCGAAGATCCGATGAAGAATATCAACTACCTGTGGAAACGCATGCTGGCCGATTCCACCCAAGGTCCTCTGATGAAGGCCCGTTATGCGGCTGTCTTGAAAAACGAGATGAAGGTTGAAACCGTGCTGGCAGCCTTCGATGCCTTCGTGAAGGAAATCACCCCCAGCGCGGGACGCAATGAACGGCTGTGGGGTGCAACGTACAAGACCCTGTACGGTTCGACAAGCAATGCGAAACGGACGGATTTAACCACCTTTGCTACCGAGATCCCCTACATGCGTAGCTGGATCCAGATGCGCTGGGCGTTTTTAAGAACGCTGTTTCCGTAGCCGGTTATTTAAAGCGCGGCCAGGATCTGATTGAAGGTCGGGCTTGGCCGCATTGCCGCGTCGGTTTTGGCGTCGTCAAGATGATAGTAGCCGCCCACATCCACGGGTTTACCCTGGACGGCCGCCAGTTCGGCGACAATTTTGTTTTCGTTTGCCGTCAGGGCGTCGGCTGTGGAGGCAAACCGATTTTTTAGGTCGAGGTCTTCGGTTTGTGCCGCAAGGGCCTGGGCCCAATATAGCGCTAGGTAGAAATGGCTGCCGCGGTTGTCTAGTTCGCCCACCTTGCGTGCAGGGGATCTGTCGTATTGCAGAAACTTACCCGTGGCGGCGTCAAGACTGTCGGCCATCACCTTCGCCTTTGGGTTCTGGAAGGTTTCGCCCAAATGTTCAAACGACACAGCCAGGGCCAGGAATTCACCCAACGAATCCCACCTGAGGTAGTTTTCCTTCAGAAACTGTTCGACATGTTTGGGCGCCGATCCACCGGCTCCGGTTTCAAACAGCCCGCCGCCCTTCATCAGCGGCACGATGGACAACATCTTTGCGCTGGTGCCCAGTTCCAGAATAGGAAACAGATCCGTCAGGTAGTCGCGAAGGACGTTTCCCGTCACCGAAATGGTGTCCTTGCCGTCCTTAATCCGTTCCAGGCTGAATTGCGTGGCCGCGGCCGGGGCCAAGATCCGTATGTCCAGGCCACTGGTATCGTGGTCCTGCAGGTAGACCTTCACCTTGGCCAGGATCTGGCCGTCGTGGGCCCGTTTTTCGTCCAGCCAAAACACGGTCGGCGTGTTCGTCGCGCGGGCGCGGTTCACCGCCAGTTTCACCCAGTCAGCGATGGCCGCGTCTTTGGCCTGGCAGCCGCGCCAGATGTCACCCTCTTCGACCGGGTGATCAAACAGAATCTGGCCGTTTGTAGCTGTCACAACGACGTGGCCACGTTCGGCAATCTGGAAGGTTTTGTCGTGCGAACCGTATTCCTCGGCAGCCTGGGCCATAAGGCCGACATTGGGAACGGACCCCATGGTTTTGGGATCTAGGGCGCCGTTTTTGCGACAAAATTCGATGGTGGTTTGGTAGACGCCCGCATAGCTGCTGTCGGGAATCACGGCCAGCGTGTCCTGCAGTTTGCCCTGGGCGTTCCACATTTGCCCCGACGAACGAATCATGGCGGGCATCGACGCGTCGACGATAACGTCGCTGGGGACGTGCAAATTCGTGATTCCCTTGTCCGAATTTACCTGTGCCAACGCCGGACCATTTGCGTATCCGGCCTTGATATCGGTTTCTATTTGCAGCCGTTTGTCGGCGGGCAGCGACTGAATCTTGCTGACCAGATCGCCAAATCCATTGTTGAAATCGACACCCAAGGTCTTGATGACATCGGCGTGTTTTGCGATCAAATCCTTGAAAAACACCTGTACGGCCACCCCAAAAATGATCGGATCCGACACCTTCATCATGGTGGCCTTCAGGTGCAGGGAAAACAGCAATCCTTCCTGCTTGGCCTTTTGCACTTGGGCCTCTAAAAACGCGACCAAGGCCCGTTTGCTCAATACCGTCGCGTCAAAAATTTCGCCAGCTTGAAGCGCTGTTTTGGCCTTCAGCATTTTCACGCTGCCGTCAGTCGCGACAAATTCGATCTTGACCGTGGTCGCGGCGGGCACCGTGACGGACTTCTCGTTGAAGAAAAAATCGTCCTTCCCCATCGTGGCCACCCGGGTCTTGGATTCCGGCGACCACGCGCCCATCGAATGTGGATTCTTGCGGGCGTATTCCTTGACCGCCTTGGGGGCCCGTCGGTCAGAATTGCCTTCGCGCAAGACCGGGTTGACGGCGCTGCCCTTAATCTTGTCGTAACGGGCCTTTGCGTCTTTTTCGGCGTCGGTCTTCGGGGCTTCGGGATAATCGGGCAGGTTGTAGCCGTGTTTCTGTAGTTCGGCGATGGCCCCCTTTAACTGCGGCACAGACGCGCTGATGTTGGGCAATTTGATGATGTTGGCTTCTGGCTGCAGGGTCAACGCACCCAGTTCCGCCAAATCGTCAGGGATCTTTTGCGATTCGTTCAAGCTGCCAGAAAATGCGGCAATGATTCGTCCCGCCAACGATATATCCCGCGTTTGCACCGTAATGCCCGCGGCCCGGGTGAAGGCCTGAACAATGGGCAGAAACGAATAGGTGGCCAGGGCAGGGGCTTCGTCGGTTTTCGTGTAGATGATTGTCGGGGTTTTAGCCATGTGTAGGGCGCGCAGCTTAGACGATTGGAACCAGGTTCACAAAATGCGACCTGGCGGTCGAAGTGGGTTAAAATGCAGGCGGATATGGCTTTGCAAGAAACAAAGAATCAGGTCAGGGCAGGGCTTTTGGCCGCGGTGATGGTGTTTGGGGGAGGGGTTTCGATGATTTCGTCCCCGGTATGCGCCCAGCCGGAAGCTCCCGACGCCGAGGCCCGACGTTTATATGCCGAAGGCCGCAAGGCGTTCGACCTAGGCGAGTTCGAAAAATCAATCGTTGCCTACAAGGCCGCGTACAAACTGAAGCCGGACGCGGCCCTGTTGTTCAACATCGCGCAGTCCTACCGCCTGGCCAACGACCCGACGTCCGCGGCCTTTTTTTATAAGTCGTTTCTGCGCAACCGGCCGGATGCCCCCAACCGGGCCGAAGTTGAGGAGCGCATTAAACAGATGGACGAAGCGGCACGAAAAGGGACGGCCCCTGTTTCGCCGCCCGCGGCAGTCCCGCCACCGGCGACCCCGCCTCCGGCACCTCCGGCCGCTGTTGCGCCCCAATCTAGCCCTTCGTTGCCTCCCCCTATGACAGCCGCGCCGACGCCACCCGTATCGCAACCAACCACGGTGATTGCGGCCCGCCCCGATGGGGGCGATACCAAGGATGCAAAACCGTTTTATCTGAAGCCTTGGGCCTGGGGCGTGGGCGCGGCGGTGGTGGTTGGCCTCATCGCCGGGGTGGTTTTGGCGTCCGGCGGCGGGGGCAACAGTGCCCCCCGAACTGAACTTGGTACCAAACGCGTCTTCTGAACCGGTTTTGTCTATGCGGAAAAATCATACGTTCACGGTTGTGTTGCTGGGGGCCTTTTGTGGCCTTTTAGGTCTTGGCTGCGGCAGTTCAGGAGACGCCACATATGTGGTGGTAACGGTTGAACGCGGGGCCGGGACGCCCCCTTCGGGCCTTGACGAGATCGTTCTGTCCTTGTCGCTGGGGGGCAAGATGGAAAACGCGGTTATTAAGAAATCGGGTGGCAAGCCCATCACGTTGCCCACCGATTTTGCGCTGGAAATCCGTAGCGGCGTGGGGTCGCTGTTGGTCGACGCCAGCGCCCGTATGGGTGGCCAAGATGTTGGGGGTGGAAACGTTAGTGCCGAAGTGAAACGCGGGGCTGCGACCCGGGTGACGGTGAGACTCGATTTTCCACGCACCATTACAGTGGCCAAGGACGGCGGTGCCGATCCGCTGGTTGCCAGGGACGCCTCGTCCGAATTTGACAGCGGCGGTCGCGTCCAGGATGCCCCAGGTGGCGCCGATGCCTTGATTTCAGACGTCAATCCGTTGCGCGCCGATGCCCCCGTTCCATCTTTTGTGGGGGACACCGCGACGGCGCCTGATGTGGCTGTAGCCGATGCTTCGGTTGAAACGTTTCGTGCCGTTGTGGATGCCGCTTCTGGTGCCGACGCCGTCGCTTCTGCCGTTGACGCCCCGGTGGATGCCCCTGTGAACACGGATTCCAGTGTCGACGGTGGGCTTACCGCAAGGCTTTCCCTCAATAAAACAGCCCACGATTTCGGCATGGTCCTGGTCGGCAGCAACAGCGGCCTTGTAACCTTCACCATTACAAACCTCGGGACGGGTGCCTCGGGCGCTTTGATGGCCGTGCTGGGAGGGGCCAATCCGCTTGAATTCGGCGTGGTCAGCGACGGTTGCTCAGGGATGTCAGTCTCGCCAAACGGGTCTTGCGTCGTCACCATGAGATTGCAGCCGAAATCCGCAGGGGCGTGGACGGCCAGTTTTACGGTCACGGGCATGCCGGGTGGGTCTGTGCTGGCGATGTTGATGGGCACAGCCGTGACGCCCGGCGCGCTGTCCCTGAACACGGGTTCGCCCCCCTTCCCGGCACTGGGGATCGGCAAGACCGCCGATTCTGTATTTACAGTAACGAACACAGGTGGGACTGAAACGGGGCCGCTGGTTATCGCCATCACCGGCACCGACATGAGTCAGTTCAGCCTGGCCCCTGCGATGGACGCCTGCACGGGCATGAAACTTTTGCCGATGGGGATCTGTTCGGTGGCTGTTCGTTTTGCACCCACCACAAGCGGGGCAAAATCTGCATCGCTGACGGCCGATGCGACACCCGGCGGCACGGGTTCGGCGGCCCTTTCGGGAACCGGCCTTCTACCCGCAGCCTTCACTTTGACGCCGTTTCCCTATGACTACGGGACCGTGACGGTGGGCATGCCCGCCACGAACACCTTTACTCTGAAAAACACAGGTGATGAACCTTCGGGCATCCCTTCGGTCACGGTCACCGGTCCCGATGCCGCCCAGTTTACGATTATGCCAGGTGCCAACGGGTGTACGCAGGCCCTGGCCCCTTTGGCTAGCTGCACTGTTGACCTGGCTTTCGGTCCCACATCCCACAACACGAAAACAGCCGTTTTGAACGCCAGCGCAGCGATCGGCGGTTCTGTCATGTCCGCACTCAGCGGCATTGGCCAAGACAGTGTGTCGTTGACCGTGCTCAAAACCGGCACGGGAACCGGAACCGTAGGCTCGGGCGAGCCGGTGCCTATGCTGGCCTGCGGGGCGACCTGCGTGAGTGCCTATATGCGCGCTACGTCCGACCCCATCGTGACCCTGACGGCGACGCCCGACGTATCGTCCACCTTCACAGGATGGATGGGCTGCACGACCACGGCAGGCACCGTGTGCAACGTGACGCTGTCTGCGGCCAAAACTGTGACAGCGACGTTTGCGATCAAAACCTTCACGCTGACAGTGACACGCATGGAAATCGGAGTTTCTCCCAGTCTTGTGACTCTCAACGTGGCGATGACCCCGCCCGTTGACTGCGGCGCCACCTGCATGGCGACCTACAACTACGGCACCATGGTGTCGCTGTCCCCAACCCCCATCACCAACTATTTTGGCGGCTGGGCGGGTGACTGTTCGGGGTTTGCAGGCTGTTCGGTGGCCATGACGGCGGACCACGCTGTGACGGTCAGGTTTTCGCCTGCCAACAAGACCTTCGTCACGTCCAACACCTATCCGGTCAGTTTCCTTAAATCCAAAGGTGGCGGTGGCACAGAAGCCCAGAAATTGGTTTCTGGGGCCGACTGGGCCTGCAAGGCGGCGGCGATCGGGGCAGGACTGACGGGCACCTACGTCGCGTGGGTCGCCCGCGACGGGATCAACGCCAATGCACGTTTAGGGACCGCCCGCGGTTGGGTTCGGGGTGATGGGCGTCCGTTTGCCGATTCAATAGCTATGCCCGATTTTCCAGGCCAGATCTACTATCCCGTGGTGGCTGACGAATTGGGGACGTCTGGAGAGACCTGGGATGTCCTGACGGGGGCGGCGCTGGATGGTTCGATCGCGCCCCTGTATAGCTGTTCAAACTGGACAGTGACAGATTCGTCGCAGTCCGCCCGCACGGGGGCACGGGGCACGGGGTCGTTCGCGTGGTCTAGTTATTATCAGGTCGCCTGCGATCAACCGATGCGTGTTCACTGTTTTGGTGTCGACTATGTCGCAAAGGTCACCGTACCGGCGGCGCCCGCCGCCAGGAAATTCGTTTTTGTTAGCAACGGTGGTTTTGTGCCCAGCGCAGCGGGGTTGATGGGCGCCGACAATACCTGCAATGTCGCGGCGATGAACTACGGCCTGCCCGGAACGTACAAGGCGATGTTAGCCACATCCACCACCACGATAGCTTCGCGATTCAGCACCACAGGCGTTCCGGTGGTTCGTCCCGACGGGGTTTGGGTCAGCAACACGGATACAGAATTTCTGTCTGCAACCCCGGTCTTGCTGGCCCCCATCATGGCTCACGCAAACCCAAACTCGTACATCCGATCGGGGATCTGGACCGGTACGAATTCACCAACCGCGCTGTCACCTGGCGATGGGTACTGCTGCAACAACTGGACGACCAACACGGCCTCATCTGCGGGCATCAACGGTGCCAACGAATTCACAGGAAATGCCAACCGCTGGCTCAGCGAGGGCCAGCCCGCCTGCACATCTGGCGCCATGCGCCTTTACTGCCTACAAAACTAGACTTTTCTAGTAACGCTTTCGCTACCACTACGGTAGGGGTTGTCCGGAGCGGGTCCTGTCACCCGCAGACGCCCGACGTACATGTTTGTCCGACGGAGCACACAGTTGCACAGTTCCCGCAGTGGCCTGCGTCGTTGCTGAGATTTGTTTCGCAGCCATCACTGGTGCTGTTATTACAGTTTCCAAAACCTGGTTTGCATATCGAACCCGCGCAGGATCCCGCGGCGCACGTTGAGGTGGAGTAGTTAAGGGCGGCGCAGGAGAATCCGCAGGATCCACAATGTGCGGCATTGGTCTGAAAGTCGGCCTCACATCCGTCGGCTGCGCTGTTGTTACAGTTTCCAAAACCCGGTTTGCAAATCGAACCCGTGCAGGATCCCGCAGCGCAGGTTGAGGTGGAGTAGTTAAGGGCGGCGCAGGAGAATCCGCAGGAACCACAATGTGCGGCATTGGTCTGAAAGTCGGATTCACATCCGTCGGCTGCGCTGTTATTACTGTTTCCAAAGCCCGGTTTGCATGCGGAGACCGTGCACGTTCCTGCGGAGCAGAGCGAAACAGCGCCAGACTGGGAACAGTTGTTCCCGCAACCACCACAGTTTGCGGCATCGTTCAGTTTGTTGGTTTCACAGCCGTCGCTGGCGCCTCCGTTGCAATTTTCGAATCCGGCTTCGCATGTCGAAATAGCGCATTGACCAAGTGAGCACATGCCTGATGCATGCGAAAGACTGCAGGAGGTGCCGACCGGGGCGAATAGATGTCGAACACCATTTGTGGGGTCGCAGGAGTCTAGGGTGCAGGGGTTGCCATCATCGATTCCTAAACCGATTGCCTCCTGACAGCCTCCGGTCGCGCTGTCGTAGGTCGGGATTGCATCGCTTTGTATTGGGCGGTCCGAAGCCTATCCGTCTTTCGACACAGAGATGGGTAGGCTTGCGTCTGTAGGCCGCGAGTCATTCGTGGTGTCGGCGGGTGACGTCGAAGAATCGTTCGTTCGGGCATCGTTCGTGGGACTGAACTGCATGGGCGCGTCGCGCTCGGGTCCGTCGGCAGGCAGGAATACCCCCGCCGCGAGATCGCTAGATCGTGTGTCTGCGTTTTCCGATGCGCCAAATGGTTGTACGTCCCCCGAAATTCTCGGTGCTGGCGCGTCGAGGCCACGAATCGGGGTAGACAGGCCGGACGCATCTTTTGAGGCTCCCGCTTTTCGGGTGCCGGATGGGTCGTCCTCGTCGGCACATGACGGCAGCGCAATAGAAAGTAGTAGCAGAATGCGATGAATCGCTTTGCGGGTACTGGTCATGGTGTTCGACTTCCTGATTAGCACGCCTTCGCAGATGTGGACGCTGAGGGCCTTTTCAGTTCGTAAGCTAGGATTCGCGCATGTTGCGAAACCTGGCCTGCTCCTCTGCTCTCATGGCTTCGATGGCGATCCTTATCTCGCCAACCGCCGCCCTTGCCGCCCCTGCGGCTTCTCCGGCCCCCGACAACGACGCCATCGTAGGGGCGCCTGATCGCACGGAGGCCGATCGCGGTTTGGACGGTGGACGCCTGCCGGCCGCGCTGCTGAGTTTTATCGGTGTCCGTCCCGGTTTTCGGGTGGCAGAATTGGCGGCCGGCGGCGGCTACACGACGGAAATTCTGGCACGCGCGGTGGGTCCCAAAGGCAAGGTGTATGGCCAAAACACGAAGGTCATTATCGAACGTTTCGCCAAGAAACCCTGGGCTGAACGTCTTGCCCGTCCCGCGATGAAGAACGTGATGCGGGTCGATCGCGAACTTGAGGATCCATTGCCCCCGGATGCAAACAAACTAGACGCCGTTGTCATGCATCTTTTTTATCACGACACCTATTGGTTCGGGACCGATCGCAAGAAGATGAACCAGGCGGTTTTTCGCATGTTGAAGCCAGGCGGCGTGTTTGTCGTGGTCGACCACAGCGCGGCTGCGGGGAAGGGGTCCACCGAGGCAAAATCGCTACACCGTGTAGAGGAATCGCTTGTGAAACAAGAAATTCTGGAGGCGGGTTTCACATTCGACGCCAGTTCCGATACCTGGAGACATCCGGCTGACAAACGCGACACAAATGTGTTCAAGGATCGGGGGTCCAGCGACCGGTTCGCGCTGCGGTTCAAGAAACCTTAGATCGCCATCAGTCGTTCCCATGCGCCCGCAGTCGTTCCCCCTTGCTGCGGTTCTTCCGTGAAGGCTATTTCAAAGGCGCGAGGCCCTGCGACATCTCGTCGTCCGTGACCTTCACGAATGGACCGCTCATGGACGAAGCCCCGGCCACGGCTCCGGCAGGCAAGGGCCTCGCGGGGTGGATCGGAGGGGAAGGGCGCCGGTACGTCCCCATTTTCGGCCGGGTTCGTCACCATGAAAGCCGATTGGCCATCTTTTTATCTGCATTTGGTTGTAGTAACTCATATATTTACTACACTAATAAGGTGCGTTTCGAAGACCTTCTCAGCGCTGTTGGGAATCACTCAGTCTTCTCGACTGACGTAGTCGCCAAGCTTGCCGCCAATCCTGCGACGTTACGAAACCAACTTGGTTCGTGGACGCGGACAGGAAAAGTTGTGCAGCTTCGTCGTGGCGTCTACGCACTCAACAAACCGTACCGACCGGATCCAGCACCTGAAATCGTCGCAACGTTTGTGTTTAACCCGTCGTACGTAAGCCTAGAATCAGCCTTGTCGCATTACAGCATGATCCCTGAGTGGGTCCCGGTAACGACAGTTGTGACTACAGGTCGGCCCTGTAAACGCCGCATTACCAGTTTCGGCGTTCTGATCGCCCAACACATCAAGCCAGAGTTCTTCTGGGGCTTCAGCAAGCAAATGGTTAGCACTGGAGAAATGGCGTTAATTGCTGATCGTGAAAAAGCGCTTCTCGATCTCATCTATTTGAAAAAGGGGGGCGATACCGCTGGATTTCTAAAAGAGCTACGCCTTCAGAATTTAGAAGAATTTGATCTCGCAAAATTTGTTGAAATGGCAGAGAGATCGGGATCTCCAAAGCTCAACAGGGCCGCTCGCCTATTGATTCCATTGGCTGTGAAGGAAATGACCGGATGGTACGAGCACGTGAACGGACAGCGCATTCCCATTCCACCCCCCCGATGTCCAAAGTGTTCAGAGCAGCTGGGACAGGGCTGCAATGTGTTCGACTGCAAACTTAAACGCTCGTTGACCGCTTCACCCCTTGACCGTGGGTGACCTCTCCGGATGGCAAACGAACTAATCGAGTCAATGCATGCTGAGGTGAACAAAGAAGCAACCCCGGGCGAGAAATCTCTCGTTGCCAACGATCTGATTCAGGCTCGGATTCTTTCCAGCTTGTCATCATGTGACGCATTTTCTGGTGCGGCTTTTATCGGGGTACCGCTCTGCGGGCCCTCTACAAAAGTCCGCGTTTTTTAGAGGATTTGGACTTTTCCCTGGCGGCGCCGTCAAAAGAAAGCGGGCTTATGCAGGCCACGACGAAACTTGAGGCAGATCTGCACCGCGACGGCCTTTCGCCAGGGATCCGGACGAGTACGGATTCCAATGTCCATCAGACCAGGATTTCGTTCCCTGGGCTGCCGTTCCAGATGGGCGCTACGAGTGACCATCGAAAAACCATGATGATCAAGATTGAGGTCGACAGCAACCCGCCCGCCGGAGCTGGCATCAGATCCAGCCGCGTTGCGCGGGATGGCCTCGATTTCACCGTCCGTCACCATGATCTACCCTCAATGCTCGCCGGGAAGATTCATGCGCTCCCGTCACGGACATATACGAAGGGCCGTGATTTCTATGATCTGGCCTGGTACCTGAAACGTGAAACTCAGCCCAACATCACCTTCCTGAACGCAGCCCTCGCGCAATCAGGCTGGACCGGACCCCGGGTGACGGCTTCGAATTGGCGGCCACTGGTACTTGAACGCGTTCGGTCGGCGGATTGGACCCTTGTGCGCGAAGACGTCGACCGGTTCGTCCGGCCTGCAGATGCCATTTTCGCCGCTCTGTCCCTGACGTCACTTGCGCGCAGCCTCAGTCCCGACCGCGAACGGTGAACCACTATCTAACAGCTCTAGACCGGTTCGCGCTGCGGTTCAAGAAGCCTTAGATCGCCATCAGTCGTTCCCATGCGCCCGGGCGCAGGGACGCCCGCACATGGCGCGCCCACCTATCGATGCGCAGTTCCAGTGGTTCGGCAGTCCGGACGGGCTGCGCTTCCAGGCCCCGATCCCGACGAACCACGTTCAAAAACGCCGCCCGCCAGCCGTCCCCGCGCAGAAGCCCGTGCAGGTACGCCCCCGCCGCGCGGTGTCCGACCATCCCCATTTCGGCCCCGGGCCCCGCCACCAGCGGTTGCCCGACCCCCGTGCTGCGGCCGTGATGGATCTCGTAACCGTCGAGCGGGTGACCGGGTTCGGGCCACGCGCTGTGCAGTTGCGAATTTGCCAAGATTTTTTGTTCCTCGAAATTGGTATGTACCGGCAGCAGGCCAAGGCCCGGCCAGAAGGCCACGTCCCCGTCGGTGCGATGGGGATCGGTCAGGGTCTGTCCCAACATCTGATATCCGCCGCAAAGGCCCAGCACCCACACGCCGTCAGCGGCCGCCGTGCGGATGGCCGGAATCATTCCTGTGCTGGTGTGATGCAACAGATCGCTGATGGTGGCCTTGGTGCCTGGAAGGATCAGCAGATCGCGACCGGCAACCCGTGCGGGGTTGGCAATCCAGGTCACTGCCACGTCCGGTTCGGCCAGCAGCGGGGCCATGTCTTCAGTGTTGGCTACGTGGGGATGCAAAATGACACCCACGTTCAGTTTGCCCGCCACAGGGTGTGCATCGACAGGAATGTCCAGGGGCCGATCTTCTTCGTCCAGCCCGTGATCTAACCAGCGCACGACGGCCAGCATGGGAACGCCGGCCAGGGCTTCCAGCGTGTGCACGCCATCGGCAAACAGGGCGGCGTCGCCCCGAAATCGATTCACGATCACCCCCACCAGCCGCGCGCGGTCTAACGGGGGCAGCAGGTCAATGGTTCCTTTGACCTGGGAAAATACGCCACCGTTGTCGATGTCGACCACCAACACCAACGCAGCCCCTAGGCGCCGCGCGGGGCGCAGGTTTACAAAATCTCGATTCATCAGGTTCAGTTCAACCGGCGATCCCGCACCTTCCATGACGATCATCTGGTGGCGCGCCGAAAGTCTCAGCAGGGCGGCGTCTGCCACGTCGGCCAAAGGGTTCGCGCCCGAAAAATATTCTCGCGCCTCCATCGTGCCGCGCGCTTGACCCAGGACCACCACCTCGGCGCCGGTTTCAGTACGCGGCTTCAATAGGACCGGATTCATGTCCACATGGGGAATCTGCCGACACGCCAGCGCCTGAAGGATCTGCGCCCGTCCCATTTCTCCACCCCCCGGTGCGACGCCCGCCTGCAACGCCATGTTCTGGGCCTTAAAAGGCGCCACGTCGACGCCCGCGTCCGAAAACAGGCGGCCCAAGGCGGTTGCGATAAGGCTTTTGCCAACGTTTGACCCACTGCCCAGCACCGCCAGGGCGCGCGCCCGTGGTCTGTCGGTCACGGAGCCCCGACAATATCTGCCAGGGCGCCCGGCAATTCTGGAAACCGGAAACGAAACCCGACAGCCGTCATCGCCCGGGGAAAAACACGCTGGCTGTGTAGCAACGTATCGGCGGCTGCCCCAAAGGCCGCCCGCAGCGCCAGCGCGGGGGCGGGGACAAAGGCCGGGCGGTGCAGCGCCTGACCCAGCGACCGCGCGAATTCCTTAACCGTGACAGGGTGGGGGGCGGTCGCGTTGATCGGGCCTGAAAGCTGTTCGTCGGTCAAGGCGGCGACGAAGATCGCCACAAGATCGTGCAGGTGGATCCACGACAAATACTGTCGACCAGAACCCCATGGCCCGCCAAGCCCCATACGAAAAATCGGCAACAGGCGACCCAGCGCCCCGCCACCCAGCCCCAGGACGACGCCAATTCGGGGTGTCACCACGCGCAGGCCCAGTGGTTTAGCCGTGACGGCGCTGGATTCCCATCGTTGGCTGAGTTCCGAAAGGTACCCGGCGCCGGATGTGCTGGTTTCGTCCAATTCTTCTTCGCCGCGATCGCCATAAAATCCAATGGCGCTGGCTGATACCAGCAAGCGCGGTCGCTGGGCGGCTGGCAGTGCGGCGATGGCCCCTACCAGGGCAGATGTGGTGCCGATGCGGCTTGATTCAAGCGCCGCCCGATGGGCCACGCCGAACCGCTGCCCCGGTCCTCCCATAATGGGCTCGCCCGCGAGGTTGATCACGGCGTCTGACCCCAACAAGGCCACCGCCACTCCTGCGGCATCGGCAATCTGCGCATAGTTCAGATCGACACCCAACAGTGCCCGGGCGCGATCTACATCGCGGACCAACGCAATGACATCGTGCTTCGCGCCCCGCAGGGCCTGCACCAGTGCCCGTCCGACAAAACCTGTGGCGCCTGTGACTATGACTTTCATGGTGCCATCTTAGATGCAGAACGGACCGTCAATGCATCACCACTGCATGATGGCGACGATCTCACTTCGGTGGCTTGGCAACTGGACGTAACGGGTTTCGCGTGCCCCCAAACGTTCGATCCGATGGGCCAGCCGTGGCAGGGCCTCGAACACGCCGTCGTCGTTCAATTTTAGGGTGATAAATGCGCCCCGCAGGCCGCCGTGCGCCAAGGCCACGAAACGTTCGACGTATTTCAGGGCGATCATGGGCGCCAGGTTCACGTCACTGGCCAACCACTGGAACTGGCGCGGTAGGGCCCCACGTTCGACGTCTGCCGCTGGCATGGCATGGTGGACAAACCTGTTGCCTTTGGGACCGACGTAATCAAGGACGGGTTTCGCCATCGCGCCCGGATCGACGCCGTGAACGGTTAGACCACGTTCAAGAAGGGCGAAGCTGGCGCCCCCGGGCGACGATCCAATTTCGACGGCGGTGTCTCCGGCGCGCGGGATCAGGCCAGACCAGCGGATGGATTCTTCGATTTTCGCCCACGCGCGCGATGGTGCTGTCGCGGGAATAGGGATGTGAGGGACCCCACCTGGCAACGGACCGTGGCTGCGATCATGACGGTGCCAGCCGACAAAAATGCCGTCATCCGGATATTCGGCAGGTGCCGTGATGACATCCAGAACCAGATCCCCCGGTTGGGCCTCCGCGATGTCGTGGAACCGGTCCGAACCGGCGGCGCGCAGGTCGCGTTCAAGCGCTGCCGCACGGCCACCAGCGATGGTGGGATCGCGTTCGTCGGCCGGTTTGTCGGGATCGCGTTCAAACACATGAAGTCGAAGCCGACCGCCGCCGAGCGTGCTGGCCAGTGTCAACACGTCGTTCGGGTTCGAAGCCCGGCCCAGCGACCGCCCGTAGGCGCGTGCAAACGAGGACACGATCGGATCATCGAGATGACTTTCCTCGCATTTGAACGTGGTCAAGCCCGGGCGCGCGAAGGCAAATCGAAGATCAGGGCGTCGCATCGCGATCTCGCGTTTGGCCCAACCGGCCGAAGCTGGCTGGTGATACAACCAGACGAAGTTTGCAGCACTCACGATCCGGGCCTTTTAACACGGACGGTTCAGAGCTCCCCGCCTGCGCCAGACACCCGCTCCTATAAAATTTCAAAAGATTCAAATAGGACGATTGGATTCTGAGCGGGATTATGTTCAATAATCGTCGGCGATTTACGACGAATTGACGTTTCTTTGCCGCTCAGTTCGGGCACTCTATGGTTAGAGGTTTTTTTTCATATGAATGCTCTTGCCGTCAAGACAGTCAAGGAAAACGTCCGGCCCGGCTCGCCTGGCCAGGCCAAGCCCCCGATGAAGGCCACACGCCTCATCCGCCGAATCCATATGTACGCCGGCCTGGTGTTCGTACCGTGGGTGTTCCTGTACGGCTTTACCGCCTTTTTGTTCAATCACCCGAATCTGTGGGCTCGTCGCAAACCTATCGATACGCCCAACATCAAAACGATGTTTCAAGGGTGGCCCGAGGCCGATGTGTTGGCAGCCGACGCCGCGAAGGCCCTGACGGCTACGGCAACGGCGTCGCTGGGGACGGTTGCCCGTATCGAAAATGCCCGCTACACCGGCACATTACGTGCGTTTGCCACGAACGGCAGTGGTCGCTACGAATTCCAACTGCGTCCCGATGATCGCAGCGGCAACTGGGTCAAAGTCATTCCGGGCGCGGGACGCGGCGGCGAACTCGAAGTCGGCCCTGCAGTTTCCACAAAACAGCAACCGGCCACGCCGACCAAACCGATCATCGTCGATGATCTCACAAGACTCGCCGCGGGCGTGTCTTTAGCGGGGGCAACCGTTGCCATCGACAGCATGCCCCAACTGCGCTTTGATGCCATCGATAGCCAGGGCAAACGCTGGGACGCAACCTGGAACCTAGACGGTGGCTCGCTGAAGGCTCGTCCGACGGTTCAGGCCGTGAAAGATATTGGCTGGCGCGAATATCTAACCCGGCTTCACACCACGGGGCAGTATCCTTCGCAGTTAAGCAACTGGGGGCGCCTGGCCTGGGCCATCATCGTCGATGGCGTGTTTGTCCTAATGATCTTCTGGGGCGTTTCGGGAATCATCATGTGGTGGCAACAACGCCGCATGCGCGCCATTGGTGCTGTGGTGCTGTCCATCGGCGCGCTGACGGCGGTGGTATTGGGCGTCGCGTTGTGGACCGCGTTCGTGTCCTAGCCGGGGCGCCAAATACGTCACAGTCGCTAAATTGTTGGCTTGACAGGCCGGGGTCGGACCGCCAAGATTCGCCCCTTTCGCCCGAAAGGATTGTGCATTTTGGCTAATATCAAGTCCGCGCAGAAGAAGAATCGTCAGCGTATCAAGAATGAGGCGCGCAACCGTGCGCAAAAGTCCGCCCTGCGCACCGCCGTAAAGAAGGTCCGTGCCGCCCTCGCCAGCAAGAAGCCAGGCGATGCCAAGGCGTTGCTGGTTCCCGCCCTTCGTTTGCTCGACCGCGCCGGAGGCAAGGGCCTGATCAAGAAGCGCACCTCGTCGCGCTCGGTTGCCCGTCTGACTGCCGCTGTCAACGCCGCCCCTGCTGCTAAATAACTGTCAGCCGCTTGCGTCCTCGGCCATGTCGCGGACCAGGCGCATGACCAGCACCTCGGGATCGGTTTTTGACCCTCCCTTGAGGCGCTGGTCGGCTTCATAAAGTCGTTCGTAGCCCCGCAGCAACACCGCGTGGGTCATGCGACGTGCGGGCGCCAGCACTTCGTCCACCGCAAACGGGGGTACGCCGATCTGACCGGCGATTTCGCCTTTCGAGGCCCCCTGCGCATTCAGTTCTTTGGCGCGCCAGATTTGCCGCAACTGCCGCATCAGCATGTATTGAATCCGCAGCGGTGGCTCTTTGTTGCGCAGCATATTCGCGAGAATCCGCAGGGCCGCGTCCCGGTCGCCCGTCCCGATGGCCCGGGTCAGTTCGAAGATGCCGCGTTCGCGCGTCTCGGGAATCAATTCTTCGACGTGTTCCCGCCGGATTTCGCCGCCTTCACCCGCGAACAGCGACAACTGATCCATAGCCACGGACAGACGGCCCAGATCAGGCCCTGCGGTTTCGCCCAGCAGTTCCGCCACCCCAGTGCCCAGCTTGAACTTGCGCGCCGCCGCCTCGGTACGCAGCCAGGCCACCAGGACGGCCCCTTTTAGGCTTTCGAATTGATATAGACAGCCCAGTTTTCTAAGCCCCGCGAAGGCCTTGAACCGCGTGTCGATCTTCAGCCCCACCAGCACCAGGCACGTGCTGGGATTGGGATCGGCTGCATATTCCGTCAGGGGAGTCAACGCGTCGGCCTTCACGGTATCGATGCCGTGGGCAATCACCAGGCGTTTTTTGGCAAACATCGGCAGCGTTCGCGCCGCCGCCACGATGTTGCCCAGGCCCGATTCTTTAACTTCAAATACGTCCCGATTAAATGAAGGACCCTTCATCCCTGCGGGCCCCAGCGCCGCCACCGCAATGGCCGCCAGCGCCCGATCCAGCAGCAGACGTTCTTCGCCGGCAAGGGCATAGATAGGGCCCAAGGTGGCCTGTGTAAGGGCCCCAAATGGATCGTCGCTTAGGCGGGCAGGCGGCATGGGCGGGCAGGGCGGTATAGTCCCCCTTGAAATATGCGCAATCACCTTTATGATCATACGTATGCGGACGACGTTGATAGTTGAAGATGCCCTCTACAAACGGGCGAAGGAACGCGCTGTGTCTCTAAACACCACAGTTAGTGACGTCGTCAACCAGGCGCTGCGCGAGGCGATGGCAAAGCCCCAGAGGCTGCCCGTGGCGTTTGAGATGGTGACGTTCGGCGATCCCACCCTGCCTCGTTGTACCGAGCCATCAGACTTCGCAGAGGCGCTGTACGACGACGACGCAGAATCGTTGGCCCGGTAAACGATGCTGATGCCTGATGTGAACGTTCTGATCTACGCGCATCGCAAGGATGAGGTGGTTCACGCTGCCTATAAGGCCTGGCTTAATGAGCTGATCCACGGGGCCCAGCCATTCGCCCTCAGCGTTTTGGTCGCCGTCGCCTTCGTTCGCATCGTTACGAATTCTCGGGTTTATCCGACGCCGACACCGTTGCCCCTTGCGCTTTCGACAGTTGATCAGATCGTCGGACACCCCAACTGTAGGCTTGTAGCGCCGGATGTTCATCACTGGGTGGCGGTGTCGGAATTGTGTCGTTCAACAAACGCAACAGGAAAACTTGTGGCCGACGCGCAGCACGCCGCGCTTGCCATCACCGAAGGTTGCACCTTCGTCACCCGAGACAAAGATTTCGCCCGTTTTGCAAGGCACGGACTTACGTGGCGGCACCTGGTGCTTTAGGCGAAGGTGATACGATACCGGGAAATGGGCATTCGGAGGGCTACAGAAGCCGACGCGCAGGCCATAAGCTCACTCATCGTGCCGCTTGCCGAAAAGTTCATCGCGAACGACTTCTCGGACGAGGCCAGGCGGAACCTCCTCGATTCCATGTCTGTGGCGAGCGTGCGGCAGAATTTTCAAAAGGGTCTGCGTTATCACGTGTACGAAGAACACGGACGATTGCTGGGTGCTGTTGCAACCCGCGAGGATAGGCATCTATTCAATTTGTTCGTGGCCGAGCTGGAGCAGGGCCGTGGCATCGCCCGGCAGCTGTGGGAGGCTGCGCGACAGGCATGTTTCGAGGCCGGGGCCGACGGCACCTTCACGGTCAATGCTTCCAGTTATGCAGTCGGGATGTACGAGAAGTTCGGATTCGAACGGGACGGGAACGCGATCAGCAAGGATGGCGTCGTCGTGATACCTATGCGAATTCCGAACAGTTCGTTGTTACACTGCGGCCCGTGAGCGATCGAGGCGCACCAACATCCCGAGCTATCTTGGCCTGGTACGATCACGATCATCGCGATCTGCCTTGGCGTCGCGACCCCAGCGCCTACAAGACTTTGGTGTCTGAACTGATGTTGCAGCAGACGGTGGTGGCGACGGTCATTCCCTATTTCGAACGGTTCATGGCGCGGTTTCCTGATTTTTTAGCGCTGGCCTCGGCGCAGGAAGATCAGGTGCTGGCCCTGTGGTCGGGGCTTGGGTATTACAGCCGGGCGCGAAATCTGCACCATCTGGCCAAGGCCGTGATGGCCCGCGCGGATCGTCAGTTGCCACGGACCGAGGAGGGCCTGATGGCGTTACCGGGTGTGGGCCCGTACACGGCAGCCGCGGTAGCCGCCATAGCTTTTGGCCAGCGTACATTTGCCTTGGACGGAAACGCGGTGCGGGTCATCGCACGTGTGTTCGCGGTTGCCGATCCCATCGATCGTCCGGCGGTGCGTAAAACGTTGCGGGCCCTGGGAACGGGGTTGGTCCCCTTGCGGCGGTCGGGGGATTTTGCCCAGGCCGTAATGGAGCTGGGGGCGCGGATCTGCGTACCCCGGAATCCCCGCTGTGCTGACTGTCCTTGGTCGGCATCGTGTCAGGGACGGGCGCAGGGGGTGGCGGCCGCGTTGCCCCGTAAGTCCCCGCGAAAATCCAAACGGATCGTCACCCTGCTGGGGTTGGGCGTCGAACGCGGGGACCATATCCTGCTGGTTCGGCGTCCTGCGGGGGCCTTGCTGGGCGGCACCTGGACGTTTCCTGTGCACGATCTTGGCGGGGGTCCGACAGCGACGGCTGTGCTGCTGAAAGACCTGGGATTGCGGGTGCGCGGACCGTCGCGGTGGATAGGTGAAATACGGCATATCTTCACCCATCTGGACGTGACAGTTCAGGTTCACAGCGTCGTTACCAGCGGGATTCTCCGAAAAAATGCCGATCTTCGATGGGTGACCAGGGGGGATCTGGCGGACATGGGCGTGTCCAGCTTTACAACTAAGTTACTCGCCACCCTTGCCCAAGGGCCTGCCCCCGCATAATCATCCCCCTTGAGGCGCCCTTCACCCTGTCAAGCCAAGGAGATCCGTGATGAACCGTTGTTTCACTGCCACCGCGTGCGCTGTTGCGCTGACGGCCCTGTTCCCCCGTTCCGGCGACGCCGCCGATCCGAAAAAGATCGGATACGACGACACACCCATGCAACCCAATGGAAAATGGCACGTCCACGATGGCAGCCGGCCCTTGCCCCGCGTGGTGACACCTGGCACCAACAGTTCATCCGCCAAGGCTGGAACGCCGCCGTCGGACGCCGTGGTCTTGTTGGGGCCTGGTGCTGACGTTTCGAAATGGACGATGGTTGATGCCAAGGCGACGATGTGGTCGATGAAGGCGGGCGTCCTGGAATCCGGTAAGGGGTTCATCCGCACGAAGGACGAATTTTCAGACGTTCAACTGCACGTCGAATTCGCCACGCCAAAACTTGTTAAGGGTGACAGCCAAGGCCGCGGCAACAGCGGCGTGTTCCTGCTGGGGAAGTTTGAAGTCCAGGTCTTAGACAGCTACCAGAACGTGACCTACCCCGACGGCCAGGCCTCGGCGCTGTACGGGCAGTACCCGCCTTTGGTCAATGCATCGCTAAAACCTGGCGAATGGCAGGCCTACGACATCTTGTTTCAGGCCCCAAAGTTCAAGGATGGCAAGCTGGACAAACCCGCGCTTGTGACCGTGCTTCACAATGGCGTCGTGGTTCACCACGCCACTTCGTATTATGGCCCCACGACCCACAGGAAGATCGAAGAATACAAACCCGACAGCGCCCGGGGGCCCATCGTGCTTCAGGATCACGGGAACCCCGTACATTTTCGCAACATCTGGTTGCGCCCGCTCAAGGGGTACGACGAACCCTAAACCTCAGCCTGCTGTCACATCAATGAACTGTTAGCCCTTTTTTCGGAGGACTGCTTTGATTCGTACCTTCTTGTCCCTTTGTGCATTTCTGCTTGTGGCCACTCCTATGGTGTCCGCAGCCCCGGTCGCCTCGCGCCTAGGTCAGGACGTCACGGCGGAATTCGACCTGCCCGAAGGGTTAGAGGTACGGATCTGGGCGGAATCGCCTCAGTTGCTAAATCCGACCAACATTGACGTGGATTCGCGGGGCCGGATCTGGGTGACCGAGGGCGTAAATTACCGAAGAGGCCTGAATAAGCACCATGCCAGTGATGGATTTCTGGATCACCCTGCGGGTGATCGCGTGGTGATCCTGGAGGACACCAATGGTGATGGGGCCGCTGACTCATCCAAGATCTTCGCGCAGGACAAAGATCTGACGTCGCCGCTGGGCATTGGGGTCATTGGCAACAAGGTGTACGTGTCATCGTCGCCGACGATCTTTGTCTACACCGACGAAGACGGCGATGACAAACCCGAAAAAAAGGAAGTTTTCCTGTCCGGATTTGGCGGTTTCGACCACGATCACGGTGTCCACGCGATAAGTTTCGGCCCCGACGGCAAGCTGTATTTCGCTGCTGGCAATGCCGGTCCCCACATTCTGCGTGATCGAGACGGAGTTATGGTTCGCACCTCGATCGATGGCCCGGGCGTGGGCGTTTTAAGCGATGACAATCATATGTGGGTCCAGGGTTCGATCATGCGCATTGGTGCCGACGGCCGTGGTTTGCGCGTAATGGCGCACAACTTCCGCAACAATTTCGAGGTTGGTCTGGATGCGTTCGGCAACCTTTGGGAAAACGACAACGATGACGACGGAAACAAGGGCTGCCGCATGACCTGGGTCCTGGAAGGCGGCAGCTATGGATATACGTCCCTGGATGCGCGGCGCGGATGGCGGGCAGACCAAAGGGTGGGTCAGCCCATCCCTACCGCGCACTGGCACCTGGATGATCCGGGGACAGCGCCGCCGACGGAGATCACGGGGGCGGGCGCACCGACGGGTCTTGTCGTGTATGAAGGAAAACTGTTGCCGCCTTCATTTCGCGGGATGGTGTTGAATGCGGATGCTGGGCGAACGGTGGTATTTGGCCATCGACTGAAACCTGATGGTTCAGCGTGGAAAAACGAACGCATTGATTTTTTGAAGTCGAAGTCTGCCTTGGGCGACGAGGCAAAACGTTTCCGGCCTAGCGATGTTGCGGTTGGAACCGACGGCGCGGTGTATGTCGCTGACTGGTACGACCCGGGCGTTGGCGGTCACAATATGCAGGACAAACAGGGGCTGGGCCGCATCCTTCGCGTGGTGCCCAAGGGCTACAAGACAGCACAGCCCCGGATTGATGTCACGTCCCCCGAAGGTGCTGTTGATGCGCTGTTAAGCCCTGCGGTCAACGTGCGGGCGTTGGGGTGGACAGCCCTTGTCGCAAAAGGCGCCGCCGCCTGGCCGGCTGTGAAGTCCCGCCTCGTGGACAAGGATGCCCGGGTCAGGGCGCGGCTGTTGTGGCTTTTGCCGAAGCTTGGGCCCGAAGGCGACAAGGCTCTCAACGTCGCGCTTGCTGACAAGGACGATGCCCTGCGTGTGACCGCTTTTCGCGTTCTTAGATCGACCGGGGTTTCGATTCTGCCTACCGCTACGAAGCTGGCGCTAGATCCGTCGGCAGCGGTTCGGCGCGAAGTAGCGGTTGCCCTGCGGGATGTACCGGTTGCCGATGCGTTGCCTCGATTGGTTCAACTGGCCAGTCGGTACGACGGCAAAGATCGCATGATGTTGGAGGCCATTGGCATTGGTGCCCAAGGCAAGGAAGCTGAACTGCACGCCGCCTTGGTTACGAAATTTTCGGGCAAAGATCCCCTGCGCTGGTCCGCAAAAATGGAAAGCCTGGCCTGGCGACTGCACGCGGACGCGGGCGTCGATTCGTGGAAGGCCCGGCTTGGCGCGCCGAAGCTGACGCTTGCGGATAAACAGCGGGCCTTGGTTGCTCTGGCCTTCATGCGCAGCCGCGATGCTGCAGGCGCAGTGTTGGAAGTGGCTGAACGTGGGGCCGAACCCCTGAAGGCCTACGCGCTGGATCTGGCCTTCGACCGATCGGGAAATGAATGGAAATCTTTTGGCGTCTACGATCGATTGGTGGCCCTGCAGCCGACCAAACGCCGTGACGAGTCCCGTCTAGAACCGTTTAAGAAAACCATTCTGTCTGGTTCGGGAAGACCCGAAGATCGGACAAAAGCGGTTGAAACCCTGGCGCTGGACAAAGATGGCGGCGGGTTTCTGATCGGCCTCGCCGCGCAGGGGAAGCTGACAGGCGACATGAAAGAGGCCGCGGCCGCTGCGATCTTCCGAAACCCTGATCCAGGGGTGCGGGGTTTGGCCAGCCAATACTTCAAACGGCCCGCCTTCGAAGGCGTCGAATTTCCCCCGCTGGGCGAGTTGGCCAAGATGAAAGGGGATGCAAAAAAAGGCAGCGCGATCTTCTTCGGAACTGTCGCTGCCTGCACGCAATGTCATGGGTACGACGGGAAGGGAAAAAACGTCGGCCCCGACCTGAGCACGATCGCCGGGAAAATGGGCCGCGAAGCGATCTTTGATTCCATCCTAAACCCCAGTGCGGGCATCGCCTTTGGGTACGAACCTTGGGTCATTTCCACTCGTGACCAGACGACCTATACCGGGTTTATCCTGGGCGACGGCGATAACGTCATGCTGAAGGACATCGCGGGTGAAAATCACATGATCCCCTCCCGCGACATTGTCGTGCGTGAAAAACAGAAAACGTCGATCATGCCCGACAACATCGCCCTAGGAATGAAGCCGCAGGAACTGGTGGACCTAGTGACCTTTTTGGTCAGCGGGCCCGGCGGCGCCGGATTCAAGGCGGCGAAACCGGCAAAGTAACCGGGCTATTTGATGGCCGAAAAATCCAGGGCTGTCATGAAGGTTGATTCGACCTTATCCACCAGTTTGCCGTCTTTTTCCGAATCTGTCTTTGCCTTCGTCCAGGCGGGATCTGCGTTGAATGCCTTCCACGAGGCTTCGCGCGCTTCCCGGCTGGGGTAGGCAAGGACGTAGACCATCGTATTTTCGGCATTGTCGCCTGACACCGCCTGCCAGTACCCCACCTGTTTCATTCCGTGGCGGGCGAAATGTTTCGTGGTGTGGTCGCGGAACCGGGCCTTGAGGGCATCCATCTTCCCTGGCGGCGTGATGTATTTTCGCATTTCAAAAAACTGAGGTTCCGGTTTTTTGGCCGCCACCGCGCCTGCACGATAAGTGGCCAGGGCCAAAAGCGGCAGGACGACGATAAGAACGGCTTTTGCGATCGATCGGGATTTGTTCATAGGCGGCAGCCTATACCAGCCCGGGGCCTCAAGAATCAAAGCCTCTGGATGACATCACCTTTTACAACGTATAGGGGGGCGGCGAGCGTGCGGGTGCGATTCGGGGCAAAGCGTAAAGATCCCGTGGCGCCCCGTATATCTTTGTGGCCAGCATCAGCGAGTGCTGCGTCCACCTGGTCAGCAGATACGGCACCACCACGCAGGATCTGAATCAACAAGGTGACGGCATCGAAAGCGTACGCATCTGAGACACCCGGTTCATCGTGATATAGGGCGCGATAGGCCTCAATGAAGGCCAGGGCCGCCGGATCGGCTGGGTCGGGAAAGAACCCGGGGGCCAGCAGCGCCCCCTGAACGTAGCGCCGGGCGTTGCGCAGCAGTCCTGTTCCAAGTCCGCGCGCGGTCGACAGCAATAGGACCGGTCGACGGAGGTCGCGCGCAGATTTGTCCGAAGAGGCAGGGGGATAGGGTGACGACCACAGATCCGCTGTCGCCAAGGCCGGCGCAATAAGTTCCAGTCTACGGGCGTCGTCAGGTATGAACAGAGACTC
>JAYUUT010000352.1:0-28703 GCA_043754455.1 Myxococcales bacterium
GGGGCGAGGACGCGGATTTGCGCCTTCAGCGCTAGCTCGACCCAAGTGGGCGCCTTGCCCCATAACCGCCCCCGTGAAAAGAAGGGCAAAAGCTCGCACGGTGCCGACTTTCATCTTGCACGTCCCTTTCGCGCGCAATGGGTTCCGCAGAACATCATGCCGTCGCTCTCTACCCCGTGCCCAATAACGCGGCACTGGCATCCTGTACAGATAGGCGCCAATGCGGCGATGGCACACTCGAAACAATCGAAGGTATGGGTGTTGCCTTGGGAAATTACTTGAATCGGACGACTGTAGAGGTTGCCGCAGGTCTCGCATTCCAGGGCCTCTGTTCCGTCCGGCAAAAGTTCATCGATGTCGTCTGCCGCACTTATAATGAACATGTCTCCTTCTTTCGGAGCTATGTACCTGCAAGCGCTAAGCCACGCGAAAATGTACGCAGGGCGAATAATCGCAGCCTCCTGATTACATTGGAGTGACGCTGCTGCGTAGAGGTTACGTTTTCGTAACGCACCGAATCTGGGCGGTCGGACAGAAACGCAGCCACCTAGTTGTGCGCGTCGATGGTGCGGGGTTGCTTTTTTCCAAGTTGCGCGAGGTTCAGGCGCGCGCTAGCCCTAAGCATCCTCAATGGGTTCTACCGAGATGGTTGTGCAGGGTGTGGGTCGGGCACGGACGAATCGTGGCGAAGGCCCTGATTTGCGTCATCCGGTGAGGTTCTACGCCGACGACAACGAATTGTACGAGACGGTCGCTCAATTTCTGCGTCCCACTGGGGCGACGGACGAATCGGTGATGATTGTTATCGCAACCGCCCCGCATCGGATCGCGATTGAAAGCCGCCTTAGCCGACAGAGGGATACGGACCAAAACTCTGCCAAGGGAACCATCCAATTCTTGGACGCGCAGGAAACCTTGAATCAGTTCATGGTGGACGCGATGCCAGATCCCAGCCTTTTTACGCCCCTGCTGGTCGATATATTGGGCAAGAACGCCACCGGTGCTGGCGCGCACCCCGTGCGGATTTACGGCGAAATGGTCGATCTGTTGTGGCGCCAAGGGAATCCAAAGGCGGCGCTGCGCCTCGAAGAGATGTGGGCGGACCTGCAGCGACGATATTCCTTTTCCCTTCTGTGCACCTACTTAATGGGGAGTTTCTATAAATCGGCCGAGGGGATCGAACATATCTGCGCGGCCCATACTCACGTCTTTAGCCCCATTGATCCGGTTTCGGCCACAGAAACCATAGGCCTGGAGTTGCCACGGGCGTCTTCGCTGAAGCGGCATGTGGAAATTTTGAATGCCGAGATCGAACAACGTCAGGAAGTAGAACGAGAACTGCGGGACGCCTTGATTGATCTGCGCCGCGCGTATGATGAACGCGACAAGTCGGCAGCGCGAACCGAACGTTTGACGCGAATCACGGGGGCAATCGCAGTGGCTGTGACGCCCCAGCAGGTCTTCGAGGCGGTGGTTGACCAGGTTGCCGACGCTGTCGGAGCTTCCAGCGCAGGCCTGTGGATCGTTGACGAAAAACAGAACACCGCGGCTTTGGTGCATGCCAAGGGATACCGCGACGAAGCCAAACGTTCTTTGAGCGTGCCTCTGAACGCTGCGGCCAGATTTCCGGTCCTAGACGTTATCGCGACCGGGCGGCCTATTTGGATAGCCTCGCAAGGCGCCCTTGTGGCCAGCTACCCACATCTTGCCGGTATGGTCACGGCGGGTCGGTCGTACCAGGTTGCGGCGCTGCCGATCCTTTCGCAGCACAAAACTCTGGGTGTGCTTGGGCTAACGTTCGAAAACGCCGCTGTCATGCAAGATGACCAGAAGGATTTCCTGTTGGTGATCGTGCGCTACTGCGGCCAGGCGCTTGAACGACTGCGCCTCCTGGATGCGGAGCAACGCAGCCGGGTTGAGGCAGAATTGCTTTATGGGTTGGCCGGCGCTGTGAATCGCGCCCAAGACCTGAATCAGGTCTTTAGTGCCACCCTGGACGCCATTGAAAAGGTTCTGGGCACTAAACGCTTGTCCATTCTCACCTATGACAGTGACGGGGTCATGCGATTCAATGCTTGGCGAGGACTGTCCGACACCTATCGGAGTGCCGTTGAAGGGCACTCCCCTTGGGCCCGGGACGTGCGCTCGCCCGAGCCGGTTTTGGTACCTGATGTCGAGAAGGACACGGGGCTCGCGCCGTACTTACCTTTGCTTCGCAGTGAAGGCATCGCCGCGCTGGCCTTCATCCCTGTGGTGGCGGAGCAGCGTCTGATGGGCAAGTTTATGGTGTACTACGATCACCCGCACATCCTATCTGGTCAAGACCTAGAGATGGCCGGTGCGGTTGCCAATCACGTGGGTGCGGCGCTGGTTCGATTTGCTGCTGCATCTGCGCTGCAACAAAGCGTCCGATTTGGTGAAGTGTTTTCAGGAATTTTGGGTCACGACCTGCGCAATCCCCTTTCGGCTATCTTGATGGGCGCCCGGAGGCTGGGAACTCACGGCCTCAGCGAGTCCCTGAACAAGACAGTGACGCGCATGGTTTCGAGCGGCGAGCGAATGGCACGCATGATCGACCAGCTGCTCGATTTCACCCATGTGCGGGTCGGCACCGGGATTCCGCTTTTACCGAAAACATCCGATCTTCGGCTGCTGACCCAACAGGCGATGGATGAGCTTCGCGACGTCTACCCCAGTTGGAACCTAAACCTTGAGTCCGACGGCAATACCTCGGGTGTGTGGGATCCCGATAGGTTGCTTCAGGTCTTCTCCAACTTGCTGGGAAACGCGGTCCAACATGGTGACCCCCGTCATGGGGTTCAGGTGCGCATTGATGGGACCACCGAAGCCGCGGTTAGAATCGAAGTGCAGAATATGGGTAGGGTTCCGGCGGCACTTCTGCCAACCATTTTCGATCCGATGACCCGCGGGAATACAGGTCAGACGGAATCACGCGGACTAGGTTTGGGCCTTTTCATTACGCAAAAAATTGTCCGGGCTCACGGCGGTCGCATCAGCCTCCAATCGACAACCGATCACGGTACAACCTTCACTTTGGTGATTCCGCGGATTTGCCCTGACAACCAGGGGCTGCAGATGTCGCCGGCGTAGGCCCCGGCTGGATCAAAGCCGATCTTCACTGCATCTATCCAATCCCGGGATGAGAGGCGCTGGCCGGGACACGTTCCTACCCTCATTTCCACGCACCCTGCTGGACCCGCGCGTACCGGTCCTTCGCGAATGACTTGAGGGCAGTGGCCTGGTTGATAGCCCCGCTGCAGGCCTTGCTATAACCTCCAGAGAGGGCGCCCGGCGCCTCCGCTGCCTCGGCGACCACGTACCCCGCAAGCGATTGGGCGACAAATCCCGCCACGGTGTCGGGGTGTAGGGGCTGGCCGGCGGCGCTCAACGCCGTGAGGGCCTGCTGCACCTCGGTCCTATACGACTTGATGAAAGCGTCCTTGAAGTCGTTCCACCAAGGGGTGCCGTTCCGCCAGCCGAGCAGGATCCGGTTGCTGCGATCCCCGGCCTCGCCAATGTAGAAAGACGCCTGCGAGGACCCGAAATCCAGCTCGAAGTCCGTGGGAATCATCATCCACTTGCCGTCCGTGCGTAGGTAAAAATAGAAATTGTGAAAGAAGTCATCTCCTGTGGCGTTCCAGTTTCTCAGGGCCACGTACGTTGTCAGCAAATTCAGGTCGAAGTTCGTCGCGAAGAATGCTCGCGTTGCCGTCACGCTAGGGAGCGACGCCCGGGCGGCCATCAACTCGCGGCTAAGTTTCGTGACTTCGGCCGATCCAGTCTTCCAATCGGGCGTCGTGCGGCTGAACGTGTAGTCCATTCGCTGCTCGGTGGTGTAGCCGCAATAAGGCGGCAGTAAGGCCCCGTCTCCCCATCCATAGGGGCCTTGGTCGCCCAGATGGCCCACGGACTTAAAGAGGTCCCCCACCACATGTGTCTTGCCAAAGAATCGTGTGAGCATCTCTGCGCCAATGTGCTCGTACTCGCCCATGTAATGGTAGTAACGACCGTTGATATACAGGCGCACGTACTGCAGGTTGGCCGCCGGGATGCCAGCCGCCTGGTAGATCCGGCCACCGGTTGCGCCGCCCACGGCCTCGCAGCCCTGCCACAGTTTGTTGAGGTTCACGTCGCTTTTGCCGTCAAAGTTGTTGTAGCGGGGGAAGTACAGCCGCCAGCTCAGAGCCCTCATCACCGTGGGTGCGGGCTGCGGCTGCTCCGCTACGGGCCAGTAGGCTGGGGCAATCACGGCGCCCTCGGTGGCCCGGTTCCACTGTCCGCCCTCGTAGCGGGCCATCACGTCGTAAACCCGGCCGTCAGCCACGAATACAGCAGCCACCCGCTGTTGCCAGTCCGGATTGACCGCGCACCCTCCCGCCAGAACGCGTCCAGGGGCGATGAACTGATGCAGCTTGCCCCAGCTCGACCGTCGAATGAACAGGTGGTAGGGGGGGGTCTTGCCCGCGATCGGTGGACTGACGAAGTAGGCGTGCCACGGACTGGGATCCGAATCGCGAGGGGTGATGACGTCGTCACCCTTCCCGCGATCACCGCGGATGCGGTAGCGCACGATCGCGTTGTCACCCTGGGCGGGCAGGATCGCCTCGTAGCCGTCGGCGCCCAGGGTCATGGGCACCCTCAGCTTGGTCTCTACGGCGTCGTCCTTTTCGACCGAGTCGACGAAGAATTCCACTTCGGGGCTCGATATCCTGCCTCGCGCCGAGAACCGGGCCCGCACCACCACCTTGTCGGTGGCACGGATGATCCGCACCCCCGCCTGCGATAGCGCCCCCAGTACCTCCACGATCGCCGGCGGATCGCCCGCCAGGGAGTTTTGCCGCCCCGGGGTCGCCCCATCAAGGGGTGACGGACCCCAATTCGAGGTCTCTGCCGCTGGCACATCGAAGCTGTAGCGCTCGAGCGAGCGGCCCATGAACCGGTGCTTGGTCGCAGGCACGGAGTCCGCTCGCAGCCACCGATCGGAGGCCCCCAGCGCGTCGGCGCCGATCGGCCAGGGAAACTTATCGTCAAACTTGACCGCGTCCATCGCGAGGTCGTTGGCATCGGTCAGTACCACCCGCTCGCCGCTGTTCTCGAGCTCGCCAGGATACGGGCCGAACAGCGACGACGGGCTCAGCCCATATGCCAAGACCCTGGACAGCTCGCCGGGATCCTTCGCTACAACCGCGTAGGTCTTGCCGGCGATGACCGCCCCGGCCGGGAACGTGTATCCCACCGCCCCGATCTTCCACCCGCCCACCCGCACCGGGTCATCGCTCCGGTTGTAAAGCTCGATGAACTCGTGAACGTCGACTGGTCCGGGCTCGTTGACCGGGTGATACATGATCTCGGAAATGGCCACCCGGGCCGCTGGGGTTACCGCTTCGGGCGTTTGGGAGTCCACCGCCGCGACACCCGAATCCTGGTTGCCTCCACCCGGATTGCCGCCGGCGTCCATCCAGGCGTCGCGGGCCCCGGCACGGCCACCTGGGCTCCCGGTCACCCTCGACCCTGCGCCGCCGTTCGTGGCGCTGCCCTCGTCGCCCCCGGGCGCCCTTTCATCACCCTGGCTTCCACAACCTATCGCCAGCATCCCGACCAGTGCCCAGCGTGGGGCTGAAGCGTTCGTCACTTTGGCAAACATGTTGGGGGACCTCCTGAGAAGCGACGTTTCCTGCAATGCTAATGCGATTGAGCTAAGACAGTTGATTCTATGCCATTGAGGTTTCCGCGCCTACAAAAATTTTCATACCGGTCCATATAGTTCTGTATTGAATTTCGTGTAGAATGCGCGTACGGCGCGCACGATGGCGCCGCGTCAACGGGAGGTGCGCATGCGCGGTGTCCAGCTATCTACCTACCCCCTGGTGTGTCTGCTCGCGATTGGCACCGCGTGCTCGAGCGGCATCCCGCACAAGGATCATGACAGCGCCGTCGACGACCTCGGCGACCGGGAAGGCACCGGCGGTTCCAGCGGCACCGCGGGATCCGGCGGTGCGGTCGGCGGTTCCAGCGGCACCGCGGGATCCGGCGGTGCCGCCGGAGCCCGGGGCACGGACGCGTCGGTCGTCGATCCGCCACGAGGTGGCGCGGGCGGGACCGGCGGGGCCTTGGATGCGGGCTCGGCACCCGATCGCACTGGCAGCGCGGGCAGCGCCGGCCCTCCGGATGCGCGCGCAGTACCCGCCACCGACGCCGGCAACCCCTTGGCATCGGGCGCCTCGCGCTGTGCCGCGGCGGGCGTGCAGTTCTGCGAGGACTTCGAGAACGGACTGTCGTCGACGAGCTGGCAAACGAGCAAGTCCGGCGGAACGGTCGCCGTGGACGACGTGCACGCCGCGCGCGGCTCGAAGGCCCTTCACGTCACGTCGACGAACGGCGGCATGAACGCCGTCCGCACGACCAAGGGCTTCCCGGCGACGGACAACACGCTGTACGCGCGGATGTTCGTCTGGTTCGAGGACGAAATCACGACGGGCGGGCACTTCACGCTGGCCCAGGGCGCGGGCACCGGAACACCGGGCCTGATGCGCTTCGGTGGCATCAGCAAGCGCCTGGGCGTCGGCAGCGACGGAGGCCCGTCGGGCGACTGGACGACGACCGATTCGAAGAGCGGACTGCCGACCAAGCGCTGGATCTGCTACGAATTCCAGTTCGATGGCGCGATGAACATGTTCCGCGTCTGGGTCGACGATGTCGAAAGCCTGCCCCTGCACACGGGCGTGGACCGCCACCCCACGCTCAAGATGCCCATCTTCAACTCGCTGTGGTTCGGCTGGGTCCTGTACGGGGGGGGCGAATCGCAGGAGCTGTGGATCGACGAGATCGCCATCGACGCCAACAAGATCGGCTGCGCCAAGTAGGCGGCCGCGCAGGCGGTCCCTCGCGCGTCGGCCTGTTAATTGAACAGGCCGAGGGTCACGCGCGCATTGCGGTCGATGACGAACTTCTTCATGCGCGCGACAATAGGCGCAGGATCGCAGAACGCGCCGGTCGCCGACGTCTTGGCGTCCTCGGGCGTGTAGGAAGCATCCATGGCGTCGATGAGCTTGTTCACCTTGACGGGGGTCAAGTCGTCCGCGACCATCTTCTTTAACCGCGCATCGAGCTCGGGGCGATAGGCCTTGATGAACGAGTCCTTCCAGAGGCTGGACCACTTGCCGGGAACGACATCGCTCCGGTTGCTGCGGTTGCCGATCTCGCCGATATAGAAGGACGTGTTCGCCGCGGGTACGCCGGGCTCAGGGCTGTACCCCCCGAACATGCTGTCGAAGTCCCACGGCGTGAACAGCCACTTGCCGTCGGTCCGGCGGTACAGGAAGTAGTTCTGAAAGAAGTCGTCCCAGGGGACGAGCCAGTTGATCAATGCGACGTAAGTGGTGATCGAGTCGAGGGCGAAATTGTCAGCGAAGAACGCGCGCATGGCTGGTACGCCGGCCGCCCGCGCCACATTCAGATCGTGCACAAGAAGCGCGACCTCGGCGGCCCCCGTCTTATTTTTCGGCGTGACCCGCTGGTAGTTCAAAGGGTATCGCTCCGCGGCCGAGTAGCCGCACGCCGGGGTGAACTCGCGGCCATCCGCCCAGCTGAACGGCCCCGACTCGACGACCCACCCGGACGCTTTGAAGTAATCGCCGATCTGATGGTCCTTACCGTGGAAGCGCTTGAGCATGAGCCCGTCCGCATGCTCCACCTCCGTGTAGAAGTGGAGGTACACGCCGTTCACGTAGAGGCGAGCGACCCCCACCTTGGACGCAGGGATACCGACGCTCTCGAACAGCTGCCCGCCCACCCCTGTCGTGAACATCGAGCATTCATTCGCCCGCTTGATGAGGAGAACGTCCTTTTTCCCGGCCAGCGCGGCGTTGCCCCCAATGCTGAAGTGCCAGCTCAACGCCTTGAACGGCTTCGGCCCGTCCGGGATCTTGTCGGCGGGAAACGTTTTGACATTCACGCCGTTGCGCCGGTTGGCCTGGCTGCCCTGATAGCGCGCACTGATGTCGACGGCCTCGCCTTCACTTGTGGCCAGGATGGCTGGGACCTTGTCGTCGTACGTGGGATTGGGGGTACACTCGTAGTTCAGTGGTGGGCCTCCGGGAACGGGTGGCTTCGGCGGCACGCGCCCGACGGCGATGTTTGTCCAGCACTTGGACCAGTTTTTCTTGGCGATGAATAGGTAGTAGGTGAACGTCTTGCCTGGCAGTTTCGGCGTGACGAAGTACAAGTGCCAGCCATTGCCCCCTGGGCTGACGGCAACGCCGGCGTCCACGATCCGGTACCGCACGATCGCCCCGTCCGGCTGCGGGGGAATCGACGCTTTCCATTCATCGGCCACCCTGCTCAGCGCCACCGTCGTCGTCGGATGGTCGGCCTTCTCCAGATCCTCAACGTAGTACTCGACAGCCGGCGTCCCCGACACGGGCCCCGTGACGCGAACGATCACCGTGTCGGCGGCGCGGATCGGGCCCTCGCCCGTTTCGCCACTCGTGGTGACCGTCACACCCGCCGGCGCGGGATCCCCGGCATCCCCGGCGGCGACGCCGCGGGTGTCCACAGCCGCGCGGGCGTCCAGATCCGCGACGGCAGCGTCGACGAGGGCGCCGTCGCGCGCGACCGGGCGTCCCCCCACGTCGCCGGGCAGGTCAGGATCGGAGATCGGCGATCCGGTTACCTGCCCCGGCCCCGTGCACCCCGCCGCCAAGGCCGCGCAGAAGATCCAGGTGCGACACGCCATGCTGCGCATTTTCGCCAAACATTGCTGTCTCGTCGTCTGGGTCATCGCAGCCTCCGGGTTTTAAGAATCGTTTCGGTTGCCGTGGCGAGGGCAGGCTAGGGAACTCCGAGAATGCCACGGCGCCAAACTGATAGCTAGTGCGATTTAGCATAGAGAAAACCCTCCATGGGCGCCAGGGTAAAGGACTGAGGGGTGGACAGAGGGGCCACGCGCAAAAGGGTCAAGGACCAGAATCACTTCGCGCTATGCTTTGCGTCTATCTATCGGTCCAACGACGTGCGATGAGGTTCAGCAATGAAGAAGCTTGTCAAAAGAGCCGTGCACATGGTGGCATTTGGCGTGGCGGGGTTCATCGGATCTTCGCTCTCACACGCACAGATGCGTGGCGGTGGTGGCCGACCCGTGTTCTTAGGCAACTCGCTCGATAAAGTTCCCGTGGGAACCTGGGCGGAATACGCAACGTCGCGGGGTGATCGACCCGCCAGGAAAATGCGCCAGGCGCTGGTCGGCAAGGAGGGCCCAGCTTTCGTGATCGAAATGGCCACCGAAGGCCCAGGGAAAATTCATACCGTTTGGCGCCTTGTCGTTGGCACGGATCCAACAAAAGAAGGATCATCCGAAAAAGTGATCATGCAAATTGGCACAGCGGATCCGATGGAAATGCCCCCCTCCGCCGAGGACGGTGGTGGGGTTCAGAGCGCAAATTTTATGAAGATCGATCGCAGCACGCTTCTGGGCAAAGAATCCATCAAAGTCGCCGCCGGTACCTTTCAGACCGAGCACTACCGAATGAAAGGGCCGCGCGGCGGCAATATAGACGTGTGGACGTCGGCCAAGGCGGGCGCATTCACCCTGGTAAAGATGGAATTAGAACGCCCAGCCGGGCAGCAAGGGGGCCCGGAAGGCAAGGTCACAATGGAATTGACAGCCATGGGAAAGGACGCGAAGCCCGAGGTCACCAAGGCCCCCAAACCTTATGACGCCGAGTCGTTCCGTAGCCTGTTTGGCACAGGCCCACGCGGAAATCCCAGCATTCCAACCGGCCCGCTCGTACCGGCAAAACCGGCGGCCCCCGCGGCGCCGCACTAAGATCGATTATTCGCCGCCAACGTCAGCTTGAAGGGCAGGGCGACAGTTGAAGCGCTTCACCCGCCGCAACAGCCCGAAGACGGCCATCACCAAGAGCCCCGGGCCACCGCCCCTCCCCGGCGCTGCCTGGCAGCCGCCTGCATCGGGAGCGCGGTCCAACTCGCGCACGTGATCGGACGGCTTCATCACGGCAAGGCAGACGGGCTGCGCCTGTACGGCGTGCCCGGCGGGGTCCCAGAGGTTTAGCGCGAAGCAGGGCGCGTAGGGCGCCTCTTCGTCGAAGATTTCCTGGACGATCTCCGTCTCGGCGCCCGGACGAACGTCGATCCAGTGCATAACGTTGACGTTTCCCGAATCGTGCCGTCCCTCGCCCGACCCGTTAAACGTCGCCGGACTGTTATCCGTGAAGCGGAGCCACCCGCGATAGCCATCAAAGTCCTCGCCGCCGGTCGCAGCCGGTATGAAGAGGCGAGCCCGCAGTGCGCGTTGGGTGCCGATCTTTTTGCAGACGGGAGCGGAGCAGAAGGCCGAGCCTTCGCACTTCAGCTGGTCTCTATCGAACCGTTCGAGTTGAACGCGCAAGGGTCCGGCCAGCACCATCGGCGGCGCCAGTTCGTCCCCGGTCTCCAGGGCAAACCTGGTGGTCAAAGGTCCCTCGGCGCCCGGCGGCTTGGCGGTGCCTGTGGGAACCACGGCCTCCACGATGAACTTTGTTCGCGCAGGCAGCGGCGCCGCGGGCCGTAACGCCAGGGAGGGCTCTGCGCTGTACCAGCTCAGGCTCACCGCTGGGATGCGGTTTCCAGCCTCGTCGAACAGGCGAACGTCCGCGAAAGTGAAGGGCCCACCGGACGGTCCCCAGAGCTTCCCACGCAGAACGATCGCTGCCTCGCGTGGCAACCCGCTACGGGCGGACGGAAGCAGATCCCCGAGGGTCACATATGGGGTAGGCGTGTCGCCGCAAGCCATCGCAACGCTTGGCGCGACGAACGCCGTCACGCACATCATTATCAGCCCCAAGAGTCCTGCCGTCGTGTTTTTCATTTGATCATGAGCGAATCGAAGCCCATTTTCCCGAGGCGGTTCCTTAGCACGACGCCGGTTCACTACTGCCTCACCGCGACTATTTCGCTGCGGGTTTGGTAGACTCCTGGGGGGGCTCTTTTGTGGCCTCATCCTGATAGAACGGCGTGACCTGCGCCAGATTCGGTTTGATAGCAGGACCAGGCGCGACGCCTGTCGCCCACTTTATCGCACCGACGACCATATCTTGAAACATGGCGCTGTCCCACACGTCCTCGCGATGCCCCAGCGCCGAATGAAAGACCCGGCCCTTGCCATATAGGCGCGCCCAGGTAATGGGAAACGCCCCCCGCCGATAGGCAACATCGCCACCGGAGCCGTTCTTCAGATCCCACGTTGCCAGCCACTGCAGCACGTGAATGTCGGGGGCGATATTTTTCAGCGCGTACCACTCTTCAAGCAGGGTCTGATGGCCCGTACACTTTTCGAAACCAGGGAATTTTGGATTGGTGCAAAACAGTCGCGCGGTTTGCTGGTTCCCGTGAATAATGAACTCGCCGCCGATCATCGCGATGAACGGATCGACATCACCGTTGTTGTTCTTCCAGCGATCGCCAGGGCTGTGAAAGGCATCGGTCGCGGCATGAAGACCAACGAAACCCTTGCCACCTTTCACCCAGGACAACATCAACGCTTTACCGCCATCGGGCAGCGGTGGCTGGCCATCGGCGCCCGTTTGGGTGAGATCCCCGTTCGCGTAAAAAACCATCGCATCGAACGGGGCCAGCCCTTCGGGACTGAACAAGCCGCCATCCTTGCTGTGTACGACCTGGAAGCCGTGGCGCTGTCCCAGTTGGTCCAATATCTTTTGCGCGTGGGACATCTGACCCGGTTCGGACTTGATGACGGAATGGATAAACCAGGCCGACTTCGTGAAGAACAACACCTTTGGGGAACGATGCAGAACACGGGCAGGCGCAGCGGCCGCTTGGGACAGTGCAGCTGTACCAAACAGCACGCTTGCAGCCAAACCGGCAGCCGCAACGCGGAATAGGGAACGAAGGACAGGAAGATCTTCCATGGCGAAGCTGACACTAACAACCTTCGGCCCCGGGCGCATTACGGCCCAGATGATTGGATTTCCATGACCCTGGCATTCATGTTGGCACCTCGCGCCCTTGAGATAGTTGATGGAACGCTGTGGATCCGCAGCCGCGCCTGCCGATCGTCCTGACACCTGACGATCCCGAAGCCTTCAAAGCCGCCTTAGAACGCTGCCTTATCAGCCTTCCCCGCTAGTCATCGTTCTCAAGCGTCCGCCACATATACCAAGCCGCGACGCTGCGGAACGGTCGCCACGGCGCCGCAAGCCTTACCATGCGGTCAGCATCGGGCAGCGTGCGAACTCCGAAATGTTTCTGCATGCCCTTGCGCACGCCCAGATCGCCCACCGGCAACACATCGGGCCGTGCCAGCGCGAACATCAGAAACATATCCACCGACCAGGGTCCGATCCCGCGCACCGGCAGCAACAGCGCTGCCACCTCGGCATCGGTGGCCTTACCAAGCCTTGCTGGGACAAGTTTCTTTTCAACCACATGACGGGCCAGATCTTTGAGCGCAGCCGCCTTCGCCCCGGACAGACCGGCGCCACGCAAGGCCGCGGCCTCGGTCACTAACAGCGCGGGTGGTTTGGGAAATTTTCCCCCTGGATACAGCGCAAGGAACCGTGCGAAGATCGTGGCCGCAGCCGCAACTGATAATTGCTGCGAGACAATCGCACGCGCAAGCGAATAGAGGGGATCACGGCTGGGGGCCATCGTCGGAGCGCCGTACCGCTTAATAAGAGGCCTTAGCTTCACATCGGCCGCATGCAGGTGCCGCAGGGCCGGCGACCAATAACTATTCCGCCCGCTCATAACAGGGACAACTGCGCTCCCGGGGCCTCCTCGGGACTGGCGTCTGGCACTAACACGTCGGGATCGTCGTTGGCCACCTTGTTCAGGCGGGTGGACGCCTGGTGGGCCACAAGGAGGTCGTCAGGGGCGGGGCGCAAGTCTCGCAAAGGCTGACTGAGCCAGGCCCGCCCGTCGGCCGGACCGAAGATCACCGGCATGCGATCATGGTACCGCGCCACCACCTGGTTCGGCGACGTGGTCATAACGGTGAAACGCAGTTTCTTGCCTTCCTCCGCTTCGGGCTCTTCATCAAAAATCCCCGCCATCCACAGGACGCCGTTGTCGGGGCGGTGGAACCGGAAAGGCAGCCTGGCCCCCTTCTCGTCTGCCTTCCACTCATAGAAGGCATCCGCCGGAATGAGGCACCGGCGGGCCTGCCAGGCACCGCGGAACGGCGGCAGTTGCGAGGCCGTCTCCTGGCGGGCGTTGATGTGCAGGCCCCCGGCCCTGCGCCGAAGGCCCCACAGGGCGGGCGACAAACGGATTGCACCTTCTGCCGCGCGCACCAGCATGTGGCCTTGGCCGGGGGCCAGGTTGTATCGGGGCCGGTGGTGATCAAACACCCAAGGGTCAACTTCCAGGTCAGGTAGGTCGCCCAAGATCTCGCTGACATCCGGCTTGGAAAAACTCATGCGGCCACACATCGTCCTGCAAGGGTACCACCGAAAACTCCGAGCGAACGCGACAAGGCTCGATTGATCGACCTGACGATGCGCAAGGTTCGTACACCGCGCACAGAACGTTCCGTACACCAGGCAGCACTGCCACTGTAAGTGCCCAGAATGCATGCCATAGGACTTGGTTCGACATTTGCAAAGCCACCAAGGCACCCGACATTGCGCTCACCAGGAGGTTTGGATGCTTCGCAAAGTTCTACTGTGGGCTTGCAGCTCTTTGAATTGCTTATCCTCCGGTGAAAGGAATCGTCTCCGCATCGGGTCCACAATGCTGAGGGAGATCCACGTGCGCGCAACTTCGGGGTTCCATTTCGCTGCACTTGCTGTTCTCGTCGCTTGTGCGGGCGCCGGCTGCACCGGGATGATAGGCGAGGGACCTGTGGGAGGCGGAACGGGCGATGGTGATCGAGGTGGCACGCCCGCGCCGGCAGGAGGAAAGATCGCCGGAGGCGGCCCAGGCGGGGTCACGCCATCGGGCTCGGCCGGCGTGTCGGTGCCGATTCCGCCCGAATCGCCCGGATCGATGGGCCAGCCCAGCTTGCCAGCGCCGCCGGGTGGAGGTGGGGCAACGCCCGGGATCGCCTGCGGCGGGGGCATCAAGACCGGGCCGGCGCCCTTGCGGCGGCTGACCCGCGACGAATACGACCACAGCGTTCGCGATCTGCTGGCAGACACGTCGAGCCCGGCGCGCGCTTTCCTCGCCGACGAGAAGGTGGGGCCCTTCGATGGCAACGCGGTGGCGCCCGTCACCGACGCGATCGTCGAGAAGTATCTGGCCGCCGCCGAATCCGTCGCCGCGGCGGTGGTCGCCCGGTTGTCCTCAGTCGTGCCGTGCGCCGCTGCCAGCGACGAAGCGTGCGGCAACCAATTCGTCGCTGACTTCGGCCGCCGGGCCTTCCGGAGGCCGCTGGGCGCGGTCGAGCTGGCGCGCTACCGGGCGCTTTTCGTCACTGGACGCACGGGTACGACGTTCGCGGACGGCATCCGCCTTGTCATAACCGCCATGCTGGCCTCGCCGCACTTCCTCTATCACGTCGACATCGGAGACGTCGTCGCGGGCGTGCCTGCGCTGGCGAAGCTGTCGCCCCACGAGATCGCCGCGCGCCTCTCGTACTTCCTGCAGGGGACCACTCCCGACGGTACGCTCGGCAAGGCCGCGGACGGCGGCGCTTTGGCCTCCGTCGATGGCATCGATCGCGAAGTGCGCCGCCTGCTGGCCACGGCCTCATCAGCCGACGCACTGGCGCGCTTTCATATTCAGTGGATGGGCGTGGATCGCCTCGCGGACGTGGTGAAGGACGCGAAGCTGTTTCCCTCCTGGACCGACGACGTGAAGGCGGCCCTGCTTGCCGAGACGGGGCGGTTCGGATCCTGGGTGATCCAGGAAGGGGGCGCCAAGGTGGAGACGCTCTTGACCTCGCCGGTCTCCTTTCAGTCGGCGTCACTCTATAAGCTCTACGGCGTCAAGGATCCGGGCGGCAGCGCGGCGGCCGATGGCAGCAAGAAGGTCTTGCTCGACCCCAAGCAGCGCTCGGGGATTTTGACCCAGGCCGGAACCTTGGCGGCGACCGCGGCGGCGAACCAGTCGAATCCAATTTTGCGCGGCAAATTCGTGCGCCAGGCGCTGCTATGCCAGGAACTTCCGCCCCCACCCCCGAACGTCAACACCAGCCCCCCCGCGGTCGATCCGAAGGTCACCACGCGCGAGCGTTTTCGCCAGCACCGCAACGATCCGTCGTGCAACGGGTGCCACACGTTGCTCGATCCGGTGGGCCTTGGCTTCGAGTCCTACGATGCCATCGGGCGCTTTCGCACGATGGACGGCATCAACCCGGTGGACGCCACGGGCGAGATTATCGCCAGCCCGCCCGACCTCATCGGATCGTTTCAGGGTCCGCTGGAGCTCGCGGGCAGGCTCGCGGCCAGCGCCACGTTCAAGCACTGCCTCGCCACCCAGTGGATGCAGTTCGGCCTTGGCCGCGCGCTCGCCGCCGACGATCAGTGCTCGGCCCAGCAGGCGGTGCAAGCGTTGACGGCCTCCGGAAACGATCTGCGCGAATTGATCGTCGCCCTGACCAAGACCGATGCCTTTCGCTATCGGGAGGTGACGCCGTGACGACGAACAGGAGGACACAGATGCTAGACGACTTTCACCAGCGTGCCTCGCTTCCGCGGCGCCGCTTTCTGCGTGGGCTCGCCGCGGGGACGGTGTTGTGGCCGTTTCTTCCGGGGCTCGATCGCTTCGCCTTGGCTGCGCCTCCGCCGCGACGCTTCGTCGCCTGGTACTACTTCCTCGGGACGTGGCCGAAGTCCTTCTGGCCCACCGATCCCGCCAACCCGACCTCCAGCCCGGTACTGGCGCCGCTCGCTCCTTTCGCGGCGCAGACGATGCCGGTCATGGGGGTCAAGTCGACGACTTGTGACGGGTGCGGGCCGCCGCACTTCGCTGGGACGATGGGCGCCTTCACGGGCAGCTACTTCGAGAACATGCTGGTCGGCCTCGGCCCCGCCGCCAAGGACGCGGGCGTGGCCGGGCGCGGATCGTCGCTGGATCACTACCTTGGCGATCGCGTCGGCAGCGCCACGCCGTTCTCGAAGCTGACGCTGCAGGCGGCGAACCGCAACGGCGCCGACAATCCCCCGAACGAGATCCCCAGCCTCCTCAACTATCAGGCCATCCCCGCCGAACGCAGCCCCCGCGCGGCGTTCGATCGGCTGTTCGCAAATGTGGGCGCCGCCACGGGCGGCATGGACCGCCTTCGCAGCGAGCGCAAGAGCGTCATCGATGTGGTGCGCGCGGATCTGGCCGCGCTGGGTCCCAAGTTAGGAGTCAAGGAGCGTTACAAGGTGGATCAGCACCTGTCCGCCCTGCGAGCCATCGAAAGTCGGATGGATGGGGTCAAGGCGACCGGTGGCGTTTGCCAGCGGCCCGCCCTCGATCTGACGGTGCCAGCCGACAAGGCCGCGGCCCAGGCGGTGAACGCCAAGGCCTTCATGGACATCATGGCGATGGCGTTCGCCTGCGATCTGACCCGCGTGGTGGGGTTCAACATGGGTCTGAACGAGCTGCCCTGGTTGGGCGAGGGGAACTTCCACGGCTTCACCCACGGCGCGCCCAACGACCCGGTGATGATCAAGCAGCTCGTCAAGATCTCGACATGGCACCACGAGCAGCTCGCGTACTTCGCCGGCAAGCTCAAGGCGATAAGCGAAGGCGGTCAGACGGTGCTGGACAACACCACCATCCTGACCAGCACCGACGTCTCCGAACCGAACGCCCACAGCAAGACCGACATGCCTCACGTCGTGCTCGGGGGTGGCGGGGGCTTCTTGCGCAGCGGGCGTCTGGTCCAGCTTCCCCCCAACTCGCCGTCCAACCGGCTGTTCGTCACCATGTGCCATGCCATGGGGTTCACGGACGTGCAGCGCTACGGGGACACGCACACCCTGGACAAGGGGACGGGCCCCTTGGCGGCGCTGTCATGAGCAGGCCATCAGCGGCCGCGATTTCGTGCTTCTGGATGTTTCGCAAAGTTTCGTTGTTTCTTCGAGGATTGTTCGTCCTTCTAGCCGCCAGCGCCGCGGTCGGCGCCACGGGATGTAACCCCGCCCCCGGCGAGGAGGCGTCCCAATCCCCGGCGGGTCGTGGCCCCGAAGAGGCCGGGCCCCGGCCCCGTGTCCAAAACGTCGTTCCGCCAGCGGGCGATGCGGGCGATGCGCGCGACGCGGGCGATGCGCGCGATGCGGGCGATGCGCGCGGAGCGACGACCGCCCCGAACCCGATGGCGGCAATCGTCATCTCGGAGCTGATGTACCACCCCGTGCTGGAGAACGCGGCCGAGGAGGCGCACGAGTTCGTCGAGATCGCCAACCGCAGCAAGGCGGCTGTGTCGGTCGGCGGGTGGCGGTTGGACGGCGTGGTGAAGTTCGTCTTTCCCGCGGGTGCGTCGATCCCGCCCGATGGGTTCCTGGTCGTGGCCAAGCGACGAATGGCGCTGGCCACGGTGTTGCGCTACGGCCTAACAGCGTCGGAGGTGCTGGGCGACTACATGGGCGAGCTTGCGAACGGCGGCGGCCGCGTCGAGCTTTTCGACGGCGGTGGCGCGCTGGTTGACGCCGTCGCCTACGACGACAAATTCCCCTGGCCGCTCGCGGCCGACGCGCTCGGTGCGGGCGAAGAGTGGCTACCCGAGGACCAACGGCCGCTGTCAAAGCACCAATACATGGGCCGCTCCCTCGAGCGCCTCAGCCTCGAGGCGCCCGCGACCGATCTGGCGAACTGGGGCGCTTCGGCGCTGGATGGCGCCACGCCGGGCAAGCGCAATTCGATAGCCGGAACGCCGCTGGCAGTCGTTCAGGCGCACGACGCACTCCCGGCGGGCGAGGCGGGCCCCCCTCGTCCCATCAATGAGAAGGACAAGGTGCGGGTCCGGGCACGCTTCACCTCCTCTACCGGCCTTGGCGGCGTGGAGTTGGAGTGGTTTGTCGACGACATCACCAAGACCGGCGAGCCGCTCACCCGTACGCCCATGGTGGCCGGGGCCGATGGGTTTCACACGGCGACCCTGGATGCGCTGCCGGCGGGCACGCTGGTTCGTTACCGCTTCGTCGCCGATCGGGGCGCGGGCAGGGACGTGGTTTCGCCGCGGCCTTTTGATCCGCGCGCCTATCATGCGTACTTCGTCACGCCGGCCGTCACCACGACGTCACGCGTGTACCACGTGTTGATCCAGCCCGTCGACTGGACCCGCATGCACGCCAACAGCCGGGCCGGACGCGTGGTCGGTTGCGTCAAAAACCCGACCTGGGCCTCGACGGTGCCAGGCAACATTCGTCTTCGACGGCGCGGTCTACGATGTCCAGGTCCGCTACGAGGGAGGCAACACGCTACGGCTGTCGGGGAACCCGCTGCCACGCTGGACGGCGCCGGGACCGACCGCGCCGCAGCCGCTGCAGGTGTTGAGCTGGAAGGTGAAGTTTCCCCGCTACGCGCCGTTCGAGGGCAAGGGAAACATCAACCTAAAAAATCTGGGCCAGTCCTGCCCCGGCGTGAACACTTACGTGAACAACAAACTGCTCGAGGCGGCGGGCGTTCCCTCGCAAAGCGTGCGCTTCGCCCGGCTGCACATCAACGGCGCGTACTACCAGTACATGATGGAGCCCGAGAGCTTGGACGCGGAGATGCTGGCCCGGACCACCAAGAAGGGCGAGAAGGTGGGCGACCTGTACAAGTCCGATGGCGGGGGCGTTGACGAGGGTCCGTGGGGTATAGGCGATGCCCGCAGCCTCAAGTCAGCTTGCATGTTGACGCCGCTCGAACGGTACCGGGTCACCTACAGCCGTCAGACCAACGATTACAAAGACCACGTCGAGATCGCCAAACTGATCGAGGATCTGAACGTCGCGCGCGTCGCCGGTGTTCCTGCGCTGCGCGAGTATCTTATGAAGCACTTCGACGTCGACTCGCTCATGAGCGCCTACGCTGTTCGCAACTGGACGGGCGCCTGGGACGACGCCTTTCACAACTACTATCCGTACCTGCGGCCCGACGGCCGCTGGATCATTCTGCAACAGGATTTCGATTTGGAATGGGGATTGGGACCATTCTGGCCCGACCGGCGCTGTCCGCCCTGTGGCAGCCATAAGGCCACCGCGTCCTTCTACATCGGTCAGGAAAATGACCCGAGCAACGTGAACAAGTTCAGCTATTTCAAGGACGCCACCCTACGGGCGTTTCGCAAGGAGTACGACGACCGTCTACGCGAGTTGGCCCGCACGGTGCTGGCGCCGGACAACGTCCTCAAGTTGATCGACGAAGGGGCCGCCGCCTTCAACAATGAAGACTGGAACCAGTCCCCCTCCACGGGCCGTTGCGATGTGAAGGGCGCGGTCGAGGAGATGCGCACGTGGACGCGCGCGCGCCACGCGGCGCTGGTCAGCCGGTTAATCCCCTGAAATCCACTTCAGCAGCGGCTGAGACACTTGCGGCGACGGTTGTACTTGCGCGTGAGGTTCATCGCGATAACAGGCCTCATACCTCGTCGACGGACCGCGCCGACGATCGCATCGGAGTCGTACCCTGCGTCTGCGACCAACGCCTTGCCGGTCGCGTGATCGATCAGGTGCTCCGCTTCCGTAGAGTCGTGCTGCTGGCCGGGCGCGAGGATGATGTGGAGCGGTTTATCTTTGGTCGTCGTGATCGCGTGTATTTTGGAGGAAAAACCTCCTCGAGAACGGCCCAAAGCATTGCATCGGACCCCCCCTTTTCCTCCAGCCGAATCCTGGTGCGCCCGGACCACCGTGCTGTCGATAAGCGAGCCGACGTCGTCATCAATGCACAGGGGCCACATGACGACGATGACGAATCCCCGAAAGCGTCTCTCAGCGGCTGGCGCCGCTCGGAGCGGTCTCGATGAGGGCTCTCACCTCAGTGGCGAGGGCCGAGAAGGTGGCCATCGACGTCCGCAGCGCCGCCGCATCTATGCCGTCCGCGGCTTGGGCCATGATCCCATCCCCGTTACGTCGGGAATCGATCCATTCGGCGAAGAGGGCCACCTCTCCGGCAACGCCCTTCTTGTCGAACACCGCCGAGCCCGCCTTCAATGCGCGCTTCATCTGCAGCAGCTCCATGCGGAGGATGTTGTGTTGCAAAAAGACGTAGGGGGCCCGTTTGCCGTTGAAGTCCCTGAGATTGGAACGATCGAAGTCGATGTGAAATTGCATGTCGACCAGCGGGTGGACGTTGCTCTCCGGGGTGGACGCAATCATAGCCTCCGCTCGTTTGACGCCAATCACAGCGTTATAGAAGGGGCGATGAATCTCGCGCTGATCGAACCGTCCCATCCAGTAGTGCACCGTAGGACGGTTGTTCTTCCGGAGAAACGGCCGCTCCGCCAGCACCGGATCGACAAGGGTCGCCACCGACCACCAGGCGTGGGCCAGGGTTTCTAATAGCGGCTTTTTGAACTGCGCCGGATCATCCCCAACCTCGATGCGGGCGAGGTGAGGCAGCGACGCCAGCTCCTTGGACCGACAGCCGCTGTCGGCGAAACAGTTGTCCTCCTGGAAGAGAAACCCGATCGACTGCATCGGGTTGATCATCTGCCCGTTGCTGAGCACCGCCATGGGCGACGGGGCCACCTGGAACTCGTCCCAGCCGCCCTTGCCTTTGAGCAGGGCCATACGGAAGTAGTGTGAGGCGATCAGGACGCCGCGATATTTGGACAGGAACAGTTCGGGGAAAGTGGGCCGGTATCCGCCGGTCTGGATCTCCGAGAAGCCGTTGTCGTGGGTGAGTACGTTGACCTGGCTGGCCAGCGTTGAGATCTTTTCCAGCGTCGGCTGCGCGAGGTAATCGTCAAAAAGGCGCATGAAATCGCCGTTCTTGGGCGCGCGGGGGACGGACGGCAGCCAGTCGTTCAAGGACTTGTGCCCGGTGCCGTCGAACGAATCCTCGCTCCACCGCGGCAGCGGGATGCCGTTGGGGATCGCGCGTATGTTCAGCGTGGCCAATTCCTTCCAGGCCGCTGTCGATTCGGCTTCTGTCTCCACGGCGGCTTTGGCGACGAGGATGTTGCGCTTCCTGATCTCCGCCCAGAAGCTCTCGTCCTGCTCCTTGGCCGTGTCGCCCGGCAGGACCGATCCGCCAGGCTGCAAGGGCCTCCAGTCGGTGGAACAGGGCGCCTTGATGTTGTAGTGGCGTCGTTGGGCATGAATGAAATCCAGGATGACCTGGGCCTGCTCGGCCGGAACGTGCAGGCCCGCCCGTCTGAGGATGGCGTCATCGGGGTACGCGATCACCGCCAGGTCGATGCCGTCGGGTGCGTGACAGCTGGAGCAAGCTTCGTTCTTGGCGTCGGGTTTCCTGAAGGCGATGAGGCCGTTCGAACGCTTGGATTCCACCTCGGCGGGGCTCCAGGACAGGGCCGGGTGCTGGGTCACCACGGATCCGCCCCCGGCGTCGCGGGTGACCATGTCGTGACTGGTCTTCAGGTCGCTGTCGTTCACGACCATGGCGTCGAACCGCGGCATGTTTCCGCGGCCGTTCCTCACCACCGTCGCGAACTCGGAGAACGTGAGCTTCACGGTCGTCAGCGCCGGATACCCAGGTCGCCCCTCGCCCGCGGCGCCGTGGCATGCCGCGCAATAGGTGCCAAAGGTGGCGGGCGGCGGGTTGGTCGTTTGCTTCATCGCGGAGACCACGCTGCCCGGATACGCAACGGTCGGGCAGTCGAGGATGCCCTTGACCCCCGACGCGATGGGGGCGGGGATGGGGAACCCGGTTGCCGGACCCGCGGGGGTCGGCGACGGCATCGGCGACGGCATCGATGAAGGCATCGGCGAAGGCACGGCTGAAGGCACCGCTGAAGGCACCGCTGAAGGCACGGCTGAAGGCACGGCTGAAGGCACCGATGGAGGCGCCGATGGAGGCGGCGATGAAGACGGCCTTGCCGCTCCGTTCCCCGATCTCGGCTCCGTCCCACTCTCACCGGTGATGTTTCCTTGGCAGGCGCCAACAATCACCAGAGGAAAAAACAGCAGAACTTTGCGAAGCATTCAAACCTCCTGGGGGCGCAACGTGGGGTGTCTGTGCTTGGCTTTGCAAATGTCAAACCAACGTCAATGGCATTCAATTCTAGGCACTTACAGTGGCAGGGGTGCCTGGATTACCGAACATTCTGTGCGCGGTGTACGAACCTTGCGCTTCATTGCTTGCGCCGTTTGAACGTGCCCGAACGCCGGCAATAGTGCGCAAGGTTCGTACACTGCGCACAGAATGTTTCGCACACCAGGCCGCACTGCCACTGTAAGTGCCTAGAATTGCCCGCCGTTGACGTTGGTTCGACATTTGCAGCGCATCCAAAGACACCCGACATTGCGCCCACCAGGAGTTTTGGATGCTTCGCAAAGTTCGACCGTTTGTTCCAGGATTGCTCGTTCTTCTAGCCGCCTGCCAAGGTGATGTGCAGGAAAATGGAGGGTCAGAACCAAAACCTCCCCACAACGCAGCAGCATCGACCACCAACAACAGCGGTGGCGGCGCCGTCGCAAACCAAGGCCCCACCCCATCGGCCGGGCTTGCAGAAGTTCCTGCCGGAAAGGGGTTGTTTGAATGCCCGGCGGTCGTTGCCCCCGCTTATGAAGACGGTGCCACCAAGGGCGCCGCCATATCCGATTCGTTCGGACGTTATTGCAGCGGGTGCCATGGGGGCGCTGGCGAAGGCAAGGGGCTTTACCCTGCCCTGCCAGGCAGACTAAATGAAGCAACGTTATTGGCAACCGTGCGAAAAGGCGTTGCAGGAAAAGCCATGCCTGCATTCGATGCCAACGTCATCAGCGACTCTACTTTGCGCGCCGACTTCGCAGCTCTCACAGTGCTTGCCGGCAACGGTCGCAAAACATCCACCGCATTGGCTTCTGAACAAACGTGGAGCCAAAAGCAAGTTGATGACGCCTACGATCGCGGAATGAAAGCGTGGCGCAAAGCCGACAGCCATGGCGAGGCTTGTGTGAGCTGCCACTCGCCCGATGCGATTGATCTTGCTGTGATTGCCTACCCCGACGCCGCCATTATGCGCCGAGGATCTCTTCACCTTTCGCCAGACGACGTATTGGCCGTGCGCGATCTGGTACACGCGCAGCGACGACGTTTTGGGATAAAGAATCCCTGCAGCACCGATTGGCGCCCCTTCCAACCTGGCGGCGACGTGCTGCCTGGAAAGACGCCAGAAGAACAAGATGCTGCGTTCGGCGAATACCTAAAAGCCAAGGGGCTTCTGTTGATGGGCAATCCCATTGCTGACATCTCTGCTGCCAAAACTGCTTTCAAACAGTTTGCCGAAATGGATATGCGCAAAACAAAAATCGGCATCGCGTTGCCACACTGGACCCGCGACGTATTCAATGGCGTAGATCACCAAACGTTTGACGACTGGATGACGTCCGTAGACTTCACGCCAAATCTCAACCAATTGATTGCTGCCAACGAACGGTACCTTGCCGATCCAAGCGACAGCAACTATTTCGAGAGCGAAAAGGCCGCAGTTGGTTCATTGGGAAACTCACAAGCCGGGCTTTACAAACAGTGGTTCAGAAATGCGAGCGCAAATAAACGCCGAGCGCTTCTGTTAGGTTCACACTACTTCCGCACGGCCTTGTTGGGAAAACCTAGCTGGTACGATTTGCCCGCGGTTCCCTATCCAGCCATGAACGTGCGCTACAACCAATTCTCCGTGTTGGGTGGAATGACCCAAGAGTACAGATGCTCAAAAAACGGCGGGGGTTTTGGCGGCGGCACCTGTGCGGAATTGCTCAGCAACGTCGGCGAATCGCAGCGTCCGAAGTTCGGCGGCCCCACAGACGATCAGGTCAATCCGCGGTTGGAATCCTTTACCCACTCGTGGTGGACGTTGGCCAATATGTTTGATCAAGGCATCATGCGGTCAGAAGACAACGCAGTTGATGGCGGCATGTTCTATTGGGCTGGTCGCTTCCCACAAAGGAACGTTCATATGCCTGTGTTCTATGCACATGCTTTCGCTGTTAAGTGGCTGTACGATACAACATTGGCGGGCAAGCCCGCGTTTCCGGTTGTTGAAAAAATCAGATCGCAGCCGCGCCTTCTTGATGGTTACGCCTTTACGGATCGAACCTTTGTTGGTTTGACCGGCTATCCCGAAGACGAAACTTCACCTTCATTTGAAGCAGGCGTCACCATGCGTTCGAACCTTCTGCGCACGCTTTTGTTGTTGCAGAAGGACTTGCTTGATTCTGGTGCGCCGGTGGCACGCCCCGGTGGCATTGAGTCCTTCTACGAAACGGCGCTGCCCAACGCCGGATGGTACGTTGGCAAACTGGCCGAGCTGTGGAGCAAGCCAGGGTTTGAACAGCGTCACCCTCGCCTGGCCGGAAACAAAGAAGGTTACGCCACGGGCCTTAGCGCTTTGATGAAAGAAGTCAGGGCCAAAGTGAAGAGCGCCCGCGTAATCGCCGACTAAAACCGTCCCTGAAGGAGAACACCCTGCGGCCCTAACGAGACAGAAGCGGTGGGGCCGCTGTGTTCCTGGGGAACGGACCACCAAAAGTAGGCTGTGATGGCGCTTGCCAAAAGACCAGTGCCTAACGCGATGTCTGCAAACAAAAAGTAGCGTTTCATATCCGCAATACGACCAGAATCGCAAGACGGCTTGCAACCTCTGTCATCAAGATCGCGCTTTATTTGCAGGCCCTGCCAGCCCAGGAGTGAAGCCCCAGCGAAAGCGACGACCGCCACGGTGCCAGAAATTTTGGCGGACAAGGGGACTGGCGCAGCGCTGTTGTTAGGCGCTAGCGCCGTTGGCTTTTCGTTTCTAAGTTCCACAACGATTCGCTTCGACTTGTCCCCATCAAGAGCCACGAAGCGACGGGTTAGATCCACGAAGCCCGGCGCTTTGAACACCGCCACATGGTCGCCCGGATCGAAGGGCATCGCTTTGCCATCGATCAAAATTGGTTGCACGGCACCATCAAGAAAGACGACCGCTTGCGGAGGGGATGCGCCTTGGCCAAAGCGAAGATCGAAAAGAATTGTGGGGATGGAGGATTGCAGCTCTTGCGCCCATTGCGTGCAGTCTTTGACCAGCGTTCGCGGGCATGAAGGCGCCGAACAGACCAATGCTGCCGATCTGGACGCCAGCCAACCGCCCTCGCGGCGTTTGACCTGCGTGTCTTCGTACGCCTGTAAACATGCCGCTTTGTTTTGTGCCCATGCCGATGCCTGGGGAGCTGATAACACTGCCAGCAGGGCAGGAACCAGTCGGCGAAACGAAGCGGTCATGGCTACAAACATTCGAGCTTTGGTTTTCGCACACCCGTGGCATCCAGCCAATAGGGAGGGTCGCAATCGACCTTTGTGGCCCTGGCCTTGGCCTTGGCCTTGATCTTGGGACGCACTGCTGGACGTTGGGTCGGACGGGGGTGACGGGATAGCGTGGCGGGCGCATCCCCGGCAACAGGGGCAGGCTGCGGAACTTCTGCGGTCACATGCGGCAGGGGTTCCACACGGACCACGTGTGCGGTGGGAACGACTGTTTGCGGCGACTGCACCGTCTGAGCAGGAGCGTGGCGAAAAATGGCGAAGCCGCCGGCAAAAAGAACCAAGGCTATCGCTCCGACGTATATCAACGACCGTCGTCGCTTTGGAAACAGCATTGCTAGCGGTGACGACGCGGGCCCTCGCGCGGTTAAGGTGCGCGTATCCGAAGCCGCATCGTGCTGTGAAGTGGCAGGGGCCTGCCCGTCGCTTTGTAGGGCACTCAAATCGCGCGCCTTGTTCCGAATGTATTCGGGCATCAACACCGACAGAAATGCGGCAACAGCGCTGGTTGTCGCCGCGGGCTGCGCGTTCTCAAGCGCCGTTGCCATCGCTCGCGCGTTTGGCCATCGTTCATCCGGGTCTCTGGCCAAAGCTTTCAATACAACCGCATCAACTGCGACAGACACAGCCGGATTCAATTGAGAAGGGGGAACGATGACATCGTGGTCAATGGCGTGCGTGATGGCGCCTGGTTCATCAAAATCGAACAGGCGCCGCGCCGCGAGCAATTCCCACAACACAATGCCCACCGCGAAAAGATCGGTTCTTCGATCCACCTTGTTGCGCAGCTGTTCGGGCGCCATGTAGGAAAGTTTTCCCTTGAGCTGCCCTGTTTCCGTTTGCTGCGAACGTCCTGCCGCCTTGGCAATGCCAAAATCGATCACGCGAGGCAATCCATCGACACCAATCAAGATGTTTTGCGGCGAGATATCGCGGTGAACCAATCCTAAAGGCAATCCATCGGCACCAAGTGATTCGTGTGCCGCATGCAAGCCTGCCAGCACACCGGCCATCACGGCGGAAGCAACCGCAGGCGGGATCATCTGCCCCTTGGCACGCAACGCCTTTGACATCGACGAAAGCGAAACGCCATGCACGTGTTCCAACACAACGAACACGTCGCCCTGATCCTCCAGCACTTCAAGTGTGGCGATCACGTTCGGGTGGTTGATCCGCGCGGCCATGCGGGCTTCGTCCCACAGCGCCGTAACCACACGTTCATCTTTTGCGAGATGCGGATGCACCTTCTTTAACGCCACCACGCGCGAAAAACCACGCGCCCCCTGCATTCGCCCAAAATAAACAACAGCCATGCCTCCAGAGGCTATTTCACCGTGAAGTTCGTAACGACCGGCGATCAAACGTGGAGCCACGCTCACGAATCGTGTCCCTGCCCCAATCCGTATTTATCAAGCTTGTAGTGCAAAGCACGACGAGAGATCCCAAGCGCCTTCGCCGCGTGCGTTCGGTTCCCCCCGTGTGCTGCCAAGGCTTCTTCAATAGACTGCCGTTCCAACTTGGCGAGATCTTCTGTCAACGCGCCGGACACAGGTTTGGCATCACGACCCGCTTCTTTGCTAAGGCCAAGATGTTCAACTTCGATCACGTCGTGCGGAGCCAACACCAAGGCACGTTCAACCACCTGCCGCAGTTCACGAATGTTTCCCGGCCACCTGTGCTGCATCAAGGCTTCGGCCGCCGCGTCTGAAATGACTGGCGGCGCTTCATTCATTCGCCCCGCTAAACGCCACGCAAACAACCGCGCCAACGGCATGATCTCGATGGCACGATCGCGCAAGGGTGGCACGTGCAGCGACACACCATTAAGCCGGTAGTAAAGATCAGCACGAAATCGGCCTTCACGAATTTCAAGTTGCAGATCACGGTTGGTGGCGCTGACCACACGCAGATCTACTTTGATTTCACGGTTGCCGCCCACGCGTATGATGGTGTTGGTTTCAAGTGCCCGCAAAAGTTTTGCCTGCGCCGCCTTCGGCAATTCGCCGACTTCGTCCAGCAACAACGTGCCGCCACTGGCCGCTTCCAAATGGCCCGTCCTTTGACGATCGGCGCCCGTGAACGCGCCTCGTTCAAAACCAAACAGTTCGCTTTCAACCAAACCTTCAGGGATTGCCGCGCAATTGAGGCGCACAAACCTATCGGCCACGCGGGATGATTGACGGTGCAACTGTGCGGCGATGAGTTCTTTGCCCACACCCGTTTCGCCGGTTATCAACACAGCCATAGGGCTTATCGCGATGCGAGGCAACAACGCATACAGATCGCGCATGCCGGGATCTTCCACCAGCACTTCTGAATCAGTGGCGACAGGGTCACCCCCAGCGGGTTGCCCAGGTTCATCGCTTAGCCACGCTATCGACAATGTGGCGGGGCCAATGGTCACGCGATCGCCCGCACGCAGGGGTGTTGAATCTGTGCCGATGTTTTGGCCGTTGCGTAAAACTCCGTTCTTGCTTCCGAGATCTTTGATCTCAATCGAAGATCCCACGCGCAACAAGCTGGCGTGCCGTCGCGACACCCCGCCTTCATCAATACGAATCGCCGCCCCTTCGTCGCGCCCGACCAGCAACGGTTGGCCTTCCAACAGCTCAATAACTTCTGGGTCGCCTTGCGTGCGACCAACCACCACAAAACCACGATCAGCAATTCGCGAAGAGGTAACGGGCCGGTGTCGCAATTCGGTTTCGGCCAGCTTTGAATCCCCGGGGTTGTTTGTTTTGGTCACTTAGATCACCACAGGGAACGAATAGAATCGACCGAGCGGCAGCCGCGCGTGCGTCTGGAAATCCCACGCGGCGAGATCGCCATTCGCGCTTATCTTCGCCGAACCCACCAACACAGAACTTGGGTTTCCCCGGCTTCGACGCCCCCCCGCCACGTAAAGTTTCTGACCTCGAACCCAGACGCTGGCATCGGCGATGGGGGTTAACAACATGGGCTGTTCCCGCCAAGGACCCAGCGTACCATCGCTGGCCAAAGCAGACGCAAACACACGATCATGCACGTCGTTTTGAAGGACAACCGATGCGTCTTGGTTGCCGCCCACAAGGTAGAGCTGATCAGCCGTAGGAACGAGACCACAGCCGAAGGGTGAGACGGGCAATGGTGCGATGGTGATGAAAGGTTCGGTCGTGCCGCTGGCTTCATCAAATGCGGCGGATTCACCATCGAGGTTCGGCCCATGATCAGGGTTTGCGCCACCGATCATGTGCAAACGGCCCTTTGCATAGACGACCGAAGGCAGGCGACGCGATGTTTGCAATTTGTGCAATTGCTGTTTCCATATGGCTTTCGGGTCGGAAAACTTCAACGCGCTGATGGTACGACCC
>JAYUUT010000353.1:0-24819 GCA_043754455.1 Myxococcales bacterium
AGTCCGGACGCCTGACATCGGTGGGATAGGGGGTAGGGGTGGCGGGTTCGCGAGAAGCGCCGCCGGTGGATGCCCCAGAGCTTTTGCGGGCGCGCAAAGAGCAACAACGTCAGCGGCGGCGTGCCTCGCGCGAACCCTTGCGGATTCTGATATCAAGCGACCCGAACCGTCCCGTGCGCACCATTGTCATCCCCAGGTGGGTGCCGCGCACGGTGACGGTTGGGGCGGGCGTGTTGCTGCTGTTTGCATTCGTGGCGGCACTGGCTTCGGTTTTTTTGGGATCAACGGTCGGGCGGCTGGAATCGCGGCTGCAGGCGATGTTCGATGCCGCCCATTCGATGGCGCGCCGGCCGTTTGCTGTCGTCGCGGCCCAGGCCCAGATTGTGCCCGATGGCGGTTTGGTGCGAAAGCCTTCGGGCCCCACGGGGCGGTTCACGCTGCAGTTGGTGAACACGGGTGAAAAGGTTGATGTGGTGCTGGACCTGTCATCAGGCGAAGTCGAAGCGCAGTCGTATCGACAATTGCGACATGCCATGCGTTGCCTGCGCACGGGCGCCGAGACCCCCATTGATCCGCGGCTTTTGGAACTGCTGTACCGAATCGCCACCCGCACCAAACAAACCATTCATCTGGTGTCGGGTTTTCGGGCGCCGATGTTTTCGACAGCGGATCTTAGTTACCACACGCGCGGCATGGCGGCGGACATTCGCATCCCTGGAATGACGCCGTTGATGCTGCGCGATCTGGCCTATTCCCTGGGCATCAAGGGCGTTGGATACTATCCTGTGTCGCAATTTGTCCACGTGGACGTGCGCGATGACCGGTTCTACTGGACCGATCTTGGCGCGGATCGCAGCGACGGGCTGGGGCAGGAACACGGCGCCAAGGACTGACGGTCATCGTAGACGACAGCCGAATCGATTAGGGCGAGGTCAAGGCAACCAGCCTGCCACCGGCACCGGTTTCAGCCGCATACAGTGTGTGGCCGACTATCACCGGATTGCGCAAGGGGCCCTTGACCGATTCGGGTAGACCCTTCCATCTTTCTTTTCCATCCGTCAAGGACAGTACGTGAATGCCGTCGGTGGCAGTTGCCACCAGCGAATGGCTGCCCAACGCCGCAGCAAGAGTCGTGTTGGTGATGACGCTCCACGGGACGGGATTGCCAGGGCAGTTGTTGAAAGTCCCCGATCCTTCCACGGAAGGTCCCACGGCTGCGTTGATGTTAGCCGCTGTCCACGCCACCGCGCCGTCCTGGGCCCTAAAGGCACGCACGTCTGTCTTGGTGGCAACTATCACAAGGCCATTGGCTAAAACGGGGGCCTGGGTCGATACCGGATTTCCGGTCAGGGGCTGGGACCAAACCACCATCCCATCGTCCTGCTTGCGCGCGACCAGGTGTTCGCCGCCGTTGTCCTCGACCAAATATAGCTGCCCGTCCCCAGCGCTGATGGCAGATAGGGGCGTCGTGGGCTGTTTCCACCCCGGGGCCCCCGTCATCTTGTCGTACGTTGCGATCCCCGATGGCGCAGGCGCCCCGGCGACAAAGACGCCGCTGCGGAAAACTGTGTTTCGATCCACCACAATAGATCCGCGTTTTTCCGAGATCCGGTCGCAGGACTTGTGCTGATCTTTCTTCCAGACAGCCGTTCCGTCAAGGGTGTACGCGCCGACATAGAACCCCGGTCCGTCGGGGCTGTTCAGATCCGAGTTGATGTAGAAGCGCTGGTCGTCAGCCTTGCTGTGTCCCCAGTCGTCATACTTGTTGATCGTCTTTTTGGTCGTTCCGGCATCGGCGTCCACCAGCATCAGTCCATCATCGGCCACCAACAGCGCGCCGTTGGCAAAGGTCGCCCAGTATTGAAAAAGTACGTCGCGTCCGCCCGAGGAGGCCCAGGTCCATTTCAGGTCGCCTGCTGTGGAAACCCCGTCCATCTGCGGCGCCTTTGAAGAGCTGAACCGAACGTACACCATCCCGGCGCTGGTAACAGCGTGGTGTACCTGAATCCTGTTGCTGCCGTCTAGGCCCTTGGGCAGGTAACCCCAGGCGAAGGCCAGGGGACCTGTCATGCAGCCGTCGCTGGCGAATGTGTTTCGTGTGTCGTGCCCGTAGCTGGGCCATTCGCCCGATCCGCAGGTCAAGGGCCCCGAATCAGGTCGTGGGTTGGTTGCTGCAACATCGGGCCCTCTGTCGGCACCTGAACCTCCGTCCTTGCCCGCTGCCCCTGGCGGGGTGGCATCGCGACCGCCGCTGGCCACCATACCCCCCATGCTGGTACTGGGTGCCATCCCTCCGGCGCCGGTCCCGCCGCTACCCATCCCGCCGCCGCCGCGGCTGTTGCTGCCGCCCTGGCTGGTGGCGGTGCGACCGCCTTCAGCCGACGCTGCCGCGCCGCCTTGCGCACCCTCCTGGGGACTGTGTGATGAAGTGCCCGACGTGCATCCGATCGCGTGGCCGAATCCGATGGCGATGACTGTCGCCAATAACAGATTCTCGGTTATCCGGTTGCCGTGTCGAGGAAGGGTTCCCATTGGGTAGGATTAGCACAGGCGGCATTTTCATCTATAACAGCAGTACTATTGCTATCCTCCTGGCTCGCGCGTGGAAACAACAATGAATGAAACTGGGTTTTGCTCGCGAGGCCTGAACGGTCGTTTCCTTTGGTTTCTAGCTGTTTTTGGTGCCTGCGGCGCCCGAACGGCCCTGTTGGTAGACGCTTCCCCGGGCAGCGACGAGGCGGTTGACGGCGCCGGTCTCGACATTCGCGAAAATGCGAATGACCTGCGTGCGCCGGACGATCTTCGCGTGACTCTTGATCAGCAGCCAGGGGCAGCCAGGCCAGATATGGGACGGGACGCCGGAATGGAATCTGTCGCCGAATGCAAGCTGGCTTGTGCGACAGACCCTTCATGGCATGCACATGCGCTCTGTGAGGACTACCAGGCATCGCAAATGGACGCATATTTTTGTGGACCTGGGCAGCCTTCGGCTGAGTGCCTTGCGGACTGCTCGAAAGTGGTCAACACGGCAATCTCCCCCTCTTGTCGCGAGACCTGGTTGCCGTTTTTGGTTTGTCTCGCCGGTACGAAGGGGTATTCGGAAATTGTCGAGGGTGCGGAAATTCGTTGTGACAGATCCGTGTTGGATCTCATGTCTGCCTGTTGGGCGGGGCCATATCTTGATCAGGCTGCTGGAATTTGGCAGGCCAAGCGACTGCAAAACTATTCCTACAACATGATGTCGAACTTCAGTCCCATGGCGCCCAAAAACTGGAAACTGACAGTCGCGAACGGGGTTCTAAGCCAGACGCCCGTCGTGCCGGTGGCTCCCACCATTGATACAGTACTTTCTGACACGCGGATGATTCTCGCCCAGAAAGGCCGATCGTTCTTCTTACAGTATGACAAGGCTTTCGGATATCCAAAGTCGGTCGTAATCATGGAGCCGCGCACCAAGGTTGGTGGCCTGTACGCAACGGCGATGGACCGTTACGACGTCACCGCATTCGTTGCAAAATGAGGGGCCCCCGCGCCCGGTTCTTTTTCGCCGCCGGAACCACCACATTTTCGCTGCGGTGCAGGTGAATGCAATCACGATTGACAGCGCTTATGGGGTCCAGCAGGCCCTGCAACAGGGGTTGATCTTGGGTTTGCAGGGCGGCCAGAAGTTCCCCGGCGGCATGGCAGGATTCGCCGTGGCCGTCTAGGGCCAGACTAAAGAGGCGAATCGCGGTCGGTAGGTCGCCCGCAAGCCGTGCGCGCAGGCCATCGACATAATTGCGCAGCGGATCCGCGATTCCCGGCGCGGGGGCCGGTGTGCGTAGGTTTTGCAACACGACTGGCAATGCCGGCCCCATATCGGCAAGCGCCGCATCCAGCCCCGTCAGACCAGCCGTGGCGAGCGAAAGTCGCGCGGCGGTTACGCGCGCCTCGGGGGACAACGCCGCTTCCTTCGCGGCTACCGCGGACGTGCCGCGCCCTAGCGCGATGGCCACGCGCGCCCACCCGATTCCACCGAAATGGGGACTGGACAGGGACTGCGCCTTGTCCAGCAGATCCGATGCGTGGTCAATCAACCCCAATTGGGCCAACACATGGGCCAGGTCGGCCAGTCGGCGCGGGTCATGGCCTGGGCTTTTCGCTGCCTCAACAGCCAGCATGGTGGCCTGGGTGCTGTCCCCGTCGATCCAGGCCCTGCGGGCGCGGCGATAGGCACACGAGGCACGGATCTCAGGGGCACTGATTTCCGGGGCACGGGGGGCGGTGCATACGACGGGGGCGGCGCCTAACAGTTGCGCCCGTTCCAGATCCGGGGCCTGCGCCAGGATCTTGGCCACCGCGGTTTTTGCGGTGGCACTGTCTGCCAGGTCAAACAAGGCTTCGGCCCATGCGACACGGATTTCCAAAAAATCAGGCGCCAGGACGGCGGCGGCCTCCAAGATCCGAGCGGCCGCTGCGGCGTCCCCTTGGCGCAGTTTTATACGGGCCGAGATCCAATATCCGTGGGGCGTTGATGGGGCGCCTTCGATGGCTGCGTTGGCCAGGGACAAGGCCCCGTCCAACTGCCCGTCCCCCATCAGCAGCAACGCGCGGGCTGCATCGGCTAGGGCCTGCGCGGCGGGATTGGATTGTTTTTGCGCCGCCCGGTCCAGGGCGCCGCGGCCTTCTGCAATCAGGTCGTGACCGAAATCGACAGCCAGCCGTGCGTCGATCATGCCCAGGGCCGCTTCCGGGGCGCCGTCCTGCGCGGCTGCGACGGCCAGGCGCATGGCCAGAAGGCGCGCGCGCTGTAAATCGTCATGGGACCCGCGACGAAAGGCGACGTTCATGCGATCATCCAAGATCTGCCAGCCTGATTGCTGACGCGCTTTGACCGCTGCCGAGATCCCGACCGCCGCTAGGGTCATGACCACCAACAACACCGCCAAGCCTCGCATGCCCCTATGATCGCCCGGCTCTGGCTTGCCGGCAACTTCACATTGCGGTTTTGGTTGGGCCTGGATTCTGTCGACGAAGGGGCGGGGTTTTTTTGAGATCCTTTTCCCAGCAGGTCCGTTCAATAGGTGAAATGAGGAGGTTTCGCATGCGCAATACCGTGTTTTGGTCTGGATTCCTGCTGTTGGCCTGGGGTTGTGAGGCAACCCGGGGCAGGGGGGTGGTGCAGCCCATCGATGCCCCGCGGGCCGCGGCAGGATCGATGCCGGGCCAGACGGCCACGGTGCCAGCCGCCACACCCGAATCGGCGCCGGGGCCCAGCGATCGTCTGCCGGTTGATGACCGGACGCGCAACCTGCCGACGCAAATCGAATCGCATTTCACCGGGATGGGTCGGCGCGCGCTGTATATCCAGGTGGATAAACCAATCTACAAACCGGGTGAAACCATCTGGGTGAAAACCTGGGATCTGAAGGTTCGGGACCACGCGGGGGGAACGGCTGGGTCAGTGACCTACCAGTTGGTCAATCCCAAGGGCGCCACTGTCGCGACAAAACGGGCGTTGCAACAGGATGGCAAGGCGACCAACGATTTTGTCATCGCTGATGACGCCGAGGGCGGCGAATACCAATTGCGCGTCCGCACCGAGGACGGCAAGATGGAAAGCCGCGCCGTCGTTGTCAGCAGTTACGAAGCGCCGCGGATCAAAAAGACCCTGGAATTTCTGCGCAAGGCCTACGGCCCGGGCGACGAGGTCAAGGCGACCTTGACCCTGAAACGTCCGACGGGGGAGGCCTTAACCAAAAAAACGGTGAAGGTGGTGGTGCAGCTGGATGGACAGCCGCTGCCCGAAGCGACCGCCGTCACCAATGATCTGGGAGGGGCCGTGGTTTCGGTCACCTTGCCAAAATCTATTGAACGCGGTGACGGGTTGTTGACGGTGCTGGTTGAAGACGGCGGGATCACAGAATCGATTGGCAAAAGCATCCCGATTGTCCTGAACAAATTGCAACTGTCCCTATTTCCCGAGGGGGGCGATTTGGTGGCAGGGGTACCGTCGCGTCTATATTTCGAGGCCAAAACGACGCTGGGGAAGCCCGCTGATATTGAAGGCCGCATTGTCGATGACCAGGGACAAAGCGCAGGAACCCTGGCTACGTTTCATTTCGGATTGGGGCGAACGATGTTTACGCCGTCCCCGGGGCGCTCTTACCACGTCGAAGTCACGCGGCCTGTGGGGATCGTTGCCCATTATCCGGTCCCAGCCGCACGTGAGGATGGGTGTACCTTGCGGTCGTTTGACGATTTTGATGGGATCCTTGCGGATCTGCGGGTTGCTGTGTCTTGCGCGACGGCGCGGACCGTGGTGTTGACGGCTGTGATGCGCGACAACGCTTTGGACACAGCGCGGGTCAAGGTTGTTCCGGGGACACCTTCGGTTGTGTATCTGCGAGCCAAGGATGTCGCCCTAGGACGGGCGCGGGGCGTGGCGCGGGTGACATTGTTTTCCGACGATCAGAAGCCGCTGGCGGAACGGTTGCTGTTCCGGAACCGGCGGGCGGGGCTGCGGGTGGAACTGGTCCCTGACCAGAAGGAATATGGCCCCCGGGAACAGGTGGCCCTGACGGTGAAGACCAGCGACAGCGAAGGGCGACCGGTGCCAGGTGAAATCGCGGTGTCGGTGGTGGACGATACCGTGGTCAGTTTCGCCGACGACAAAACGGGCCACATCTTAAGCCGCCTGTTGTTAGAAACCGAGATCCCTGAGAAAGTTGAAGAGCCGAAATTCTTCTTTGATCTGAAGGAAGCCAAGGCGGCCCAGGCCCTAGATCTTCTGATGGGGACCCGGGGGTATCGGCGGTTTGATTGGCAGCCCGTTTTTGCGCCGCCGCTTTCGGATCTGGGCACGTCAGGCACGGGCGAAGGGGGCGGAGGGCTAGGGGACAAGGTGCTGCGGGCGTTGGGTATGAACAAAGATGGGGCCAAGGGGCGGAACCCCGGTCGTCCTCGCCAGAACATGGAAATGGAAATGGCGGGGGCTCCGCCTCCCCTTCCGGCGATGGCCCCGGCCGCGCCTGCCGCAGCCCCCGCGAAGGCTGTTGCCAAGGAAGAACGCGCCGATCAGGGGAAGGCCGCCGGATTTGGGCGCGCGGCCCGGCCCATGGCGGTTGCCAATCAGGCGGCGCCCGCGGTTGTGATGGCCGAGAAAAAGAAAATGGAAGCGCCCCAGGATCGACGGGCAATGGGCGGGGCCCCCGCGCGCAAGATGGCCGGTGTCGCGATGGAGATGGACGCCGTGCGCGCCGAGCCGATGTTGGGACGTCGCGGTCGGATTGCCGCCTTTGCTGATGACGAACAGCCGATGGAGCTGGCCCCGGTTCGCGTTTTCCCGGCGCCCAACTACGCGGGGGCGTTTGATGGGGTTCGCAGTGATTTTCGCGAAACCATCCATTGGGCGCCCCAGGTGCGCACCGATGCGAAGGGAAAGGCCACCTTGACGTTTTATTTGTCCGACGCTGTCACGTCCTTCCGAATCTTTGCCGAAGGTGCAGGCGGCGGTTTGATTGGCCGATCCGAAGAAGTCTTCAAATCCAGTTTGCCGTTTTCAATGAACGTCAAATTGCCAGTCGAGGTCAGCGCCGGGGACAGCATTTTAGTGCCGCTGACCATGACCAACGAACGCAAAGACCGTCTGGCGGTCGATCTGCGGGCCGAATTTGCGGCACCTCTGAAGCTGACCGAAGAGATTTCGATGCCCAAAGATGGCCTGGCCCCCCAAAGCCGGGCCAGCGTTTTTTATCCCGTGACGGTTGGTGCGCAGGCAGGGTTGGCGCGGGTGTCGTTCGCAGCCTCTGCGGGCGGCCTGAAGGACGAGTTTGTAAGACAGCTGAACGTCGTGCCTTTGGGGTTTCCTCAGACGCTGTCAAAAAGCGGCCAGGTCAAAGGACAACAGTCACTGACCTTCGACACGGGCCAGGCCTTGCCAGGATCGCTGACAGGAAAACTGACTGTCTACCCCAGCCCCACAGCGACGCTGTTGTCGGGGCTGGACGGAATGCTTCAGGAACCCGGTGGCTGTTTTGAACAGACCAGTTCTTCGAACTATCCCAACGTGATGGTGCTGGACTACCTGAAGACCCAGGACAAGGTCGACCCGCAATTGTTGGAACGGGTCAATGGGATGTTGGATCGGGGGTACAAAAAACTGACCGGATTCGAAACCCAGCAAAAAGGATTTGAATGGTTCGGCCAGACCCCCGCGCATGAAGCCCTGACCGCATACGGCGTGCTCGAGTTTGCTGATATGAAACGCGCCTGGGGCGGGGTGGACGATGCGATGCTGGCCCGCACGGTGGCGTATTTACGCACCAGGCGCGACGGCAAGGGTGGATTTTCGCGCAACGATCGGGCCCTAGATAGTTTTGGCGGGGCCAACCCCGAGGTGACGAACGCGTACATCATGTACGCGATGACCGAAGCCGGGTTTGTGGATTTTGGTCCCGAAATCGAGGCCCAGGCGAAGCTGGCCGCAAACACCCAGGATCCATACGTGCTGGCCTTGTCGGCCATGACCCTAATGAACGTCCCTGCACAAAAGGGCTCGGGTCTTCAGGCCGCGCGGCGTCTGGCGACCATGGCCCAGGCCGATGGGCATTTTGCGGGCAAAGAACATTCCATCACCCGCAGCACGGGGCACAACCTTGATGTCGAAACGACAGCGCTGGCCGCGTTGGCGCTGATGAAAAGCGGTGGCGCGCCCGGTCCGGTTCGCTCTGCGATTGAATGGCTGGTCAAAGCGCGGGCCGGGCAGGGCACCTTCGGGGCGACACAGGCCACGGTGTTGGCACTCAAGGCGTTGACCCAGTACACGGTGGCCAGCAAACGCATGACCACAAGCGGCCAGGTGGAAGTGCGGGTCAACGGCAAGACCGTGGCGACGAAGTCCTACGAAACCGGTCGCCACGACCCCCTGGTCTTCGAAGCGCTGGGCGGATTCATGAAGGACGGCGCCAACGTTGTAGATGTCGTTCATAGGGGCAGCATCGAATTGCCCTATGCCCTGTTCGTTGAATACCGATCGGTCAAACCGGCGATCGACCCACGTGCCGTGGTGGGCCTGACCACCGCCTTGGCTAAATCCAGCGTGAAAATGGGGGACGCTGTTCGCATGATGGCCACATTGACCAACCGCACGTCGGCGGGACAGCCGATGACCATCGCCCGCGTGGGATTGCCCGGCGGCCTAGCGTTCCAGAATTGGCAGTTGAAGGAACTGGTCGAAAAGAAGACCGTGGATTTCTATGAAACCCGGGGCCGTGAGGTGACCTTGTACCTGCGGCAGATGGCGCCTTCCGAGATCCGCGAGATCCCCTTGGATCTGGTCGCCACCATCCCGGGCAGCTACACAGGCCCCGCATCGCAGGCGTACCTGTATTACACCGATGATCAGCGGACCTGGGTGGATCCGATCAAGGTTCAGATCGACCGCTAACGGGCTTCGACGGCTCCGCGTCTTTTATCGGTCGGCGCGGGGCGATGTGGATCGAGGAACGTATGCGCAACCTGTTCGAATCCCGTGAAGGCTTCTTCCCAGCGTGGCTTAAAATTTCCATAGACCATCGGAAGGAGATTTTGCTCATATTCGGCGCGCGTCTGCGCGTCGGTCTTGGCGGCGTCAAGCGAACGCGTCATCACGCCGAAAGGATCTTGTGCGAACTCTGGCTGCTGCCGACCGAACTCATCCACGTCGCCATTCACAAGCGCCACAAACGCGTGAGCGCTGACCGTGGTTAGATCTGGGAAGAGATTGTTGATGCAATGAACATCGTAAATGTGCCGCACAAGCGAGGTATCCCAATCTCGCTTGTGGTCCGATCGGTGGTGAGCGTACCGTCGCAAAAACGAGATCACCTTTTCGGCCCGTGTCTCTGCGATCGAAATGGTCTCGACGTTAAACCTTCCACCGGTGCGTCCGGCTAGGCGGTCTGCCAGCGGTTGCAGGCTGCAGGTGGTCGTAGGCAACATCGGATTGCGTGTGATAAATTCCAACTGCAAATTGGGTCGCAGGCTGACGGCACTGTCATAGGACCGTCCGTACGACCACTGGCTATGGAGAAATCGATTGTTATTTCGGTTCTGGGCTTGATCCTTGTCCTCGACGAGGCCGAGGTTCGTGAGGGCTACGGCCACCTTTGTACGCATGTCCCCGAGACATTTCCGAATCTTTGCATTGCTCAGTTGCGATCCAGTTTCGGTGAGAACAACCTTGATGTCAGCGTCTTCGGACATGCGTTCTATGAGACTGTGTGCTTTTGCTACTTTAGGGCGAAAACCACACGCAAGGCGTCGGTCAGGTGTTCGTCTTTTTCAATTAAGGCGGCCGTGATGCCGCCGAGGTCGCCTTCGGTGACAAGCGCATCGATAAGATCGACGCGGTCTTTGGTCAGCGACCTCATGTGCGTTCGTAATGAACGACCTTGCCGTTGAAGCCCAGCTTCCGGCTGATGCGGCGCTTGCCTGTATTCAGCACGATCCCGGCAGGAACCTGGGTGCTGCGCCCGGAGTTGTAAGCGGCGCTAAGCCGGGACTCTGTAAGATTCACCCCAAATCGTCGTAGCGCCTGCGGTGCTAGCACTTCCAGGGGCTTCACTGGAATCGGCCTTCCAGACAGGACGCTTGGCTTGGCCCGGGCGTACACCCCAACGCCCAGCTTTACCAGAATCCCGGTTGCCGTAATTTCGGCGAGGGCGCGCCCCACCTGAGCCACACTTCCGAATGACTCGAAATCGGCGCGCAGAAACACATCAGAAGTTTCTGATTAGAAAGAGATCGCTTGATTCTATCGACGATGTTCATGCCTGCACATGCCGCTTGTTAACCTAAGTCTAGCATGGGGTTTAAGTAATTAGAATTACTTAATAAAAATGAACATAACGTGCTCATCTACCAAAGCCCACAAGGTTCAGATCGACCGCTAGCGGGTGCCGTTGATCGAACGGAAGGATTCAGACAAGGCCACGGCCCGCAGCAAGGGAAGCAGCCGACCCCCACCTTCCTTTTGCACCGTGGCCAACACCTGCAAAGACGCGGTTTCGGTGGTGGCGTCGTCGGATCCCGTGACGTGCCGAAAGACGTGCCGCAGAAGGCAAGGTCCCGCGTCTGCGTGGTTTCTAACCAGACGGGACAGGTCGCGGGGGCCTGTGAAGGGGGCTCCGTCTAGATCTCCGCTGGTCACAACGGGCACCCCGCGATCCGTGGCCTGCGGCGCGCCTAGGGCATCAAAGGATTCCAGGGCGAACCCAATCGGATCCAGGGCCCGGTGGCAGGCGTTGCAGGCGGGGTTTTTGATGTGATCTGAAATCTGTTCGCGGCGCGTGCGCCCCATTGCGGTGTTGGGCAGGCTTTGATCAACGTCAGCCGGTGGCTCAGGAATCTTGGCGCACAGAAGGTGTTCGCGGACGAACCGGCCCCGGCGTGTGGGGGATGTCAGTTCGGCACCTGAATAGGTCGCTAGGAACGCTGGCTCCGTCAATAGGCCCACCCGTGTTCCGGTCTTCGGCAGGTCGATTTTTTGTAGAATGTCTGTCGTGATCTTGCTGCCGTAGTGGGCCGCCAAACGTTTGTCGACGAAGGCAAACCCAGCTTCATAGATGGACAGAAAATCATCACCCCGGCGCACAGTTTCCCGGGCCAGTTCTTGGGCAGCCCGGCGCATGGACACCCGCAATTCGGGGGTGTCCTGGACGAACCGGGTCTTATCTTTGGGCACGTCGTCGATAAGTTGCAGGGCCATGTAATCGGCCGCAAACGCAGCGACGCCGTTGTCCACGCGTTTCGGATCGGCCAGTAACCGATCCGCCTGTTTCTGAAAACCGACCAACGTCGAAAGTTCGCCTTTGTCCGCAGCGGCCAGCAGGGGTTCGTCGGGCGTCGTATCCCAAATCAAGAACGACAGACGCGCGGCCAGTTCATCATCGGTCAGGACAAAACGCCCGGCATCCCGACGTCCGGTTTCCACCCGGTGGGTGAATCGCGGCGACAACATCATACCCGCCAGGGCCCACCGAAAACCCTGCCAAAAATCCCCGGTCATGGCGACCGCGCGGGTGACGACGCTGGACCATCCTTCGATCTCGTCGGGCAACAACGTCCGATGAAACATCCGGCGGCCGATTTCGGTAACCAGCGGCTTGGCGCAGGTGGTGTCAGCGGCCTTCGGCTGACACGAAATCCATCGTTTTTGCCAGACCGGATCTGCGACAGCCAATTTCGCCAAGGCCTCGGCGGTGTCGGCGTATCCGTGGACGCCGTTGCGCGACACCGTGACTTCGCGGCTTCCCACCGACGACGATCCATGGAAGGTAAAATCATCTTCCAGATCCAAGGCAACAAGGCCGCTGTCACCAAATAAATCTCGAACCGTGTTGGTGTATTCGGCACGGGTCAGGCGGGTCATCGACGCGGGCAGGGGGCCAAGGGCCGTGGGCGGCAAGGCCGCGGCAGGGGGCGCTGCAGTGTCGCCGGGTTTCGCGGGTGTCGTGGTCAAAGCGCCAGGATCGGGGCCCGCCCCTCCTGCACCTTTGCCCGAAGCCGATCCAGGGGCGTTGATGGCACCCGGGGTGTTGGCGGTATTGGGTCCGCCGGGTGTTGGCGATTCGCCGACCGCGCCGGCGCATCCCGTGCCCAGAGAAATCACAGCCAACCACCTACGCAATCGCATCGCGAATGACCTCCGTGGTTTGGGCCTCACCCTTGCCAAACGACGCCACCGTGGCGCCCGCCGCCCGTGCAGTCGTCAGGCTGGCGCGGGTGGTAAGGCCGGTCGCGCGGATATGTTGTCCGCCCTTGAATAGCCCTCCCGCTAGGATAATGGGCATGTTGTTGCCTTCGTGATTGCGGGCAACTTCGGACGTGACCATGATGCCGGTGCTGTCCAGAACGGATTTTCCATCACCTTCGGGAAACCGGACCAGGGCGTCCAGCAATTCGGCGAATCGTTCCATGATGAAGGCCACCGATCGAGGCAGATCCGCGTGTAACTGGTGACCCAGTTCGTGATGGTTGTTGGCCAGGCCAGGCGTGACACGAAACCACGGCGTCGAATTGGGCGAGGAGAAATTGTAGCTAAACACTTGGGTCTGCCCGCACGCCAAGGCTGCCGCCGTCAGTTTCGCTTGCGCTTGATTGATAAGAACGTAGCTGTTCCCGCGGTTGCGGATCGTATCGTCGGTGACGCCCCGGGTGGCATCAGCCCCAGGTCCACAGGTCGCCCCAGCCCCCGCAGCGGGGCTTGTGGGCAAGGCGCTGACCTCGCGTTCGATTTCGCGAATGCCATCTACGTAACCATCCAGACGGCGTTGATCGTGAACGCCCAGCCGCATGCGCAGTCTTTCGGTGTCTTGTCGAACGGCATCCAGGTATAAAGCCCGCAGCTTTTTATCTGGGGTCGTGGGCGTTCCGGCCGCGCCTGGCAGGCCCCCGAACAAACGTTCCATCACCTTGCGGGGATCGGACAGAGGTGGATTGGGGCTGTTCGCCCCGCTGTACGAAATGGCGCCGCTGTCCGTGACACTGATTTCTAACGAGGTTCTGGTGCCCCCCTTCAGGCTGGCCGCAGCAAGCTGATCGATCGACGCGCCCCCCGCGCGTTCGCCGACAGGGGGCGTCCCCGCCAGAACCGCCGAGGCCCCCATAAAATGACGATTGGTTCCGAAGTCGCCAAAGCTGGCCGACGACAGCCCCGAGACCACCGTGATGTATTTCTTGTGGCGTTCAAGCGGGGTCAATCCCACGGGCAACGTTAAGGGGCCCACGGGGGCCGATGACCATTCCTTGTGGCCTCCCGCGCCGAAGAAAAACACCCCCATACGTTTCAAAATGGGCGCACCGTCGGCCGCGTAGGCGGTCCCGTGCGTGTTCAACATGGCATCAAGGCAAGGCAGCCCCATGCCGACGGATACACCCCCCAAGGCGCCGCGAAGGATCTGCCGCCGGCTAAGAACGAACCTTTTGGGGCTCATGCTGTCCTTTCGCTGCAAAGTCTATGCGCAGGGCTTGGCCAGCTAAGGCGTTGATATAACTACCATCGGTTCGTGTAAGGCCGCGAATTGTCAGATCCGTGTGATCTCCGGGATCACGGGGGCTAACAAATGCGGTTCCGTCCCTGCGCCTTGGCAATGTAAAGCAAGGAATCGGCGCGACCCACCGCGTCTGACAAGTTCTCGCCCGGCATGACTTGGGCAACGCCCCCTGACACAGAAACGCGAACCCCGGTCGACGTCGCCATCTTCGCGACAAATTTCCGAATCCGTTCCGCACACGCATGGGCGGGGCCTAATGCGGTGTTGGGCAGCATCACCATGAATTCCTCGCCAATCCACCGGGCGGCCATATCCGATTCGCGGAGCTGCCCTGCAAGTCCTCGGGCGATTTGCCGCAGCAATTGGTCGGCGGGCCCGTGGCCGTGGGTGTCGTTCAACTGCTTAAAGTGATCGATATCAAATAAGACGATGGACAACGGCGTCGCGTACCTGCGCGCGCGCAACATTTCCCGCCTTATCACCTGTTCAATGCCGCGCCGGTTGGCAAGGCCTGTCAGTCTATCAACAACCCCCTGCCGATCGTAGGCCGACGTCAGATCGACCTCGGGGGTGATGTCGCTGACGACGATGATGCACGCGGGCCGGGGATCGACCAGCGTGCGGGCCACCCAGCGCACGAAACTGCGACAGGGGCGTGCCAATTCGAATTCTTCGCAAACAACGCCGGCTTCACCAGGCGGTGGCAACATCCGGCGTTCGCGCAGGCGCTCTGGGGGGTCGTCCACCAGGCGTGCGGTCTGTTCGACAAACGCTTCGGGCGTCATGGCTTGCAGTTCGGCGACCGTCATCCCGAAAAGCGAAGCCAGCGGCTGGCTGACCATGGCGATACGCCGGTCTTCGTCCAGCAAGACGACGCCGCATTCCAATGAATTGGCCATCGGGCCGACGAACGATAGAACGTCAAGCCAGGCGGCCGGCGCCGCGCTCATGAACCGGTCTGCACCGTGACCAGGTCGCTTGCCAGGCAGGACAGGGCGTGAAGGCTGCGTTTTTGCCAGTACATCGACGGGCTGGACACGAAGGCCACCTTGTATTGTTTGTCAGCGGCCGCGTCCTGAATTTTGCTTATCCAGGTGACGAAACATTTCAGACACGACGAATTCATGAACTCAAGCCGCCGCACATCGACGGTCACCTCTTGTACCCCTGTCGCGATCGCTTTTTCGTGGGCAGCGCCCAGGAATTTATCCAACGCGAACTTCACATTGAGATCAGCGTTCCCCGTCAAAATGACGGAAAGCGCCCTATTGTCCAGGCTTGCATCGGCTTGAAACTCCGCCTCTCGTACGGCGTCAACAGCGGCGGTGCTCATGGTGTCTCCCTAGCGGTTTTCTGCAAACGCGCGGTAGCCATAATGGCGACCGTGCTCCCCTTGATCTCCAAACCCACGCTCATCTCGCCTTCGGCCCTGATGCGCGCCAGCCCCAACCCTGATTCATCAGTACTTCTGGCGTTGGCACGCATCAACTGCTGGTAGTGGACAAACGGATCCTGGGCGGCGTTCAACGCGTCAATTCGTTGCCGCAATCTGTCCAGGTGTGCCGGCGTGGTTTCGTTGATCAGCGCCAGCGACGCAAGCACCTGATCATCCCCGTCGGGAACCAAAGACACCCGCAGAAGCGCCTTGCCGCCCAAGGAATACTTAGCGGCATTTTCTAGAAGTTCGTGCGCGCACATCGACACCCGATAGACCGCATCCGGATCCGGCAGGAGGCGTTCGAAGGCCTCTTCCACAAATCGGCGCACCACGGACACGAACCGTGGATTCGGGTCTATTGAGAGGTCAAAACTGAGTCCTGGTCCAGGCATGATTGCTTGTACATAAGGCCATCGGCGGGACAGGGCGCGGGGTTTAGCCGCCCAGGACGATTGTCGCCCAGGGGCACGATTTTAGCCAATTCGGGTGTGTGTATGTACGAGGGTCACGTGGCTGTAAAATGCGCGCATCGTTGGTTTGGACAGCATCGCCGCGGGGTAGGATCGCGTTGTTCCCATGCGCAAGTGGTTGGTTTCGGTCTGTCTCGTGGTTGACGCGGCTGCGGTTTTCGCGGCTGACGTTGCTTTCGCGGCCAATATTGATGCGCCTGGGGGGGCGGTTGTTGACTTCCAGAAGGACGTTCTGCCGATCTTTGAACGGTCCTGCGTTGACTGCCATGGCCCCCACAAAGCCAGCGGTGGGGTGAAACTGACCAGCGGCGAGGGCGTGATGGCAGGGGGAATCACGGGAAAGTCCATCCTGATAGGGAACCCCGTGGGCAGTTACCTGGTCCAAAGATTGCGCGGGCTGGGCGACGAGGAACGTATGCCACTGAAGGCGAACCGGCTAGACGACGCTGAAATCCGCACAATTGAACTGTGGATCAAGCAAGGCGCCCATTTGCCGGTCTCAGGCCCCAAGGTGTTTGTCCCCGCGCCCGCGGCTATGAAACGCCTGACGGTTTCCCAGTATCAAAACACAGTCCTAGATCTGTTGGGACCAACCCACCAGGTGACGGGGCTGGAACCGGACACGCTGATCAGCGGATCGGCGGCGGTGGGCGCGGGACGTATCGGCCTATCACGGACGGCGACAGAATCGTATGGGCGTATGGCCGCGGATCTGGCCCGCGGGGCGGTTGCGGACGATAGGTTTCGGGCCGCGTTCATTCCCTGCGCGGCGTCGGGTCGGGATGGCCGGGCGATCGATCGGGGGTGCCTGGACGGATTCATCAACGGATTTGGGCGGCGGGCCTGGCGTCGACCCATTGTGGATAGTGAACGCGCGCGGTATGTGGCGCTTGGACGCGACATCGAACGGCAGACGGGCGGTGACAGCCGGCGCGTGTTTGAAACCCTGGTCACCACCTTCTTGGCGTCGCCCAACTTCATTTACCGGGTGGAATATGGCGTACCCGATCCGCAGGACACATCCGTACCCCCGCGCCGCATTTTGACCGATTTCGAATTGGGGGCGCGGTTGTCTTTTTTTCTGTGGGCAGGACCGCCCGACGACGCGCTGTTGGACGCGGCGGCACGGGGCGAACTGGGAACGGATGATGGGCTGCGGCGGCAAGCGGTTCGTATGTTGGCGTCCCCGCGCGCACGACAGACCTTGACTGCGTTTTTCACGGAATTGTTGCGGCTACGGCGCCTAGACCGACTGCCACAGTTTCGATCCAGCTTCGCCCAGGTCGCCAGTCCGACGTTGGCCTCCGCCATGCGCCAGGAAACGTTGAAATTGATTGAAGCCGTGGTGTTCGATCCGGATCGCGACTTTAGGGATATTTTCTCGACCCGGTTTACCTTCGTGAACGCGGAATTGGCCCAGTTGTATGGATTGCCCCTGCCCGCGCGCACGGGCCCCGACGGGTGGGCCCGCGTCAGCCTGCCTGACGGGCAGCCCCGCACGGGGATTTTGGGCCATGCGAGTTTCCTGGCGCTCAATGCCCATCCCACATCGTCGTCCCCTACCAAACGCGGCAAATTTATTCGCGAGGTCTTGCTGTGCCAGGCGGTCCCCCCACCCCCGCCGAACGTCAGTTCAAAACTGCCCGAAGATCACGAGGGATCGGCGGCCCGCACCACGCGCGAAAAACTGACCGTCCATCGTACGGCCCCGCAGTGTGCGGGCTGCCACAAAGCGATGGACCCCATGGGCTTGGCGTTCGAATCTTTCGATGGCATTGGTGTGTTTCGATCTAAGGAACAGGGCAAGGCCATTGATCCCAGCGGCGAACTGGATGGGGTCGCGTTCAAGGATGCCGGCGAATTGGGGACACTGTTAACCCAAAGTTCGCGCGTCGGGGTGTGTGTGGCGCGAAACCTTTTTCGATTTGCCCTGGGTCACCTGGAAGAAGAGGGGGAAGAGCCCTTGGTGGATGAATTGGCGTTGGGGCTGAACCGCACAGGATTCCGATTTAACGAACTGGTGCTGAATGTGGTGCGCAGCCGAGGGTTCAGGTACCTGTCGGATCCGGAATAATGAGGAGCCCGTGACCATGCCGAAAACAATGTTGTCGCGACGTTTGGTCCTGCGGGGTGCCGTGCGGGGGGTGGGGGTGGGCGTGGGGCTGCCGGCTCTATGCGCTATGTTGAACAATCACGGAACGGCTCTGGCGGACGGGCGGGTTTTGCCCCGGCGTTTGGGGGTATTTTTCTGGGGAAACGGCGTGCGCCTGAACCGATGGACCCCTGCTGCGACCGGCGTTGGCTGGTCAATAACTGACGAACTGCGGCCTTTGCAAGACCTAAAACCGTATCTGTCGGTGGTGTCGGGCACGCGCATCTTAACGGGGAACGAACGGGGCCATCATGCGGGATGTGTGGGCGCGCTGTCAGGGGCCCCCATGATGTCCCAGCCACATCCGACCTCTGGGTACGCGTCCACGTTTCGGGCCCCAACGATTGATCAAATTGCCGCCGATCGGTTGGGGAAAACGACCCCGTTTCGATCCTTGGAATTGGGCGTATCGCAGCGTGCGACCGACAACGAGGGGACCACGCTGCAATATCTGTCGCATCGCGGACCCGACAATCCCAACCCTCCTGAATACGATCCGGCCCGCGCGTTCGATCGGCTTTTCGGGTCGACGGCGGGCGGGCCGCTGCCCGCCGATCGGGCCATAGGAAAAAGCGTGCTGGACGCGGTGGCGGCAGACGCGCGGGCGCTGCAAACCCGTGTGGGAAAGGCAGATCACGCGCGGGTCGAACAGCATCTGGAAAACATTCGCGACATCGAACGGCGTCTGGTCACCACATGGCTTAGGCCGGCAAGGTGCCCGCTGCATGTCTCAGGGCGCGGGGCGGTTCCTGCAAGCCAAGGCAATAAGGAACCGTTGGCGGAAATCAACGAAGCCCATAGCCGCATTGTGGCCTTGGCCCTGTCGTGCGATCTGACCCGTGTGTTTTCGCTGATGTTTTCAGGCAGCGTGTCAGGGACCGTGTTTTGGCAAGTCGGTGCCGACAAGGGTCATCACCAGTTGACCCATGATGAAGCTGGTGAACAGCCCCTGGTGCATGCGGCGACGGTGTTCACCATGAAACAGTTTGCGGTGCTGCTGCAAACCCTTCGCGGGACACCTGAAGGCGCGGGCAATCTTCTGGACAGCGTGGCTGTACTGGCCACCAGCGATTTGGCCCAGGGCCGCGAACACAGTTTGGATGATTATCCCTTCCTGGTCGCGGGCCGCGCGGGGGGGCGTCTTCGTGGTGGGGTTCACGTCCGCGACGTCGGCGGCAACGCCAGCACAATTCTGCTGACGGTGCTGAGGGCGGTGGGGGTTCCCCTTGCGGCCTTTGGATCAAAAGGAGGCCACGTCACCGAAGGGTGCCGTGGCCTTGAGGTCTAGACCAACGCTGACGCGACGACCTTGCCGCGCATAATCGCCTTGTCCAGATCTTCGCGGGCGATGCCGACCGCCGCCCCCAGGGTCTTGCCCATGGAAGCCAGCGTGTCGCCAAATTCGATGTCGCCGCCCGAAGCGCCGGTTTTCGAATTGATCGACGTGGCGTAATAATCGCCTGCCTTTGGTTCAAGCCCACCGACCACCCCTGCCTTGATGGCCTTGCCCGACAGGATGCTGCAGTGGTGGCTGGCCCAGTGGTCGCGGCCTTTGGTTCCCAGCTTCTTCAGGGTACGACCGAACACGTTGTAGGCAGCAAACGTGACCTGATCTTGCAGTCCGGCGGTCTTCAGCCCTTCCATCAGTTTGCCTATCAGACCGATCCCGGTTTCGTGCTGTTCCACCTCTTTGACCAGACCTTCGTCAAAATGGTTATCCCCACCGAAATCGATGTGGATGGCGATCACGGGCGACACGTTCATCTTGATAAGAGCAATGGCCGCGGTGATGGGGCCTTCGCCGCGATCCGTGGTGATGCCGGCCAACATCCCCAGCAGATCATCGGATAGGGATCGGGCCTGGCCCCGCGATACCGCCAAGGCGTCCAGGTATTGCTGCTGGGCCTTGGTGCCCCGTGCCTTTAGCAACGCGTGCATGGCGTCCAGTTGTTGGTCCCGCAGTTTTTGCAGATTTGCGATGGACCCTTTGGGCTTGGACAAAACATCGCGCAGACCGGTGGGGGGCACATTGGGTAGGCCACGCCCCTCGAAGGTCAGAATGTCCCCCGCGCCTGCCGACACCGGTTCGGTTTGCACCGTGCTGAAACACGGTTGCAGGCTTTTGGCGAACAACGACGGTAACATTTCCTGTTTGTACGTCGCCCCCATCAACTGCATAACTTTGGGCAAATTCGGATGATTGTTCGTGAAGGTCGCGTGATGGAAGAACGACGTTCGCGCCAGCACCCAAGGGGGCAGGGTTGACCACAACTGCGCGCCTTTTACCTTTTGCCCACCAAAATCAATGTCGGTCGCGGCCATCTTGGGATCGTCCGAATGAACGATGCCTGGAATGTAGGTTCCCGGCACGTTTGCATTCATGGGGTCGCCCGCCGATGACGTCGCAAGAATCAGGTATTGCCCCTTGGTTTTGTCGACGCATTTGTAGGCGCCGGCGTCCTGGGCCCAGGCCTCGGGGGCGCGGCCAAACATCCAGGCGGGCAGTCCCGTGGCCAGGGCCCGTAGCCCCAAAAGCCCGCTGCCGAACAGGGTCTTGTGCAGAAGCTGACGTCGGTTGTTGTCCATGGCGGGGTTCCTCACAGGCCCAATGAAACGGAAAGGGGGGATTCGCACGCCAAAATGAACGTGGATTGCAGGGCGTCCGTGGCATTCGCCCCTGCCTTCAACGCCTCGGCGTGATGTTGGCGCAAAAGATCAGCCATCGGCGTGGCGCGTGGATCTGACGGCGGCAATCCCATAACCGTGCCCACCATGTCGGCGACGGCTTCGTTCAACATGGTCACGCGGTACCTGGACTGTGGGGTGACGCCTACCAAACGCGCCGCCATCAGGATGCACAGGTGTTCGGTTGCCGCGTGGAAAAACAGGTTGGGATCGTGGGGCAACAGGGGATGTTCATCCCCGCGTGCGTAGGCCGCCCCAGGCACCGCGCTGGACAGGTTGTGTGCCCTCGTCCGCAAGGCCGCGTCGGCCCCCTGGCCTGCCGCTGGCACCCCTGGCAACAACTGCAATCCGCAGGTATCCGGTATGCCCAACCGGTTCGATAGGGCCGCGCACAGGGTTTCGCGCCTTGTGATGCTGATGATCACACCTTCTTGTGTTGCGGTCTTGGTGGTTGCGGCAAACGTCACAAGCGGCGATGAAAACAAATCTTTCAACATAGGTTTGAATTTGTATCCGCCTGCCCTGAACGCGTCGGCGACCCGTTTGAATTCAGGATCGTCTTCAGCGCAGGGCGCCGAGTTGGCAAATCCACATAGTTTCTGCACCCAGGCTGTGGCGAATCGTGGGTGGGACGCCATGGCTTTGCCAAACACCTGGATGCCTGATCCCATGGTGGCGGGAGCGTCGTCGACCGAAAATTTCCCGACGATTTTCTTGTCCATCGGATCCAGTTGTTCGAAATACGGGATCGAATAACTGGACCTGAACAGATCACGCATCGGATCCAGGGTTTGGTGGCACCCAAAACAGGCGGTTGCGGGCTGAATGTGCAGGCTGTCGTCGGACGAATCCGTCAACGGGATTGTCAGGCCACGATCGTCAAAACTTTTCCCTAGGCCCACGATCAGCGCCTGGTTGGTGGTCACGCGGTAGGCGTTCGATCCGTTGGTGGGCCAGTTGGCAAAAAACGCCATTGTGGTCATGAAGCCGACCCGGGGCGTGGCCAGCACCAGTTCGGTGGCCCTGCGCAGTTTTGCCAATTCAAAAAAGGTCGTGCGTTCTTCGGCCGCCTTGGGCTTGCGTACCTGAACCCAACGCCAGTCGGCCCAGTCCTGGTCTGAAAACTGGCCATTGGTTGACCCGCAGCCAGGCCGTCCGCCGAAGATGTAGTTAATCAGATAGCGCAGCGACTGCGCGCCCTTGGCGTCCTGGGGCTCTTTGCATCGGGAGTTAACGCCCATATAGGGACGTGGTTCGTGAAACTTGAAGAAAAACGGGCTGCCCGGGCGAATAGATTCCTCGTAAGGCACCGGCATCCCGGTTGCGGGATCAATCACATTGTCCCGGACGAAGGTCAGGCCCGCGCCCATCTTTTTTTGCAGCCACCAATCGGCAACCACCGGTTTGGCGACATCATTTAGCGGCGCTGAATCCATCCAGGCATACATTGCCAAAAGCGGCGTGTTCATCATGAACCGTTCGGTCGAGGCCACTTCGTTAAACGGCCTGCCCTCGGTCACGATGGCCATCGCGGTGCGTGCGAACATTTCCTCGGCGCTGCGCAAGAACCGCGACTTGTCTTGGTTATTCAATGGGTTCGTGGTGAACCCCAGTTGGTCGTCGTAGTCGTTGGGGTCGGTCTGCGTCTGCTGGAACGCCTGCTTGAAAAACTCGGTCATCTTGGCCTGGAATTCCGGCACGGCCATCCATTGATCAATCAGACCACCTAGGGCCGTCGGGGCCGCGGTGACCGCCATCAGTTCGGCATCAGAAAGCGGCAGCCCCGTTAACAGGTTCTTCAGCTTGGCTGCCTGCACGGCAATGGGCAGGGCCTGAAACGGGAGAACAGCAGGTTTTGGTCCCGGCGCGGTGGGCGGGGGTGTCATCATGCCGGGCGCGGGCGTCCCTGTCCCCGGGGCACCCGGTGCGGGCGTCATCTGGGTGCCGGCCATTCCCTGCGGGACAACCCCCGGCGCGGTGGAACCGGGTTTGGCGGGTCCGACAGGCGTCACAGCCTCGGTGGATCCGCCCCCACAGGCCAGTTGTCCCATCAGTGCCAGCGCCCCTGTGGTTCGCCAGGCATAAGCCAATCGTCGCATTCCGTTCGACATCGATTCCCTCCCGAAGGTCAGTCCCGGCCATGATCCGACCGGTCCTGCCAGCTTCGACGAGAAAGACCCCGTCGGGGTTCCCCAATTTCGCCACCGGCGCCGGTCGGTTGACGATCGTCAAGTCGGAGGGGCCACTTGAGCCCGTAAAACGGATACCTATCCCTACATGTAAACCGGAAATGTCAACTAGGCCGTTTCGATCCCGCGCATGGTTCCGGTGCTGGACGCGAATTTTTCCACGTTGATGTCCAACCGCTGAAGGATGTTCACGAACAGGTTAGGCAGCGGGTAGTTGCGAACCGGGTCGAACATCAGGTGCTGCCCGTGTTTGAACCCACCCCCGGCAAATAGAACCGGCAGGTTGGTGGTGACGTGGCTGTTGGCGTTGCCCATGTTGCTGCCGTGAAGGATCAGCGTGCGGTCCAGCAGGGATTCGCCTGGATTGGCGCCGCCGGTTTCCTTGCGGGCGTCCAGTCCGTCCAGAAGGCCTCCTATCAGCTTCATGTGTTCGCGGTCGATGGATTCAAGTTGTCCCAGTTTTCCCGGGGACTTCCCGTGGTGGGACAGGCTGTGGTAGCCCTCTTTTATTTCGGCCCCTGGCACTTCGATGACGGGTGAACTGACGCTGTCGAGCATGATCGTAACCAGGCGCGTAGAGTCGGTTTCGATGGCCAGAGTGGCCAGGTCGTAGATTAGTTTGGTCTTGGCCATGTATTTGCGGCCCGAATCGGGATCCGTGGGGGCCGCCTGCCGCACGGTTTTTTTAGGCACATTTTCCCATTCTCGGGATTTGTCGAGGCGCATTTCCAGATCGCGGACGCTGCTGAAATACTGGTCCACACGTTCCCGGTCGCGGGCCCCCAAATCCTTTCGCAACGACTGGGCCTGTTCGCCAACTGCATCCATCACGCTGCGTCCCAGTTCAAGCCGCTGGATCTGCGCGCGAACGTCTTCCGCGCTGCCTTGAACAAACAGTTTTCGGTGCAGACCTGCGGGGCTTTGGTCACAGGGGATCAGCACGCCGCCCGGCGTCCAGGATAGGCTGCGCTGGCCCCCTTCAATGTTCACACCCAGGGTTAACGAAGGAAACCGCGTCTGGTGGCCGATGTATTGGGCGGCGAACTGATCCAACGACACGCTGTTGCGGAACCCGCCGCTTGACGGGTGCGGCGCGGCCGTCAGGAAACAGTTGTCGGCAGGGTGGCCGCCGTCGACATCGGGATGCCAGACGCCGCTTAACACTGTGAATTTTTTTCGGTGTTGTTGGATAATTTCTAGGTACGGCGAAAGGGTGTAGTCCGTTCCCGCCGTGGTGGGGAAAAATTTATCGGCCAACAGCCCCAGGTTGTTGCAAATGGCAATCAATCTTTTGGGCGTTGGGGTGGGGGCCGCTTTTGCAAAACGGGCAAGGGCAGGCAAGGCCATGACCACGCCCGCGCCCCGCAAGAACGTTCGGCGATCCCGTAGTGGCGATTTCAACTTCGGTGCGAATGACATGCGTTGGTCTCCGGTGCGGGTCATTTGTTCCTGAAAAGATCACTGTTCACGATCTGCACAATAAGGCTGCGAACGCCGTAACGTCCGGTGGGCGTGTGTTCGGCACGATCAAGTATGTCTTCGACGCGCGCCCTGTCCCCGAATCTGACGGGCGCCCCCGTGGCAAACACCAATAACTGTTGCACCAGATTTCTGGCGATCTGTCGTTCGTCGCGCAATAGGGCCCGCTTCAGATCGACGACGTTGCGGAATTTGACCCCTGTCGCCAGCTGGCCGCTGTTGTCCACGGGCTGGGCTGAATGAAACTCGAAGGGCTGTCCGTTCTTACCAAAACCTTCGGGAGGCTTGCCCCCATCGCCCAGGGCCCGGTAGTTTTCGCGGAACCCACCCAGGATATCGAAGCTTTCCAGGGCGAACCCGGCGGGATCGATCTGGTTGTGGCAGGTCGCGC
>JAYUUT010000354.1:0-3306 GCA_043754455.1 Myxococcales bacterium
CTTTATCAACAACTCTGACGACGAAACCTTCCGCAATGACGTAGGTCAGAAACTGGATCTGCGCGACTACTGGGCGTGGCTGATTACCGTGACCGCCATCAACGCATCGGACAGTTTTGGGAAGAATGCGTACCATTATCACACCCCTGATGGCGGCCTGTGGAAGGTGGCGCCCTGGGACTTCAACGCGTCTTTTGGTCAAGGATGGGACACCAACCGCGCCCCCACTGACGGTGATCCGGTAGAAGTGGCGCACGGATTTAACCGCTTGTTCGCCCGCTTCTTCGACGACGAGGTGATTGGCCGCCGCACCCGCGACAGGTACGCCGAGGCCATCAGCAACCAGATAAGCCTGCAGGTCGTCATGGGCTCGGTGAATCAAATGCTGACGGAAGTATCCCCGGGGACCGGCCGCGACCAGCGCCGTTGGCAGGCCGGCTACCGCAGCTACGAGAACTGGTCGTACCGCACCGACTTCACGGATTTTGATGGCGAGGCTGAGTACCTTCGCAAATGGATCGCGGATCGCTGGGCCTACCTTCAGAAGATGATGTAAGGGGCGCGGGGATGACCCGGGCACGGTAAATCCGTCAGCGGTGCCTCAGATTTTTGAGGCCAAGGTGAACTCCCGGCTGCGGTTCGGGGCTAAAACCGGCGCATTTCGCAAAACCAAAGGGCGGCACGATTGTCGCATTACGGAAGGGGAGGAGGCACACATGACGCGCCATCAAAAAATTTCTGGGCTTGGCCACTGGGCAAAAAGGGTGGTGGTGGCGGGGGCGCTGCTGGGGTGTGATGTCGGGGAATCGCCCGAAGGTGGTGGTGCAATCCCTGAGTTCGGGAAACGCAAGCCGGGCACGCCGCCCGCCGAGGTGGAAAAACGTCTTGGACTGAAGGTCTTCGATTCCTGCGATTCTCTTGAAGTCTTCATCGAGGACGGGATGGTCGAGGAAATGAAGGTGCAGATCGATCTGCAGCAGCGCGGAGGCCTCACCAAGGGTGGCCTGGGCCGGCCTGAAACTGCGTTAGCTCCCCAGGCCGGTGCCGCGGCCGCTCCCGCCGCCGATTCTTCTCGCACGTCACCCACGCCGCCTCCTGCCGGATCATCGGCGGCCAGCCCAACAGCGGTGACCCGGACCAACGTTCAGGTCCAGGGCGTCGACGAGGCGGATTTTGTAAAGAACGACAAGAACCGCATTTTTGTACTGTCCGGCCAAAAATTGTTCGCGTCCCTAAGCTGGCCACCCCAGAGCCTGGCATTGAAGCAGGCGCTGGTGATCGACGGGCAGCCTCGAGAAATGTTCCTGGATGAAAAACGGAACCGCATCGTCGTCATTTCAGAAACCGGCAGCGTGGGATACACCGCCCGAACGGGTGGTCCCCAGCCCGCCACTGACCTTGCGATAGCTCCCGGTCCTGCCGGCTCGGGCGTCCCCAGCGCCGGGCCCCCCACTGTGAAGCTGACTGTTGTGGATGTCACCAACATCGACAAACTGGAAGTTGTCGATTCGTTTTTCGTGCCTGGATCGTACGTGAACGCGCGCCGCGTGGATGCAGCCGTTCGAGTGGTTGTGACCGACCATTTCGTGCCCCCTGAGACGATTCAGTATTCTCCCGACGGCAAGGACGCCAGCGTCTACAACGACAAGGCGAAACTGGCCTCGGCCTTTTCACAGCTAAAAACCAGCAACGAAAAACTTATTCGTGCGCGATCCCTAGATGATTGGTTGCCCAAAACCCGGGTCGTGAGGCGCGGGGCGATGTCCCAGTCCCTGGCGTATGCCTGCGGGGATTTTCACTATTCCAACGCCCCGACGAAAATGGGCCTGGTGACTGTGGCGACGCTAAATCTGGACAACCCTGGGGCGCAGCCTGCCCGTACGTCGGTGGTTGCGGAACCAGGTGAAATCTACGCTTCTAACAAGGCGCTATACGTTGCCAGCCGTCACTGGTGGTGGTGGCCTGAAACTGGCCAAATTAATTTTACCTACGTACACAAATTCGACACGACGGATGCAACTCGTACGGTGTACCGCGCCTCGGGCGGGTTTGATGGACACATTGTGGACCAGTTCTCCATGGACGAATACAACGACGTGTTTCGGGTTGCGACCACCATCAACAAGGTTGTTGCTCAACCGGGTGGCGGCGGCTGTTGTGCCAACGAAACCTGGAACCGCATCACAACGCTTGGGGAAAAATCGGGTGCTTTGGCCATCTTAGGAACGTCAGAAGATTTGGCCAAAGGCGAGCGCATCTACAGTTCGCGTTTTCAAGGTGATCGAGGGTACGTCGTGACCTTCCGGCAGGTGGATCCGCTTTACACCTTTGATTTGTCGAATCCCACAAACCCACGCAAGGTGGGCTTGTTGAAAGTGCCGGGGTATTCGTCATACATCCATCCTCTTGATAAGGATCATCTTCTGACTATCGGTGTGTACACGCCCGACCCCACAACGACCAACCAGCCTAGCCCCGGCATGGGGGTGGCGGTTCCCACCCCGGCGATAGCGGCCCCTCCGATTCGTGCAAATGAAAGAAAAGTGCAGCTCGCCATCTTCGATGTCAGCAACTTTGCCGAACCCAAACAAACGCATCTGTTTCTTATAGGAACGTCATCGGGTTCGTCGGAGGCCCTGGACGAACATAAAGCGTTTAATTATTTCCCCGAAAAGAAGCTGCTGGCGATCCCGTTCACTGATTACAACGTGACCCAATCGGGGGCCCGTTATTGGGAGACATTTATCAGCGACCTCCGGGTGTTCGAAATTGATGCGGTGGCCGGAATCAAGGCCCGCGGACGACTAGACATGAAAGACGTTTTCGTGAAAAACAACCTCATGACGTTTGCGCCAGGTTATGCGCCCTACATCCGGCGCAGCGTGATGGCGACCGACGGGCCAAACGACTTCGTCTACGCGGTGTCTGACGCGGGTATAAGGGTCGGGAATCTGGCCAATCTGATGACGCCGGTTGCAACCGCCACCTTCCCCCCGGGCCGCTAGATACCTGTAAAAAACCTTTTCGAGTCGGAAGGTTCGGGGCCGACTCGGAAACGCGTTGGGTATATCATCCGGTTCGAAAGAAGAACCGTGATGAACCTGCATTTGCACATTGCATTGACCCTGGCAGTTGTTGTTAGTGCTGGGACGAAGGCTGAAGCCGCCGTGGATTTCGAACGCGAAATCCGCCCCGTGCTGGACGCAAACTGCCTTGGTTGTCATGGCCCGAAAAAACAAAAGGGCCAGCTTCGGATGGATTCGCGAGCGGCCTTGATCACGGGCGGTCTTTCGGGGCCGACGGTGA
>JAYUUT010000355.1:0-7791 GCA_043754455.1 Myxococcales bacterium
CCGTCTGGGGATGGACCCCGGCCAGTGATTGATACCGCCGTGGATCGGGCGCCTGGTGCGGTCGACATGGGAACACCGATTCTGACGGCCGACGGTGGCACTGACGGTTCGGTTTCTAGGGTGGATGTCCCTGTTTCGCCCGCAGATGTTTCTATGGCATCACCTGACGTGGCTATGGTTGTGGCGGATGCTGGCGAAGACGCTCCCATGAATGTGCCCGACACGGCGGCTTCGGTTGACATGGTTGCCAGCGGCGATCTGGCGCCGACTGAGGTGGGTTCAGACGATGCCCCGGTCGCCACTGACATGGGAACGGTTGTGTTGGTCACCGATGCGGGCGATGCGGCCTTGTCAGATGATGCGGCTTCAGTTGACGCTGTACCGTCGATCGATGCGGAAGGTGACGCTGCGACGGCCGACGCCGAGGGATCGGACGCGCTGTCTACGGACGCGATGCCCGACAGCATGTAGCAGTAACGAGGCTCTCTCTGAGTTTCTCGATGACGCCGATTCCGCATTCCCGGAGTCGGCGTTTTGTTTTTCAAAGCGAATTTCCCTGATGCCTGGCCGATATGCACCCATGAATCGTGGTTTGGTAATTGCCGTGTTCGTCGTCGCTGCCCTCGTCAGAGGGGAGTCCGCGTCGGGCAAAGAGACCGCGAGCGGGTGTCCCGCTTTGGGGCCGGTTCTGGAATGGATGCGGGCGACGTTGGTGTTGGCTGCTGTGCATCGTGCGCGGGGTAGCGCCCTTGGTGCCTACGAGGTCCTACGCAGCAATGCCCAAACCATCGCGGAGGATTCCGCGGTCGCCAAATGTGGCGCAATCCCTGAAATCCTCGCGCGCGCGGTAACGACGGCGGCCGCGAGATCCACGGCGAACGACGCCGGACAAGCGATGGATCTGGGGTATGCCGCCGCATTTGCAGTTGCGCTGACCGGCCGGATTCCTTCCGGTGACTTGGAGGCGAAGGCGACGAATATGCCAGCGTCACTTTGGTTTTCCGATCAGTGCGAGGATATTTTTACGCTGGCCACGCGGCTTCGAAAAGGACCAGGGTCGATTGACGTGCGGGTCAAAAACATCCTTCTGGACTTGCATCAACGCCCCCGCTGTCCACGCCTGGAGCGAACCTTGAGCGTAACGGGAGATGAGGCTTTGGCGGCTGCGGTGGACGCTGTCATTTTGGATGAATCACCCTTGGGAGGCGGTGTGCAAAGTCCCATTGCCCGTTGTCCTGAACTGCCGGCTGTCCTGGACCGAATGGCCGCCGCCATAGCGGTCGGGGCCCGGCGGTTCAACCAGGGGCAATATGCTGACTGTCGACGACTTTATTCACTAACTGCAGAATCATTGCTGAAGACCGCGATTCCTGCGGGCCGATGTCCGGTGGTTCGGCGTGAACTTTTGAGCGCCATTGCAGAATCTTCGCGGCAACCCAATGACAGTGAGGCCTCATGGGCCCTGCGGCGCGGGTTCGATCGAATCGCGGGGGTCCTGACCGACCGGGCCCCCGCCCCGGCGCAATGATGGCACGATTTAAGCTAGGCCATGGAGCTAACGGAGGCATTGACAATGACGCCCGAAAACAATCATGGCTGATCGCGACGTAAACTTGCGGTCTGCGGCGAACCGGCTTGACGTCGGTGGCTTGACGGTGCAAAAGGCAGCGAAGTATCTTAAGCAGTTGTTCCTGCGTCCCTTTGCAGGGACGCCCAATTGAACCCAATGAAGGAGATAGCGAAGCTCATGAAGAAATCGGACCTGGTCGAACTCGTGGCCCAGCAGCGCAACCTGCCGAGGACCGAGGTGGAGGCGACTGTGGATGCGTTCCTGGATGTTTTGGCGGTTGGCCTGACAAAGGGAGAGCGTGTGGACATAAGGGGCTTCGGCGCCTTTTCGGTGCGTGAATCTGCGGCGCGTTCGGGCCGCAACCCGCGCACGGGTGAAACCATTCAGATCGCTGCGCGCAAGACGCCGGTCTTCAAAGTTGGTAAGGAACTGCGCGATCGGGTCAACGGCCCGGCCGTTTCGTAAGATCCCATAGGCCCCAAACAAAGAAATCGAAGCGCAGGAAGTCACGGCCATGGGTACGCGTCTTTTCGTCGGCAATCTTTCATACGGAGTTACCGAGCAGGATCTGAGGGATACCTTCGTCAACGAAGGTATCCAGGTCCGCAGCGTCAAGGTGGCGCTGGATCGGGAAACCGGACGTCCGCGCGGATTCGCGTTCGTCGAGACCGAAACCGAAGAAGGATCGAAGCTCTCGATCGAGAAGCTAGCGGGGCGCCTTGTGCAGGGGCGAGCCATGGCCGTCCAGGAGGCACAGGCGCGTCCACCGCTTGGGTCGGGGCCCCGTCCTGGCGGCACTGGGGGTCCGCCGCGGCCGGGAGGCTTCGGGGGTGGCCCGCCCGGCGGAGGGTATGGAGGTCCGCCGCGACCGGGTGGATTCGGAGGCCCAGGAGCCGGGGGTGGGTTTGGAGGCCCGCCGCGACCAGGTGGCTTTGGAGGTCCGCCGCGACCCGGAGGTTTCGGTGCAGGTCCGGGGGCTGGACAGGCTGCTGGGTTTGGCCCCCCTAAGCTGAAGGAAGAGGACCGAAAGCGCGCTGAAAAGAAGAAATCTACGCGTCCAAAGGCCGAAGAGCTAGAGCGCGGAAGTTGGCGCTGGACCGGGACGCCCGAGGACTACGACGAGTGATCGAATCCTCCGCGGGACCGACGGGCGTCTAAGTATGAGCGCCGACGAACCCCGCGAGGTCATGCCGCTGCGTCTGTTAGTTCCCCCGGAATGTGCGGGGTGGCGGTTGGATCATTTCCTGCGTTCGCGGGTTCGACGGCTGTCGCGGACAAGGATCCAGAACATCATCGGGGAGCAGGTTCGGTTTCCCGATGGACGGCGGGTTCGCCCCGCGTCCAGTGTGCGGGGGGGAGAGACCATCGTGCTGGATCGCCCGGCCCCGCCGGACCCTGATGTGCCTCGGTACTTCGATGTGGTTGCGACGGATCCGGATTTTTATGTCCTGAACAAGCCAGCCGGTCTACCGATCCATACAACGGCGAAGTTTTGGAAGAACACCGTAACCTGGCTGTTGAGGGAGCGGTTTCCCGACGAAAATGTTCAGGTTTGCCATCGCATTGATCGCGAGACATCTGGGCTTTTGTTGGTTGCGCGGGGTGTGCTGGCGGCCAGTGTGCTGAAACAGGGATTTGCGAATCGACAAGTGTCCAAACGGTATCTGGCCCTGGTCCATGGAATTCCTACACCACCAATTGGGGTGATTGACCGTCCGATGAGGTTGCTCAATACGCCCACCAAATTGACAATGGGGGTGGCGCCCGATGGGCTGCCATCGGTAACCCGGTACGAGGTGATTCAGCGTTTTGCGAAACACGCGTTGCTGGCGTGTTCACCTGAGACGGGGCGCCAACACCAGATCCGCGTTCACCTCGCGTCGGTTGGGCATCCCATTGTGGGTGATAAATTGTACGGCGCAGGCGAGCGGCAATTCATGCGGTTTTGCGACGAAGGCATGTCGCCGGAGCTTCTGGCGGCGTTTGACGGGTTGGAACGCCACGCTTTGCATGCGGAACAATTGACCTTCGCCCACCCCCGAACCGGCGAACCTGTCAGGGTTGTGTGCCCATTGCCAGCTGACCTGACGGCCTACATTTCTGGGTTGCGCGAGGAAGAATATTAAATTTAGCTATTACGGTTTAGCAAAGACTATTGAGTGCAGTTGTTGTTTCTGATACCGTAAGGGAATATGAAAGATATGGCAACGCCGTCGGTGCTGATCTCGGTTCGCGAGGTGAGCAAGAGTTTCGGTGGCGTCGCCGCGCTGAAGGGCGTGTCATTCGAGCTTTTGGCGGGCGAGATTCACGCGCTTTTGGGCGAGAACGGTGCGGGGAAATCAACCCTGATAAAGATCATGACGGGGGCGCACCGGCAGGACACTGGCACGTTGGCGATCGGTGGGTATGTTCTGACGGACAATTCTCCAGAGCGAGCGCGGGCTTTGGGCGTCGCGGTTATCTACCAACATCCGGCACTGCTTCCCGACCTGACGGTGGCGGAGAACATCGCGCTTTACGTGGAATCCCCAACTGAGCGGCGTTGGATCCGTTGGGATGAACGCCGACGCCGGGCGCGGGCGCTTTTAGATCGGGTGGGGGCCCGGATCGACGTGGAGGCCCCTGTTTCCAGCCTGAGCATGCCCGAGCAGCAATTGGTCGAGATTGCAAAGGCGGTGGGCGCGCGGGCGCGGGTGCTGATTATGGACGAACCCACGGCATCGCTTTCGGTGCAGGACGCTCAGAATCTGTTTCGCGTGATGCGGGAACTGACGGCCGAAGGGGTGGGTATCATTTACATTTCGCATCGCCTCGAAGAGCTGCCTGGGCTTGTGGATCGTGTGACGGCCTTAAGGGATGGGACGCTTGTGGGAACGGTCCCGATGGCACAGATGGACCGGGCGGGGTTGATTCAGATGATGGTGGGGCGTGAGGTGGGGGCTGTGTTTCCGAAAAGGGACGTGGTTTGTGGTGACGTCCTTTTGGACGTGGTGGGGCTTTCGTGTGCGCGAACTGGCGTGCGCGGGGTTTCGTTTTCGATCCGGGCCGGCGAAATTTTCGGGCTTGGTGGGTTGGTGGGTGCGGGGCGGACTGAAGTCGCGCGGCTGTTGTTCGGGTTGGATGTGGCGGACGAGGGTGTGATTTCGATCGGGGGACAACGGGCGCGGATCTCGTCCCCAGTTGATGCCATCAGGAGTGGCATCGCGTATGTCCCTGAAGATCGAAAACGGTTTGGCGTGATTCAGGAATTATCGGTCGCGGCCAATGCCGGTTTGGCCATCCTGCGGGGATGGCGTCTGGATGCTACCGCTGAAGATGCGGCGGCGGCGGCAATGGTGGCCCGCCTGGGCGTAAAAACGCCGTCGGTTCACACACCCGTGGGGCATTTATCGGGTGGCAACCAGCAGAAGGTGGCGCTGGGTCGGTGGCTGGCTACCAACCCGCGGGTGCTGATTTTGGATGAACCCACACAAGGAATCGACGTGGGCGCAAAAAGTGAAATTCACGCCTTGATAGGCGACCTGGCGGCCAAAGGGATAGCCGTCTTGATGATTTCGTCAGAGCTGCCTGAACTTTTGGGGTTGTGTGATCGGATCGGGGTCATGAAAGAGGGCCGACTGGCCGGGGTGCTGCCGCGGGCGGGGGCAACCCAAACGTCGCTTCTGAACCTGGCGCTGGGAGGCGCGTCCCATGCGTCCTGAACTGCGGCGTGAGGCGCTGGTGGCGGCAGCCTACGCCGTGCTGTTGCTGGTCGTGGGGGTCGGTGCGCGCGGGTTTTTCTCGGGCGCGAACCTTCGCGATCTGGCATTGGCCAATGTCCCGACGTTGGTCGCAGCCATTGGCATGACAGTTGTGATCCTGGCTCGGCAGATCGACATTTCCATCGGATCTCAGGTCGCGATTGGCGGGGTCTTGGCGGGGACGTTGGCCAAAAGCGGCCTGTCAATGTTCGCAGTGGTGCTGATTGTGCTGGTGGCGGGGGCGTTGATGGGGGCGCTGAACGGTTTGTTGGTAGCAAGCTTCGGCCTCCCTGCGATTGTTAGTACTCTGGCCACGATGGTGATTCTGCGCGAGGGGTTGCGGTGGGTGACTGAGGGCGCGGACATTTTTGGAATGCCCGATGGGTTCCAATGGCTGGGCTTGGGGCAGACGGTGGGGCGCGTTGTGTTGGTCGCCATCGCGGTGCTGCTGTGGATGTTTTTTTCGTGGGGGCTTCGACATCTGGGGATGGGTCGTGCGGTGTATGCGGTGGGATCGGATGCTGAGACCGCCCGGCTTTTGGGGCTGCGTCCCCGGTGGGTGACGTTCGGGGTGTTTGTGGTGATGGGGATGCTCGCCGCGGTGGCAGCGGTGTTGGGAACGATTCGATTTCCGCAAGTGCAGACCAACGCGGCGGTGGGTTTTGAACTGCAGGTCATTGCGGCGGTTGTGGTAGGCGGGACGGCTATTTCGGGTGGACGGGGGACTTTGCGGGGGACACTGCTGGGCGTTTTGTTCCTAGGAACGATTGGCCCCGCGCTGACCTTTTTGCAGGTCTCCCCCTATTGGGAGAAGGCCCTCCAAGGGGCGATCATATTGTTGGCGGTGGCCGCGGACGCGCTGCCCAGGGCGCAGACGGCCGCGCGAAAGGTGGTCCATGGGCGCGCCTAAGCAACACCCTGTACGGCACGAAGCGGTGCTGCTGGGCCTGGTACTCGTCGAAGTGGCCATCTTCACGGCGACCGGCGAAAATTTTCTTTCGCTAGCCAATGCCATGGAGTTGCTGCGGGTATCAGCCGAGATAGGGCTCCTGGCGCTGGCGTTGACCCCTGTCATCGTGACGGGTGGAATCGACCTGTCGGTTGGTTCGTTGATGGGGCTGGGCGCGGTGGTGTTCGGGGGGCTTGTGAAAAGTGTGGGTCTGCCTTTTGGTTTGGCAATCCCCCTTGTTTTGATAATGGGGACGGCCGCGGGTGCCCTGAACGCGGGGTTGATCACGCGTCTGGGTGTGCCCCCGCTGATTGTGACACTGGGGACCTATTCGCTGTTCCGGGGGCTCGCCGAAGGGCTGACCCGGGGCGTGGCCAACTACACCGATTTTCCCGAGTTGTTTTTGGACCTCGGACAGAGCTATCTGTTCGGGCTGTTTCCCGCGCAGTTGCCCATTCTGGTCGTCGTAGCTGGGGTGATCTATTGGGGGTTGGAGCGCAGTCCCCTGGGACGGGGTTTGTTTGCTATTGGGCTGTCACCGCAGGGGGCGCGGCATGCCGGGATACCGGTGCGGTCGCGGCTGCTGCTGGTGTACACAGTGTCGGGATTCGTGGCCAGTCTCGCATCGATTGTATACGTGGCGCATTTAGGGCAGGCCAAGGCGGACGCTGGAACATCGTACGAACTGATGGCGATAACGGCGGTTGTGCTGGGAGGTACATCGATTTTTGGGGGCCGGGGCACGATTGGAGGCACCTTGTTGGGGCTGTTTGCGATGGCTATTTTGCAAAATGGTTTGCGGTTGTCCGACCAGCCGGCAGAGCTGGCCGGTATCCTAGGTGGCGTGCTGTTGGTATTGGCGATTTTGGGAAATAAGCTGTTGATGCGACGGCAAAGGCGGGCGTGATGAGGCGCAGAAATTGTTTGCAGGGGGTGGTGTTGGCCATGGCAGTTTCGTGTCGCAAGACGGGGCCCGGCGGTGTGGGAGGGCCCCCAATGGCCCGGGGCGCGAAAACCGTCACCGTCGCAATGATGCCCAAAAACAAGGGGAATCCGTATTTCGTAGCCGCCCACAAGGGGGCCAATGAAGCGGCGCGCGAGCTTGGAATCAAGCTGTTGTGGGACGGGCCGACTGAAACTGATCCGGCCAAACAAAACGAAGTTGTCGAGGCATGGATCACCCGAGGCGTGGACGCCATCGCGGTCAGTGTAGAGAATAAAGACGGGCTCGCGACGGTGTTGCGCAAGGCGCGCGGGCGTGGGATTAAGATCGTCACCTGGGATGCGGACACCGCCGAGGACGCCCGGGATTTTTTGGTGAACCAGGCGACCCCCGAAGGCATTGGGTTCTCGTTGGCGGACAATGCCGCGCGGATTCTGGGCGGTAAGGGCGAAGTGGCGGTCATCACGGCTTCGTTGACCGCGGCGAATCAGAACGCTTGGCTTGCACATATCAGGGCGCGGCTGGTTGCCAAATATCCAGGGATTTCCATCGTGGCGGTTCGTCCCAGCGATGACAAACAGGACGTGGC
>JAYUUT010000356.1:0-20157 GCA_043754455.1 Myxococcales bacterium
GGACGCTGCGAACATGTGGCGACGGACGGGCCCTGGATGTGTGCCGTGAAAAACGTCGATCGCTCGTTGAAGGATGCCGAACTGAAGATGCAGCACGGCGATATGATGGTGCTGCACACAGATGGTGTTACGGAGGCTGCGGGCCCTGGCGGCGAGTTGTTCGGTATCGAACGCCTTGAGGCCACCATTGTCGAGGCGGCGGGGCTGCCGGTACCAAAGGTGCGCGATCGGATCATGGCGGCGGTTCATGCGTGGATGACGGTCCAAGATGATGACGTGACCATCATGGTCATTTGCTATACCGAGCCAGGCTCGGTGGCGTAGCCGGGGGGGCGTTGGTCGGTCGCCACGGTGTGTTTTAGATCGAGGCGTGGTCATGCTGCTTCATCTGTTTTACGACCCCTTGAATGGCGAACTGTTCGGGGAGAAGAACATCAATAACCAGCGTGCGCCCGACGCCATCAAGCATTCTTAGGCTTTCGCGATAGCCGTGCAAGCCAAAATCTTCCCCCTCTTCGAGGGCGGCGATTGCGGCATCGCGTCCGGCAGTTTTAAACAACCGGGGAAAAGATTCCCAGCCTGGAACATCCGATTCATACCCCGGGTCGCGGGCATATCGGTCGATCGCCGCTTGCAGGGAGGTCGTCCGCTGGTGATGAGAAAGTCGACAGCGCTCCAATTGGACGGCGAGATATACGTCTCGCACGCCCGCGAGGGCATTTTCGTAGACCGCGACCGCGGAGCGTTCAGCCCGCAACAGCGTCTTTAGCTGTTCTACCGTTTCAACGAATCGTGGTTCGATTTTCATATGTTCGGGTATTGCAAGGACGGGGCCAGGGCACCGATCCTGGATCTGCGAGGAACGACCGGTCATTCCGTTACCTGTCGGTAACAGGTGTTTCGACATGCACGCACTGAGGCGGGTGTTGCGTTGGCGACATCATCATGAAGCTCGTCATCCCAGAGCGATCGGGGTGCCGCCGACCTTGTCGCCGACCGGCTGATCGATTCCGAACCCGTTCAGTACGCTGCGTAGGAGCAGGTTGTTAGCGCCGCCCTTGTAATCGATCGTTCTCCCGGCGGTCACCTTTCCGTTGGCACGCCCGAAGATCCAGAGGGGAACGTCGTCGAACGTGTGACCGCCGGCGTTGCCGAACTCGGTGAACAGGAGCACGAGCGAGTGGTCGAGCATCGTTCCATCGCCCTCCTTCGTGGTCTTGAGGAGGCTGAGAAAGTTTGCGATCTCGCCCGCGAAGAACGTCTGCACCTTGTCGAGCGACGGGCCCGTGCCGCTGGTCTGGTTGTGCTCGAGCGCGTGGTGGTCCTCCTTGACGCCGAGCCAGTTGAAGTTGACCTCCGAGTGGGCAGTCCCAAGGAGCTGCATCGACGCGACTCGCGTCTTGTCACACAGCAGCGCCTGGTGCAGCAATGCGAACTGCTGCCGGGTGACCGTGGGGATGTCGATCGTGGACGTGGTGCCATCCTTCGCGAGTCCACATTTTTGCGAGGCGCAGACCGCCTGAATCGGCGGCGACGTGCAGCCTGCGCCCGGCATGGTGGCCACCATGCCGGGGGGCGCCACCGCGCCCGGGGGCATCATCGCCAAGGGGGGCGCGGCCCCCGTCGCCGACGCCGTGACGATCTGCTTTTCCAGCTCGCGGAGCGACGTGAGGTGCTGGTCCAGCTTCGCCTGCTCGCCCACGCCCGCCAGCTTCTGGAGCCCCGCGACCTCCCCCCGCAACAGGTCGAGCATGCTCTTGTTGTCGACCGACATGTCCGCTGGCTTCATCATGGCGACAGGCGGCATCGGCATGCCTGCGGGCGGCATCGTCGCCGGGATCGCGAGCCCGTTGAAGATGCGCGCCAGCATGGCGGCCGGGGCTTCGACCGGCGGCTGGGGAACGCCGCCCCTGAAGATCATGCGTCGCTGGTCAAGTGGGTTCGACTTAGTCTCGGTGACGACACCGAACTGTAGCGTGGTGAACGTCTGTTGGGCGCTGATCGCCGCGCCTATCGTCTGGTCGATGCTATCGCCCTTGGCGAACACCGATGCGTTCTCCTTCGCCTTCACGCTGCTGTCTCCCGTGAGCATCGTGCGCAGCGAGGAGCCGTGCGGCTCGCCTGTGACGCCCCAGACGGATTCGCCGGCGCCGTTGCTGACCCCCTTGAACTCGATCGCGTCTGATTGGAACGGCGCCAGGGGCGCCAGGACACCCGCGAGGTTGAACCTCCCCTTGGTCCCGGATCCCGGGAGAAAGATAGGGATGAACCGCACCGGGAAGACGCCGCCTGCGGCCTCGATCAGCGACTCCCGGAACACGGGGATCGCCAGGAAGCTGGCCGCGCCAAGGCCCCGGATGAACTCGCGTCGCTTCAGGATCGCTCTTGTTTGCATTGTTATACTCCCGGTTTTGGACTAACGGTCGGAACGGGTCAGGAACTCGTCGCGCTCGACCAGCGCGGTAAGGGCGCTGCGCACGTCACCGGTCGCCTTCAGCTTCGCGAAAACCAGGTCGAGGATCTGCTGGTCCCGCGCGGCGCCCGTGTCGGTCGCCGCTGTCGCGGTCGCGCGGCCGAGCGCCCACCGTGTGACCTCGCGCGCAGCGCAGCGCTTAAGCGTGTCGCTGGGAGCGATGCGGTTGACCAGATCAAGGGCACCGGCGATCGCGCCGTCGACCTCCGGTGCCACGCCGATAATCATGCCCGACGGATCGATCCGCTTGCCAGCGTCCATCGTTCGCCAGGCACCCACGGCGTCGTAGTTCTCGAATGACAGGCCCAGTGGGTCCATGAGCCGGTGACAGCCGGCGCAGACGCTGCCGGCCTTTTCGTGCTGCGCGAGGCGTTCGCGCGCCGTCACGTTGGGGTTGTGCACCACCACCGGGTCGACTGTCACGTCGTTCGGCGGCGGCGGTACCTCACCGCACAGGATCCGCATGAGCAGCGTCTTGCCGCGGCGGATCGCGTTCGAGTCGTCCCCCTTCGAAGTGGCGACCAGGAATGCCGGCTGCGTCAGGATGCCCATCCGCTGCGTCGGCGGGACCTGCACCTTCTGCCAGTTCGTCGAAGGTAGGCTCGCGCCGAAGTACGCGCCAAGGTCCTTGTTGGCGAACGTCCACCGTGCGTTGAACAGCGTCTCGATCGACCCCGCGTTGTCGGTCAGTATGCTGGAGATGAAGCGGTTGGCCTGCTCCTGGACCGCGGTGCGTGTTGCCGCCGTGTAGGCCGGGAATAGCTTCGCGTCCTTCGAGACATCGGCCACGCCCTGAACCCCCAACCATTGCGACACGAAGGCGGTCAACCAGGGAACGCTGGCAGGGGTCTTGAGGAGGCGATCGACGTGCGCCAGGCGCGCCGAGGCTTGCGACAGGGTCCCCGCGTCGGCGGCCGCGGACAGTGTCGCGTCCGGCGGGTGCCCGGTGACCAGGTAGGAGATCTGCGTGGCGATCTCGTGGTTCGTCAGCGTCCGTTCGACGCCGGCGCCGCTGCCGATCTCCGTCTTGTACAAAAAATACGGCGACTGCAGCATCGTCTTGACCACCAGGCGCACAGCGCCTGGCCAGTCCGTCCGTGCCACCTTCTGGTCGAAGAGGGCACGGTAAGCGATGCGCTCGGGGTCGGTGATCGGCCGTCGGTAGAGCCTGCGCCCTAGCGAGGTGATGAACATGTCGGAGCAGCCGCCCCTGTTCGCGTTGACGGCGCATGGCGCGAGGGCGCCCGGATCGACGCCGTCCGACAGCCGGATCGCGGCGGCGTAGTATTGCTCCGCGATAAGGGGTGTCAGCTGTAGTGCCGAGGCCTGATTCGTGTAGCCGAGTGCGGGGTCGTCAGGAACGAACATCGCCGTGACGCCCAGCTTGGCGCCGAGGACATCGATCATGGTGTTCTCGTACTCGACGTTGTTCAGACGGCGCAGCGCGACCGGGCCAAGCGTGGACGGGCGCTGCGGCGCCTCGCCCAGCACCGGCGCCGCACCCATCTGCGGTGCCTCGCCCAGCACCGGCGCCGCACCCATTTGCGGCGCCGCGCCGCTGCCGGGCTGGCGCGTGTCGCTGGCACGTGCACCAGGCTGGCCCGTTGGCGAGGATAAGGCGTCGCCGCCGGGCTCGATCTGGCCCATGCACGCCGCAGTGGCGCGGAACAGGGCCAGCCCCAGGAAGAATGTGCGGGGATCCCGGAGGCGGCGCTCATTGCTCATCGCCTTCGAAGGTAGCTCCGCGGTGCCTGCCCCCCGTTACGTCGAGTGCGGAATTCACTTTCACCGCGGGCCAGCGTGGCGGACCGCAGGCGAGGCCGTCGCGTACAAATCTCCAACGCGAACGGAGTCTCTGGCCACGACGCATCTGCTGTGCGGATAAGTTGCGCAACCTGTGAAACGCGTGCCGCAAGCGTCTGAGAATACTGTAGGAAGGTGCCCTTCCCTCACCGAACCGTCGCAACCCTCTCGCTGGCGTTTGCCCCGATGCTGCTCGCCTGTGCCCCAGATGGCGACCGCCCGTCGAGGGGAACGCCGAGCACAGGCGGCACCGAGGGCGTGCCCGGCGGCTCACCCAGCGGTGCGGGCGGCTCTGCGAGGACACCAAGCGCGGGAGCCGGCGGCACCGCTGCCGGCGACGCCAGCTTGGGCGCCGGTGGAGCGGGTGCCGGTGGAGCGGGAGCCGGCGGCAACCCAAATGCCGGCACCAGGCCGGACGGCGGCTCGCCTCCCATCGATGGCGCCAGACCCACCGAGGCGGGAGCGTCGGCCGGCGACGCCTCCACCCTGCCGTCGAACATAGCCAGGGTCTTCGATCTGTCCTTTTTGCACAAGATCGAGATCACCATCGCCCCCGAGAACATCAAGGCGGTGCAGAGTCGCTCAGACACGCGCGTCTCCTGCACCTTCACCTTCGACGGGATCACGTTGCCGAACTCGGGCGTGCGTCAGGGCGGTGGGATCTACAACCCGGCCCAGACCATCAAGCAGCGGCCCAGCCTGAGCCTGAAGTTCGACCAGTTCGTGCCCGGTCAGAAGCTGTACGGCCTTGACAAGCTGTACCTGAAGAACCAGCTGCAGGACTTAAGCAAGATAAACGAGCACCTGGCCGACGAGATCTACCGGCGCGCGGGCGTGCCGGCTTCGTTGACCGCGTACGCCGTGATGACCATCAACGGCTACGTCAACGGCATCGTCGAGATTCGCGAGGCTGTCGACAACGACTTCCTCAGGCGCAACTTCGGCAAGGGCAAAGAGCAAGGGAACCTGTACGAGGGCGCCTGGCTCTCGGCTGGCCCGTCCGACTTCGTGGACAGCCCCACCAGCCCGATCGCGCTCGTCCTCAAGGACGAGAAGCAGGAGATGCGCACGCGCGACGACGTGATCGCGCTGGCCACCGCCATCAAGAATACGCCCAACGCCACCTTCGCCGCCGAGGTGAGCAAGCGGATGAACCTGGACGAGTTCATCACCGCCTTCGCCACGGCGGCCGTGCTCGGCGACATGGACAGCTATTACTTTAACCGCAACAACTACTACCTGTACGACAATCCGGTCGACTCGCGCTTCGTCATCATGCCGCATGGTTCGGACCAGTGCTTCTGGGCCGAGGCTCTGAACAGCGGCGACGACAAGAATCGCATGACCACTGCCCTGGCGCCGCCCGTCGGTAAGCTGGCCATCAAGGTGCGTGGCATCCCCGACCTGGACGCCAAGTTCCGCGCCGAGGTAAAGCGGGTGGGCAGCCTACCCGTCTGGGATCAGGAGGCGTTGATGGCGACAATCGCTCAGGCGGCGAAGCTGTTCGAGACCGCGCCGGTCAATGTGCCTACCGTGAAGGCGGACGTGGACGCGTTCAAGAAGTGGCGGCCGACGGTGGAGAGCTTCGTCAAGATGGGCGGGTTGTCGAACCGCTGACGACGCGGACGCGCGCCGGGCCGGGCCGGAGGGGCTGGCTATCCGGTAATTTCTGTCAGGGGGCCTTTGGCAAAAGCCGCATCGCCAAAGTCTGAGGCGTCCACACCCAGTTGCGCCGCTACAGTTCGGTACAGATCCAGGCTGCTGCGTCCCGTGGCCAAAACGCGTTGCCCCGTCTTAATCTTCCCGCCCAGGCTGCCTGCTAGAACGAAGGGCATGTAGGCCGTGTTATGAATCCCGTTGGCGTTGTCTTGTTCACCCGGCAGCTTCGGGCCGCCGTCCATACCGACGCCAAATTCGCCGCAACAGTCGCTGCCCCACAAAACCAGGGTGTTGTCCAGCACTGTGCCTGAACCTTCCTGGAACGAATTCAGGTAGCCCAATAGGTTAGCAAAACTCGCAGTCCACTCCCGATCCATGCGCTGCAAGTTATCCCGGCCAGTGGTCGTGGTCAGGTGGCTGGTGTCGTGGTACGGCTCCTCGGCTCCAATACGGACCACGCCTATACGGGCGCGGTCGCAGGCAAAGGCATTGGCGATGACCAGGCTTATCTCGTCGGTTTTGGTGCTGGCACCCGTAAGCGCGACGGAGGCACCACATTGCCGCGTGACCATCGCGGGCGGCAGAGTGACCACCGGGTTCGCTGGATTCATACCAGCAGCGGGTGCCTTGGCAAAACGACTGCGCAGCTGCTGGAGAGCCTGCACATGCAGCTCAAGTCTTTCCAGCTCCAATTTGGGGGCGATGCCCTTCAGGGAGTTGACCTCGGCCGTAAGGTAGTCGAACAGCGCGACCTCGTTCTGGTCCTTCGATGAGACAGGCGACGGCACACCACCGGGCATGGGCGTTTGCATTGGCGTCGTTGGGGGCAACATCGTGCCGGCGCCAAACAGTTTCGATATCAGCGCGGTGCTGGTCCCCACAAAGGCATCATTAGCACTGCCAGCGCCGTTCCAGCTTACGGGATTCGCGATGCCGCCAGCGTCACCGCTGCCAGATCCGTTGTAGGTACCGGTGAAAAACGAAGCCCCGGACGTCAATTTGCCCGCCAGGTAGCGATCGAACGACATGCCGGAGGACCGCCAGTTGCCCTTCGCGGCGGGGCGGCCGGTAAACAGGGCCGCTTTGCCACAGGGGTGTTCTTCCCCGGTATGGGGATGGATCTTAAGACCATCCAGGATCAGAACTTTGCTCTGCAGCGGCGCCAAAGCGGCATAACTTGCGCCCAGCGTGTACCCAGCCCCGATGCCCGTGGAGCGGCTTTGGGAGCCGCGCCCGGCGTTGGTGAAAACCAACAAGACCCGTTTCGGAAACGTCTGCGCCTCCGCGCTGCCCAGAAGAAAGCGCATGCTGGAAGCAGCAAAACCTGTTCCCGCAAGGTGGCGAAGAAAACCGCGACGGCCATTTTTCACAAGCACCATGGACAGACTCCTTCTAGTTGCCACGTTTGGCGAACACGGTTCGGGCGACCGTATCGGTGAACATGTCAATGAGCCCGAACCCCTTTGCCCGCCCGGAAGCCGCGACATCTCGGATAAGACAAGCATCTTCGGCACCACGTTCGTCTCGACGGGCAAAATAGCGAAAAGCTTGGATCGCAAGGCAGTTCTGCACCACCGGGTGGGTCGCCGCTTGGGCGAACAAATCCTTGGCGTCGGCGAAGGCAAGCTTCTTTTCGCCAACCAGGTGCGAGGCCGCGGTGACGATGGGGTTCTTGTATTCGTCATCGGCACGAACCACACCCATTTCATTGTAGTTTTCTAGGGCGAACCCAAGCCCGTTGACCCGTCTGTGGCAGCCGCCGCAGGTCGGTTCCATTTCGATCCGTTCGAAACGCTGGCGTTCGGATGGCGTGCCGGGCAGCGGCGGCAGCGACGTCGTCAGATTGGCCGGGGGGCTGGGAACGGTGTCGCAGAACAGTTGTTTGAGCAAATAACGACCCCGTCTGGGGATATCCGTGTGGTCGACGGTCGACACGGTCGCTATCACGCCCGGCAGGGTGAATAGCCCGGGGCGACCGAATTTGGGAATAAAGGTCGACATGTTGTCCCCCGTGCTGGCCACACGCTGTTCGTTGGTGAGCACATCGGCGAAACTGACCTGCGGCGCTGACATCGCTTTTGCTATTGCGTCGTAAGTCTCAGTCTGCAAGCGCAGGAGAAACGCATCGTTCACCATGGGGTGTTTTTTTCGGTCGCGCACCAGACGAGACACGTCGTCGACATTGAGCCATGCGGCGAAGAAATCAGTCGCCCCCTTTTGCAACTCAGCCAAGGAGAAATTGTTGGCTATGATCTGCTGGATTGCCGCCAGTGTCGGCGCGGTCTTGATGGTTTGGAAGGCCATCAACAATTGGGGCTGCGGCGGCTTGCCCAGGATGCGGTAGGAAACCAAAGAGGCCATCTCACCCGCACTGAGGAACGAAGGCGTCCCGGGGTTGGCTCCGGCGGGCAGATCCAAACCTTCGAGCAGGTAAACCGCCTTGGGATGCAACGCAAGCGCCCGCACAGCATATTCGATGGCCGTCTTGCCATCAGATCGTTGGGCGATGCCCTTGACGAGATCGAAAAGTTTGGTCACGTCCTGGGGCGTCGCCATCCCCCGAAGCAACCGCGCCGAGGCTGCCGTCAAGAATGTCGTGGTACACGCTTCATTTTTTCCGAAATCGGTGACAGGGCAGGGGAGAACAGCCAACTGATTCGACCCTGGGGATGCCGAGATTTTGGCAGCCACGGCGCTGGCCATGGAGTCGACGCTGCCGTGAAAATCCAAAGAGACCGAAAGTCGATCGTCAGGCTTGCTTCCGAACCCTGCAACCGCGAAGCCTTGCGGAATGCCCGCATCGTTGAAGGGGCTAATGGCCCGTAGTGACGCCACAATCTCGGCGTTCGACAAACGCAGCGCCCGTCGTGGGTGCGCGCTGTCGAGCTTGCAGCTGGCATTGAGATCCTCGGGTCCTATAGGGGCTGGTGTCTCTTTCGCGGGAGGAGGCGGATTGGCAACCGAAAATCCACCCTCCGGTCCCGCAACGAGACCCGGTCCCCCGCCCGCGCCGGCACCCGGGCCGGGCTTGCCGGGCATTGTCGGAGTCGCGTTTCCCGTTCCGGCGGGCTCAGGGTCGGTCGCGATTGTGCCCGCGCAGCCCGCTAACACAAGCGCAAAAGTGAAGGAAGGCCCGTGTCGGTTCGGCGATGTCGTCATACAAACCACCTGGGAGTAGACTGCCCCATTGCGGACGGGTTTACCGTTACTTCCCTTGCACCGATGAAGGCTGCGATTCATCGCCCGACGCCTCCGCCCAGACGCGTACGGTCGCACTGGTGTCCGCCGTCGCCGAGCCCCCACAGTCGCCGAGGAGGACCAGGCGGACATCTGGAGAGCCGCCTAAAGCCGAAAACTACTGTTTGATTGCGGTGTAGACTTCTCCGTCGGCACCCTTCACCGAAAGATTGTTTCCCTGAACGCAGAAGTCGTCGGCGGTTCCTGGCTTTTTTCCCTCTTGGTTGAAGGTGATTTTTTGGCCTTCGATGGCCACCGTGCCCGCAACTTTCTGCGCCAGACCATTGGTGAGCTTACACGAACAGCCTTGCTCGACCGATCCCGCACACACCCACGGAATCTCGGGCTTGGTTGGGTCCTTTTCCTTGCGCCACGCGGCTTGCAGGGTGGTGCAGTCGGCCGTCGGCATACTTTCACGGACGACCGCCATACAGGCTGGAGTGTAAAACAGCGTTGCGCTTCCCTGAATCATTTGGTCAGCCGTGAACCGGCCCTGCCCGATGGTAACGGTTCCTCCGACGGTGTACTCCTGGCGTAGCATCACGGTTCCGCCGGTGCTTCCACACTTGAACGCCTCAGACTCTTGCGGTTTGAGACAGGCCTGGGTGTATTTCCACGTGCCTTCGAGCGAGCCCCCGCAGGCGCCAGCAAAAGGACAGAATTGGTCCTTTGCTAGCAGGACCAAAGAGTAACGGCTGAAGTGGGAAATGCGTCCTGTCACTTTGTCTCCGACGATTGTGGAGACGACCGGAAACCATTGCCCGCTAGCCGTGTCGAGCCACGCGACAACCACGTTCTTGTCGGCTGGGACCGTGCCGGTCAGGGGCAACGTCAACGACACCGGAACGGTGAATGTGGTTCCGTCGGGCCCGAAATCAAAAATGTTACTAACGAGGTTGGCGCGCCCAGGGTCACTGGCGGCAGGAGCCTTCACGCTTACGGTTAGAACCTTGTCCGCGTCGAATACCCCAGCGGGGACCACTAAGGTGGCGCCGCCGCTCACCAACGTTCCGCCGGACTTTGCCGTGATCATCATGCTGCCCATCGGCATAGAAACGCTCGGGCCGCTATCGACCGTCGGTGGCGTGGCCCCACCCGAGCCTGCGTCGGCGGGGGACGAGCCGCCCGTGCCAGTGACTACGCTGCCGCCAGCGCCGCCAGGGGCCACCATGGTGGCGCCACCCTCAGAAGATCCTGTTCCTCCGCGGCCTCCCTCGGAACTCGCGCCTCCATCAGCTGTATCCCGACAGCCAGCCAACAAACCAAAAGAACATAGTGCCGCGACCAAGCGTTTCGTCATCTTTAGGGATCCTCATCTGTACGTGGGCCAAGGTGCGTCCAAAAAATCGACGCGGGAAGCAGGCCCATCGACAGCTGCCTCGACAAACTGGAGCCCTGGACGGCGACCCTGTTGGGATCTGCGGGCTCGTAAGCGACACCCTTTTCAGACGCCTGTAGCGGCTCCGAAACGTACACCGGACGACGGGTGAGGTCGTTAAACGAAAAAAATCGGTATGACGCTGGCACATCCCATGCAAGGGCAGGGCACTCAACCCTTACCTAGGATCATCCATGAGACATCCCCTTACACCCTTCCGGGTACAGTTCATATCTCTCGTTTTCGCCTCGACGGCCCCCGTGGGGTGCGGGGTGAACCCTGACGAGGATTCAAAATTGGCAGGCCAGCAGAAGGCTGAACTTGGCGCCGATCCCGTCAAAGACAAGCCACCTGCAGTGGCTGCCGGGCCCTTGCCGGGTGATCAGCATGTCGATTTCCCCTCCGTGCTCACGCTTGGACAAATGATTCGACCGGTGGTGGCGCTTCGACAGAAGACATTGCTTGAATTTCGTTATGACCTGACGGAAAAATCATCACTCTCGCGCATGACCCGCGGAAAAGCGGTGCAAGAAGGGGTGCGCGCTCGAATGCACGTGGGACAAACCTGGGACGGGTTGGCGCGGCTTTCCCCGGAGGAGATAAAGGCTCGCGACATTTTTCCTGCTGGATTTCTCCCCCTCCCTCATCCCAACCACGCGGAGGGTGGTATGGTGTTTCCAAAATTCCATATCGACGAGCTCAAACGTCAGACGGGACGTGATCTTGAACGTTTTGACTTGGATTTTGACTTACCGGATCGCTTTGTTCCCGAATTTCCCCCGGCCATCTTCTTGACTACAAGGCCAGAACTCGGCGATGTGTCGCAAGGGCAGCTGGTCACCACGGATAACTTCTTTGAGTTGTTCAAAAACATCCTCAACCCGAAACAGTTAGACGGTTTGCGTTTGCTCGTCACCCCCTTTGCTCAGCAACAATTCAATCTAACCGATGATCGCCGATCTATTAGGCCGAGCACGGGCGTTGCGTGTCTCGATTGCCACGTCAACGGCCACACCAACGGCGCGACCCATTTGGTCGGCGACATTCGCCCTCAGGAAAAACGTAACCGCATCGACACGCCGACTTTGCGAGGTGTTCGCATTCAGAGGCTATTCGGCTCGCAGCGGGCTCTGCGTAGCGTGGAAGATTTTACCGAATTTGAACAACGGGCGGCGTATTTCGACGGGGATCCCGTGTCTGCGCAGAAAAAGGGGATCAACCCGCTTGAGCGCGGAAGTCAGGTGCACCCAATGGCTGAGTTCCAAGAATTGATGGACTTTCCTCCGGCACCGAAATTAGATCTCTACGGCAAGCTTATAAAATCGCAGGCGACAGCCGCAGAGCTTCGAGGGCAGGCATTGTTTGTGGGCAAGGCGCGCTGCGCCTCTTGCCATCGCGCGCCCTTTTATACCGACAATGATATGCATGACCTGCAAGTCGATCGATTTTTCGAACATCGGTTGATAAATGGGCAACAAACTAAACCCGATGGTCCTATTAAAACTTTCCCCTTGCGAGGGCTCAAAGAGTCCCCACCCTATCTCCACGATGGCCGGTTGCTAACCATCGATGACACAGTCGAATTCTTCAATCTTGTGTTACAGACCCAACTCTCATCATCTGAGAAGCGTGACCTGGTCGCGTTCCTGCACACCCTCTAGGACTCAGCTCCGGACGGGCCGGTCCGAGAACTTCTCGATCTCGAGGCGCAGCTCGGTGTAAAAGACTGCGATTAGGCTGTCCAGCTGAGACGTCGAGACGTCGAGCCTCTTGCGCAAGCGCCGGTGGGTCTCGCTGAGGACGCGCTGCCGGGTCATGGTCAACCACCGGTGTACGGTCCGGTCCGAGACGTTGTGAATGGTGCCGATCGCACGCGCGGTCAACCCCTGCAAAAAGTACAGCCTCAAGACGCTGGCGCTACGCGGAGACAGACGGGCCAGCGTCTGGGCAAGGGCGCCCTTGAACTCCCTGCCGTAGCGCGCCTTGAGGTAGCCGACCTCGGGATCGGGCGCCGCCATGGGAAGATCCGTGGGATCGACAGCGCTGCCGGCGTCCCCATTCAGTGTCTTCCGCAGATTCACCGCCAGCCGAACCGCGACGATCCGCAGCCACGCCGAAAGCGGTCCCGCGCCCGTGTACGTGCCGACGCGGGGGAGGCCGCCTCCCTGGTCCACCAGGACACGTTCGCTCACGGCCTGCTTGAGATCCTCGGCATGTCCCGCGGAGGCGTCGCGCCGCGCCAGGTACGTCCCGAGGGGGATCATGAAGTGCCGATTGAAGGCGGTCAGCGCGGTCGGGACGCCATGTGCGCACGCGCAGGCGATATACAGATCGGCCCCGTGCGTCCTCTGCAACGCTTGAAGCACGTCGCCTTTCTTCGGCAGGCGCTGGGCCAGGTGCTGGATGAAGATCTCCGGTGTGAGCCCGAGGTCGGGCCACGTCGTCCGTCCGTCGTCGACCAGCGCGCGGAGCGTCTCCTCAAGGTGCGGGGTCGATACGGGGGGATCGGCCTCGCCGCTCAGATACTCGAGGAACAGCCGCGAAAGCATCACCGTGCATTTTTGTCCCGCCGGTGACACAATTGCAAGAGCGGATCCCATGAGCTGCCTCGACGACGAGACCGTGCTGGCGCTCGTCCAGGGGGCGCTCGATCGTGCGTCCGCGCGGGCGGCCGGCGCGCATGTCGCGCGGTGCACGGACTGCGAGACGGTGGTCGCGCACGCAGCCAGATACTTCCTTCCGCCTGACGCAGGCACGATGATCGGCCGTTACCGGATCGTCGATGTGCTGGGCCATGGGGGCGCCGCCGTGGTCTACCGTGCGCATGATCCGGAACTGGATCGGGTCGTCGCGCTCAAGGTGCCCCGTGGACAGATCGGCACCGCGGACGAGCGGGAACGCCTGCTCTCCGAAGCCAGGGCGCTGGCGCGGCTGTCCCATCCAAACGTCGTTCGCGTCCACGACGCGGGCACGCACGAAGGACAGGTCTTCATCGCGCTCGAGCTCGTCGAGGGCGAGACGCTGACGGCATGGCTCCGCCGTGAACCGCGCGGTCTGGACGAGATCCAATCGTTGTTTACGATGGCGGGCCGCGGTCTGGCCGCCGCGCACGCGGCAGGCGTGGTCCATGGCGACTTCAAGCCCGACAACGTCCTCATCGGAACCGACGGCCGCGTTCTGGTCACGGACTTCGGGCTAGCGAGGGCGCGGCCGGTCTTCCCCGCCGTCGCGACGGGCGAGGCCGATGCGCGCGGGATCCCGCCGGCCGGGACCCCGGCCTTCATGGCGCCGGAGCAGCTCCGCGGAAAGGACGCCGATTTCAAAAGCGACCAGTTCAGCTTCTGTGTGGCCCTGCACGTGGCGCTGTATGGCGTGTTCCCGTTCGGGCTTCCCGGCGCAGGGTCGCAGGACGTGGCCACCTATCTGCGGCGTGTGGTCGAGGACCACCGGGTGAGGCCGCAGCCGCGGCGGGGCGCCCGCTGGCGCGCGCCCGTGTTCGAGCGAGGCCTGGCGGCCCGCGCGGAGGAACGGTTCCCCTCGATGGAAGACCTGGTCCTGGCGATCAGCCGTCCTCCCCCGATCGTGCGCGTCACCGCGGCGCTGCGCCGGCCGGCGGTTCTGGTGCCCCTGATCCTGATGGCCATGGCGTTCGCCGGTCTCGTGACCTTCCTGACCAGCCAGCGCCGGGCGCGCGATCGCCAGGACGGACGGGTGCCCTTGGTCGCTCGATGCGGCAACGGCGTCGTTGACCCGGAAGAGGATTGCGACGACGGCGACGCTGACGATCAGGATGGGTGCACGCGGCGTTGTATTTCCTGTCCTCCGCGTCCCCTCGGCAGCGTGTGGGCCGGCACGGACCATTGCTACGTCCGCTTCGATCGACCGCAGACGTGGGAGGCGGCCCACAGCACCTGCTGGGCCATTGGCGGCAACATCGCCACGTTCGTCGGCTACGACCGACCGGGAAGTCTTTTCTCGGGGGTCGGCAAATGGATGGAGCTTCCGTCCCGGTCGATGCCCCGGTGCACGATTCAGGTCCAGCCATCGGCCCTGGGGGCCGGGCAAGGCTGGCAGACTCTCGACTGCAACCAGACGGCGCCTTTCATGTGTGAGAAGTCCGGCTGGGTGGTTCACGAAGCCACGCACCACGCGTACCGCCTGTTCCCGCGCCCCGGGACCTGGGCCCAGGCGTCCGCTGCGTGTGAAAGGATTGGAACGCACCTAGCGACTCTCGAGACGCCCGACGAGGCGTCCTTCGTCACGCTGGCGACTGTTGGCTCGTACTGGATCGGCGCGCGCGGAGACGGTGAGGGGGGGACGTTTCGATGGACCGACGGCCAGCCGCTGCGACATCCCGGCTTCCCGCCGGGCCGCCGTGACGACGCCGGGCTCTGTGTCCTGGTGGATTACGAGCGGGCCTGGGTTCCGCGTCCTTGCGACCGGGAATTCTCCTTTCTCTGCGAGGCCGAGGCAGAGCCGAAAAAAAACAGAAAATAGAAAAACCCCAGGGAAATCGGGCAGATCCAGCGTGTCTGCGCTCCGTTCGGATGTCGCGTTCGTCGCGGTGGTCCTGTCTGTTAGGCGAAATGAAACGCCAGATCGCCGCCGCATGACGCGAAGAACCCGCGGACGCCTCCCCTCCCGTTCGTCAACCCGCGCGTGTCTGCTCAGCCTGACGCTGTCCGGGTGCGTCGGCGAGATCGGCGCTTCGAGCGATGAGCCCGGCGCGCGCGCACCCGGCGCTACCCGTGCGCAGGACCGCGGCCCACCCCCCAGCGCCGGGGCACCCGGGGCATCACCGGGCGTCGCATCGCCGGGCGTGGCATCGCCGGGCGTCGCCTCGCCGGGCGTGGCAACGCCGGGCCTCGCAACGCCGGGCCTCGCAACGCCGACCGGGACGTGCGTGGGCGCCGACGTTCCAATGCCTGCCCCGGTCCGCCGCCTCACGCGCCCCGAATACAACAACACCGTGAGGGATCTGCTGGGCGACGCCACCCGCCCCGCCGACGTGTTCCCCGCCGAGGTGGGCAGCACCGAGTTCGGCAACGACGCGCTGGCGCTCGACTTCTCCCGCCTCCTGCTCGAGCAGTACTTCAACGCCGCCAAGACCATGGCTGAACGCGCCACCACCGATGCCAAGACCTTCGCGTCGCTGCTGGGGTGTGATCCGGTCGCCGCGGGCGAGACCCCGTGCGCCACCACCTTCGTGCGGGCGTTCGGACAGCGTGTGTACCGCCGTCCGCTGGATGCGGGCGAGCGCGACCGGTTGCTGGCGGTATATCGCAGCGCGCGCGCCGATACGGACTTCCGCACCGGCATCGCCACGGTGCTGCGCACGATGCTGCAGGCGCCGCAGTTCCTGTACCGCGCCGAGGTGGGCCTGCCCGTCGCCGGCAATGCGAACGTGCGCAAGCTCGACCACTTCGAGATCGCCTCGCGCCTTTCTTACCTGTTGTGGGGATCGATGCCCGATCCCACGTTGTTCACCGCCGCGCACGGCGGTCGCCTGGGCACCAAAACCGAGATACTTACGCAGGCCCGCCGCATGCTGGGCGACACGCGCGCCCACGATCTGATCGGGACCTTCCATGGGCTGGCGTTCAAGACCGGTGGCATCGCCGAGCTAGCCAAGGATCGGAAGGTATTCCCCCGGTGGACCGCGGGCCTCGGCGCGCAGCTCGCCGAGGAGACAAGGCGCTTTGTCGACGACGCCGTCTGGAACGGCCCTGGAAATCTGGCCGCGCTCCTCACGTCGCCCACGACGTTCATGAACGCGGACGTAGCGAAGTTCTACGGTGTCACCGGACCCAAGGGCCCGGCCTTCGAGAAGGTCACCCTCGATCCCGCGCGCGCAGCAGGGTTCATGACCCAAGCGGGCGTGCTGGCCTCCCTGTCGCCCGGGACGCAGACCAACCCCGTTCAGCGCGGCTACTTCATCCGTGCCGCTCTGCTGTGCGCGCCGCCGCCGTCGCCGCCGTCCGACGTGATGGCGGTTCCGCCCAAACCCCAGCCCGGCCAGACCACGCGGCAGAGCTTCGCCGCGCACAGCCAGGACGCCAAATGCGTCGGCTGTCATATATTGCTGGATCCGCTGGGTTTCGCCTTCGAGTCGTTCGATGCGGTCGGGCTGCTGCGGACCATTGACCAGGGCAATCCCATCGACACCTCGGGCGAGCTGACGGGCACCGATGTACCCGGACGCTTCACCGGCGCGGTGGATCTCATGGCCCGGCTGGCGCGCAGCGCCGACGTCCGTCGGTGTTATGTGGCGCACTGGTACTCGTTTGGATACGGCCGCGGCATCACCGACCGGGACGCGTGCGGGCTGGCGACGCTGGACGCGGCGTTCGTGCAGGCGGGAGGCAAGGTGTCCGAACTGGTCGCCGCGCTCACCCAGATCGACGCGTTCATGTACAAGGAGGTGGACCGATGAAGCCTGTTGTCTCTCGTCGGACTGTGCTGCGCGGCGCGGGCGGCGCGGCGGTGGCAGTGCCGTGGCTGGAGGCGATGCTGCCGATGGGCCGCGCGCGCGCCGCCACCTCGCCCCAGCGGTTCATCGTCTACTACTCGCCGGGCGGCACGGACATGCCGTCGTGGCGTCCCACCGGGTCCGAGAACGCTTTCACGCTGGGGGCCAGCCTGCAACCGCTCGAGCGGCTTAAGCAGCACCTTCTCGTGCTGTCGGGGATCGATCTCAGGGTCACCAGCGAGGGGGCGGGGCATCCGCACGCGCGTGGAATGGGCGGCCTGCTGACCGGCGAGATTCTGCCGCCCGGGCCATACAACACGTGTGGCGGCAACGCGGGCTTCGCGCTGGGGCGTTCCATCGACCAGATGCTGGGTGACAAGCTGGGCGGCGATCGTAAGTTCAAGACCATCGAACTGGCGACGCGGTGGCCGTCGGTGTCTGTGTTCGGCGGGACGGTGCACCCGGGCGACACCATCATCTATTCGGCGCCCGGCAAGCCGGTCCCGCCCGCGGTGAACCCACGCGCCATTTACGATCGTCTGTTCAAGGATCTCGCGGGCGACACGGGCGGTGAGAAGAAACGATCGCAGTCGGTGGTCAGCGCGGTCATGGAGGAATGCCGGCAATTCTCGCTGAATCTGGGGGCGGGCGACCGCCGCACCCTGGACGCGCACCTCACCGGCCTGCGCGAGATTGAGAAGAGCCTGGCCCAGCTGCCGGCCGCCACCGCGTGCGCGGCGCCCCCCCTCGGTCCCGACCTGGACGCGCCGTACGCCGGGGCGACGTTGAAGGGCGGTGACGGCTACGTCGATCTGTCGAACGACGAGCCCATCCCGCGCACCGGCAAACTGATGATGGACATGATGGTGGCGGCGATGGCGTGCGATCTGGTGCGCGTGGGAACCATTCAGTGGGCGGATTCGTCTGCGAACAACACGTTCCCGTGGCTGGAGCTCAAGGACACGCACCACGGGTATCAGCATGACCGTGGCTACCGGCCGGATGCGATCCGGAAGATCCAGATTTGGTACGCGTCGCAGTTCGCGTATTTCCTGGATCGGCTGATCGCGGTGCAAGAGAACGGACAATCGCTGCTGGACAACACGCTGGTGTTTTGGGGCACCGAGATTTCGGCGCCCAACACCCACGGGCAGAACGACATGCCCTTCATGCTGGCGGGCCGCGCGGGCGGCAGGGTGCGTCCTGGGCGGTGGCTGCAATTTGGTGGGCGATCGCACAACGATCTGCTGGTTGCGATCCAGAACATTTTTGGCGTCGACGGCAACGTCTACGGCCGCGCGAAGTTCTGCAACGGTCCGTTGCCGGGGCTGGGTTAGCGCTGGATCCTCGATTTGGTTCAGCGGGGCGGACCGAGCGACAAGAACAGAATTTCGGTGCTCACCGCATCGTTGATAGTCCAGTCCAGCGAGAACCCATCGGCATCATAGCTGGCGACCTGGGCGGTGGCCTGGACCGTTCCGAGTGCATCGTCGGCCTTGAGAAAAGCCACGTCGTTTTGCCCGACGCTGCGAACCGAGGACAGATTTGCGCCGTTTTCGTCCGTGAATGCAATGGCCCCAGAACGCAGGCCGTCGCTTGCTCCGAGCCCGAAGCGGCTATGCGGGCCCGGGGCCCCTGCGGGGGCCTGCCAGCTGGCCATCATCAGCAGCCCCGGCCGAAAACCGTGGCCCGCCACCTGTTGCCGGGCGGGCGCAGCCGCGGGTGATTTGTTAAAACTGCCAACCCGGGCGCTGACGCCGCTTATCGCAAGAGAGACCATCTGGCTGGCACTCCCCGAGGCCGTTATGAAATCCAAGGCAAAGCCATCGCTGGTCATGCCGGCGAAGCGGGCGTCCTTATGTACGGCAAGGGTGGCGTCGATCGCCTGCAAACAACTGCTGGACGATTGGATCCGCTGGGTGTCGCTCGGCTTCTGGCCGTTGATGGCGTTCGGGCTAACAGTCCATTGTCCGCCGCGTGCATCCATGGCTCCAAGCAACAGAATCGCCGCGATGTCCGAGGACGGCGGAGGCGCCGTGTACCCGCTGCCCCCCCCCAGATGGAGAACCACTTCAGGCGCAAAGCCCACGCCATTTACATTGACTTGAGAGGGTGTTGTCGGGGCATTCCAGGTCACGACTTTGGCTTTTACGTCCGGCCCCCCGACCACCATGTAGTGGATCACCCGCGCGACATTGTCGTTTGTCGTCCAGCGTAATTGAATGGTCAGGTCGTCCCACGCGACGAGATCGGCTTCGGCTACAGTGATTTGCCCCCACTGTATGATGGCTATCGCCTTGGCGGCGAAGGCCCGGCTGTTTTTAGTTCGAGTGACTCCATCTTGGCTGGCCATCGCCCATGCCCGACTGGTCCCCGAGGGCCCGTCTGATAGACCCATACCGAAACGGTAGTCGGGGACGACCGCTGTATCAGTGGCCCCCACGGTCCACATGACCAGGGCCCGTGGTGGCGACCCGAGTCCGTGGCTGATTGTTTGCAGCGTCGGCACGGTCGTCACGGTGCTTTTGACGAAGGAACCCACGATAAATGACGGACCCCCCGGTAGCGCGTCTTGCATCCCGGCGTCAGCTGCGGCGTCAGCTCCCGCGGCATCGGCCTCTGCAACATCGGCTTTAGTTATGTCGAGGTACGCCATGTCGGGCGGTGTTGTGTCCCAAGGTGCTGCGTCCTGCGGTGAAACGTCGGGTTCCAAGTTGTCCGCGTCGGGCCCCTCGGTTTCAGAGCCATCACGCGCGGCGATATCCGGTGTCCAGGCATCCGAATTGGGGTTGTTGAAAAACGCCATGTCGGCGAGGTTCAGCGGCCCCGTGTCCGGGCCAACGGGCGGCGCAGCCGTGGCCGCCAGGTCGATACGGGAAGGCGCCTCATCAGGACCGGAGGCTGCCGCGTCGCCGGTAGACCCCGCGGTCGTCGAACCATCGACCCGTGTTTCCGTGGCGTCGACGGGGAGGGGCCCCATCGCGTCGACCGGAAGATCTGGCCCATCTAGGGTCCGATTTGCCCCGGGCGCATCGCCATCCAGGGCGTCAAGCGCTCGGACGGAAAAAGGGCCATCACCACTGGCAAAAGGGATCGAATCCACTGTCACGAGCAGCGCGTCGGTATTCTTGCCGACCT